>JAFMEZ010000041.1 GCA_017856455.1 Parafilimonas sp.
TTATTCCATTTCACAATTTTTCCTTCCGTCATGGTATCACTCAGGAGAGGCATTCTGATCACTTCCGCCATATCGCAGATAAGGTTTTGTTGATTAATAAATTGGAAGGCCGAAATTACGTCAATTTGACTAAATGCACCACGCCTGTGAACAAAGAGTTGAAAGGCTTAGTAGTCAAGGTCAAGATTCAATTGATCCCTCATTTCCTTTACCAAAGGATACATAGAGATCATCTTTAAGTACTGATCTCGTTGAGAGAGGCTTTGCTCGGCTGGCATAGGGTCCTTTTCTGCCTCTGCATCCAAGGTAATGCTGAATTGAATTTTTGGATTATTAAATCGGTCCTGTATGTAAATTAGGAGGTTTGTGCGTTCAGACTCTACAAACTGCTGCTGGATTCTTGAGGTAACAAATACATCAAATTGAGATTCGTTGATAACGCTAATGGTGGATGTTCTGAGGTTATGGTGACTCGTCACCTGATTATTCTCCTGTAATTTTTGCAAATAACCATCCCATGCTTCAAAAAGAGCATCCTGGGTGAGTGATTTTATTTGTTGAGGTTCAAGCTTACGATGCAGAATTTGTTCTCTGATTTTTTTAAGCGCCCCAGCTTCTTTTGCTTTCTCAGATGGGATGATATCTTTTTCTGGGATTGATTTTTTCTCTTCAATGATAGAGGCTTCAATTTTTAATATCGCTTCTTGTTTTTTTGGAAGGGGACTTGAAGTTTCAGGGGACTTAATCTTTTTGTCTTTTATTTCAACAAATCCAATTTGTTTAAAAGCGACAGGTTTTACTTCATCAAGTCGTTTTTTTTTAGCAACACCATCATCTTGAATGAAATTCACTGCTTGTTGTAAATAGGTGAGACGGATCAAATGAAACTCAACATGTAATTTTTTGTTTCTTGCTTGTTTGAATCCAATTTCTGCTTCATTCAATATGTTGAGCGCACCAATGATATAGGGTGTTGAAATCTTACTGGCGGCCGCTATGTATTTTTTTCTGAAAGCCTCTACCACTTGAAGTAACCCAATTGACCTCGCATCTTTGCTGATCAGTAAATTTCTTAAGAAGGATGAGAAAAGGTTAAGTACGGTATCACCTTCAAATCCCTTTTGATCAATCTCATCGTACAAGCTAAGAACACCTGGAAGATCTTCTTTTTCCAAGAGTTCAAGGAATTGAAAAAAGTATTCTTCGTCCAATATGTTTAAATGCTCTAAAGTTGATGCATAGGCCAGTTGACCATTGGTGAAGCTTACAATTTTATCAAGAATGCTCAGTGCATCTCTCATACAACCATCACTCTTTTGAGCAATGAGTTGAAGTGCTGCATGCTCAGCAGTAATTTTTTCTTTTGATGTAATCTCTTCCAAATAAGCCACGATATCAGCAGGGGTGATTCTTTTAAAATCGAATATCTGACAACGGGAAAGTATGGTGGGAAGAATCTTATGTTTTTCTGTTGTAGCCAATATAAAGATGGCATGGGCAGGAGGTTCTTCAAGTGTTTTCAAGAATGCATTAAATGCGGATGCACTCAACATATGAACCTCGTCAATAATATATATTTTATACTTGCCAGCCTGAGGAGCGAATCTTACCTGTTCAATCAGCTCTCGAATATCGTCGACTGAATTATTGCTGGCAGCATCAAGTTCATGGATATTAAACGATGCGCCTTTATTGAAAGATTGACATGAGTTGCATTGATCACAAGCTTCTCCATCTTTTCCAAGCTTTTCACAATTGATTGTTTTGGCAAGTATCCTGGCACATGTTGTTTTGCCTACACCTCTGGGTCCGCAAAACAAAAAGGCATGGGCCAAATGGTTTTGAAGGATGGCATTCTTCAATGTGGTGGTGATATGGGATTGTCCCACTACAGTTGAAAAATGCTGGGGTCTATATTTTCTGGCAGAGACAACGAAGTTTTCCATCGACTTGCAATTTAATCGTAAATTGTATAACTCCTTAGTTCCAAAAAATAAATTCGCATTTTACTCGCATGAAAAAATTTATTCTATCACTTGATCAGGGAACAACAAGTTCCAGGGCTATCGTTTTTGATCAGGGTGGAAATATCTGTTCCATTGCCCAGAAAGAATTCAAACAAATTTTTCCACAACCAGGATGGGTCGAACACGATCCAATGGAAATATGGGCAAGTCAGGGTAGCGTTGCCAAAGAAGCATTGTTAAAAGCCTCGCTAAAAGCAGAAAATATTGCTGCTATTGGAATTACCAATCAACGAGAGACAACAGTAGTTTGGAATAAAAAAACTGGATTGCCTATCTACAATGCAATTGTTTGGCAAGATAGAAGAACAGCGGATTATTGTGACGAATTGAAAAGAAATGGACATGCAGGTATAATTCAGTCAAAGACTGGTTTAGTGGTAGACGCTTATTTTTCTGGCACTAAAATCAAATGGATTTTGGATCATGTTAGCGGAGCGAGAGAGATGGCAAAAAATGGTGAACTGGCATTTGGAACAATAGATACTTGGCTGTTGTGGAAATTAACAGAGGGAAAAGTTCATGCAACTGACGTTAGCAATGCTTCCAGAACCATGTTGTTCAATTTGCAAACACTGGAATGGGATGAACAATTGATTAACATATTAGATATACCAGCAAATATCTTACCCGACGTTCGCAGCAATAGCGAAGTGTTTGGTTATGCAAGTGCAATCGGAATGAGTGATGTTCCAATTGCAGGTATGGCAGGAGATCAGCAATCAGCATTGTTTGGACAAATGTGCACCCAAGTGGGGATGGTTAAAAATACCTATGGTACGGGATGTTTCATGCTAATGAATACCGGAGGCAAGTTTGTACAATCAAATAATAACTTACTCACCACCATTGCTTGGAAAATAAATGGACAGGTTAATTATGCATTAGAAGGAAGTGTGTTCATCGCTGGTGCCGCGGTTCAGTGGCTGAGAGATGGGCTGAAAATCATTCGCAGCTCAGCAGAGGTTCAACAATTGGCAAGTTCTGTCAGTGATACAGATGGTGTTGTTGTTGTTCCTGCCTATGCTGGATTGGGTGCACCACATTGGGACCCACACGCCCGCGGAACGATTTTTGGAATAACAAGAGGAACAACGGACGCACATATTGCCAGAGCAACACTTGAAAGCATTGCATTTCAAACCTATGATGTTTTGAAAGCAATGGAGGCAGATGCAGGATTGCCAATTGCAGAATTAAGGGTGGATGGTGGAGCTACTGTCAATGATTTGATGATGCAATTTCAATCAGATATTTTGGGCGTACAAGTGTTGAGACCTGAGGTAATCGAAACAACAGCTTTAGGTGCAGCATACTTTGCCGGATTATCAGTTGGATATTGGAAATCAATTGATGAAATATCCTCACAATGGAAAGTTTCGGGAAGATTCAATCCTAAGATGGATGAAACATTTAAAAAAGTAAAACTGAACCTCTGGCAGCGAGCAATTCATGCAGTGCTTGCTTGGAGTAAATCTTGAAATTCGTAATGCATGTTGAGTAGAAAAAATGCATTTGAAAAAATCAATCAAACCCAACAATGGGATGTGGTGGTTATTGGAGGAGGTGCAACCGGACTCGGCATTGCAGTCGATGCAGCGCAACGTGGATTCAAGATACTGCTCTTGGAAAAAAATGATTTTGCTAAAGGAACTTCAAGTAGAAGTACAAAATTAGTGCACGGCGGTGTGAGGTATCTTGCACAAGGGAATATCAAACTGGTGATAGAGGCGTTGCGTGAAAGAGGATTTATGTTGAATAATGCTCCACATCTTACAAAAGTTCAAAATTTCATAATTCCTGTTTATTCATATTTCGATAAATGGTTTTATGCCATTGGATTATTTCTCTATGATCTTTTGTCTGGCAAGTTGAGTCTTGCTCGTACAAAGTTGTTAAGTAAAAAATCAGTCTTACAAAAAATACCATCAGTACATGCAAAGCGATTAAGGGGAGGAGTTTCTTATGCAGATGGACAATTCAACGATGTAAGGTTTTCAATATCGCTTGCACTTACTGCAAATGATCTAGGTGGAGTAGTATTGAATTACGCAAATGTTGTTGGACTAATCAAGACGGAAGAAAAAATTTCAGGCGTTCAATTTATTGATGAAGTATCGAATGCTGCTTATATAATTCATGCCAAGTCAGTCATCAATGCAACAGGCGTATTTGTTGATGAAATACTCGACATGGATGATGCTTCATCTCCTGCAGCAGTTATGCCATCTCAAGGCATTCATTTGGTTGTTGATAGAAAATTTTTTACTTCAGATTATGCACTCATGATTCCAAAAACAAAAGATGGAAGAGTGCTTTTTGCTGTTCCATGGCAAAATCATGTAGTACTTGGAACAACAGATACACCCATCCATTCAATCAGTGATGAACCAATTGCGCTGGAGGAAGAAATTCAATTTATCATTGAGCATTTCAATTTATACAACGATAGAAAAATCCTTCGTTCAGATATAAAATCCATTTACGCCGGATTGAGACCATTGGTAAAAACGTCAAATAATAAAAATACAGCACTCGCTTCAAGAGATCACACCATAATCGTTTCAAAATCAAACTTGATCACGATAACTGGCGGCAAATGGACTACATACAGGAAAATGGCAAAAGATGCGCTTAACAATGCAGTATTCGTTGCCAAGCTTCCAAAAATTAAATGTGCAACTAGAAATTTACGTCTTCATGGTTATCAGCATCGATCTGATATGCATCCATCTTTGGAGATATATGGAACAGATGCAAGGCAGATTGAAAAAATGATGCAAGCTGATCAATCTCTTTCTGAAAAAATCCATCCCGATCATCAACTCACAAAAGCTGAAGTGATTTGGCATGTGAGAAATGAAATGGCGCTTCAGGTAGAAGATGTTCTTGCAAGAAGATCTCGTATGTTATTTATTGATGCACAAGCTGCAATAAGTTCCACTAGAAAAGTTGCAGAAATTATGGCTGTTGAATTAGGGAAAGATGCAGAATGGGTGGCACAACAAGTGAGCACTTTTGATGATTTGGCCAGATGCTATCTTCCGCAATAAAAAAAGTTTTATCTTAATTAAATAAATTTTTGCCATGACACCTTTTCTCGCTGAATTAATTGGAACTGCAGTGCTCATCACCTTGGGCCTGAGTGTAGTTGCAAACATAGCATTGGAAAAAACAAAGGGGAATAATGCTGGGCTCATTGTTGTGGCATTTGGTTGGGCTGTCGCTGTTTTTGTAGGAGTTTTTATTTCAGCAGATATCAGTGGTGCACATTTGAATCCAGCTGTCACGATTGCACTAGCAGTAGCAGGTGATTTCGAGTGGGCATTGGTACCCGAGTATCTGCTTGCGCAATTTTTAGGGGCATTTATTGGTTCGATACTGACCTGGCTGGCATATAAAGACCATTTTGATTCAACAAAAGATCCCGCATCAATTTTGGGTGTTTTTTCAACTGGACCTGCAATACGAAAACCATTTCAAAATATATTGACCGAGGCAATTGCGACATTTATTTTCATGCTATCTGTATTCTATATCCACAAAGGGGAGCTTAAGTTAGGGTCTATAGACGCATTGCCTGTATCCCTTTTGGTGTTGGGAATTGGCTTGAGTATGGGCGGCCCTACGGGATATGCAATAAATCCAGCCCGTGATTTAGGTCCCAGGATTATCCACGCTTTTTTACCAATACCCCACAAGGGCCCAAGTGATTGGAAATATGCCCTTGTACCGGTAGTTGGTCCTATTTTAGGTGCTGTTTTGGCCGCTATTTTACATGGTTTGCTCTGATCTGGGCCAATTGTTAGAAAATTTATGGTTGTTAATTTTTAGAATCTCGGCACCTGGCTTACCTTTGCGCCCTGAAATATAATTTTATCCATTTCAACCATAAAACATGTCAAACAAAGGAAAAGTAAAACAGGTGATTGGTGCGGTAGTAGACGTTCATTTTGAAGGTCAACTCCCAGAAATTTATAACGCCCTTGAACTCAAAAGAGAGAGCGGTGAAACCCTCGTGATGGAGGTCCAGCAGCATCTTGGTGAGGACAGTGTAAGATGTGTTGCGATGGATGGTACAGAGGGGTTGATCAGAGGTACTGAAGTTATCGATACCGGAAAGGCAATCTCAATGCCTACTGGTGAAGCAATCAATGGACGTCTTTTCAACGTTACTGGCGACCCAATCGATGGATTACCTGCTGTTTCTAAAGCAAACGGTAGAGCGATACATGCTAAGCCACCAAAATTTGAAGACTTGAGTACTGCATCCGAAGTACTTTTCACTGGTATCAAAGTAATCGACTTGATCGAGCCATACGCTAAAGGTGGTAAGATCGGATTGTTCGGTGGTGCAGGAGTAGGAAAAACAGTATTGATTCAGGAATTGATCAACAACATTGCAAAAGGATATGGTGGATTATCGGTATTCGCCGGAGTGGGTGAGCGTACACGTGAAGGGAATGACTTGTTGAGAGAGATGATCGAAGCAGGTATCATGAAATACGGTGACGATTTCAAACATAGCATGGAAGAAGGTGGATGGGATTTAGAGAAAGTGGACATGAATGGTTTGAAAGATTCAAAGGCGACTTTCGTATTCGGACAAATGAACGAGCCTCCTGGAGCACGTGCACGCGTTGCATTGAGTGGATTGACCATTGCTGAATATTTCAGAGATGGTGATGGTACTGGAAAAGGGAAGGACATTTTATTCTTCGTTGATAATATCTTCCGTTTCACACAAGCAGGTTCTGAGGTTTCTGCGTTATTAGGACGTATGCCATCTGCGGTGGGTTATCAGCCAACGTTGGCAACTGAAATGGGATTGATGCAGGAAAGAATTACTTCTACTAAGAATGGATCTATCACATCAGTGCAGGCAGTTTATGTTCCTGCGGATGACTTGACAGACCCGGCGCCAGCAACTACATTCGCGCACTTGGACGCAACAACCGTATTGAGTCGTAAGATTGCCGACTTGGGAATCTATCCTGCGGTTGATCCATTGGATTCAACTTCAAGGATTCTTACTCCAATGATTGTTGGTGAGGCGCATTACAACTGTGCCAACAGAGTTAAGTTAATTTTACAGCGTTATAAAGAACTTCAAGACATCATTGCGATTCTTGGTATGGATGAATTGAGTGAAGAAGATAAGCTCACAGTATCCCGTGCTAGAAAAGTACAGCGTTTCTTGAGTCAGCCATTCCACGTTGCAGAACAATTCACAGGTTTAAAAGGTGTGTTTGTAAGCATCGAGGATACGATCAAAGGATTCAATATGATCATGGATGGTGAAGTGGATGAATATCCAGAAGCAGCGTTCAACCTTGTTGGAACCATTGAAGATGCAATTGAGAAAGGTAAGAAGATGATGGAAGCTGCAAAAGCATAATCAACCTTATAAGTTTATTTGATGCAAATTGAAATATTGACACCAGAAAAAAAGATTTACACGGGAGAAGTATATGGAATACAACTCCCTGGTGTAAGTGGTTCTTTTGAAGTTCTTGATAAGCATGCTCCATTGGTAAGTGCACTTAAGAATGGAACAATCAAAATTCTTCTGGATAATAAAGGCAAAACAACTTCATACAGTATTTCTGGTGGGTTCATTGAGGTGCTCAACAACAAGGCTACTGTGTTGTTGGAAAATGCATCTGAAGTTGCTCAGTAAAATCTTTATTGAAATACCCTGATATAATCTAGCATCATAAATTGCGGGAAATATGTTGTGTTATTTGGACTGCCTGGCCAATTTCCCCCTACTGCTGTATTGATAATAACGAAAAACTTTTCATTGAAGGGATAAGTTGCTGAAACCATTGCGGCATTGAACTCTGCTATCACCTTATCGTCTACCATTGTAACGATTTTATCTTTTTCCCAGAGAAGACTATATACATGAAATTCATCCGCCAATGAAGAGGGCATCACAAGACTTTTTTCAATCCTTGCACTTGTATTGCCTGATTTAAAATGTATGGTTGAATAAATCTTTGATGGTTGCTGCCCAAGTACTTCTAAAATATCAATTTCGCCACAAGCTGGCCATCCTGCAGTAGTGAAATTATCACCCAACATCCATATCGCTGGCCAAATTCCTTGTCCGTACGGGATCTTAGCCCTAACATCTACACGTCCAAATTTGAAGGATTTTTTATTCATGGTATTGAGTCTTGTAGAAGTATAACTCTTGCCATTTTTATTTTCCTTTCTGGCCTCAATAATCATTTTACCATTTTGAAAGTAAAGGTTATCACCGGCTGTATAGTATTGTAATTCATTATTACCCCAACCACAATTTGGACAACCATCACCGATATCATAATTCCAATCAGCTGTATTCAAGGCTGTTCCATTGAATTCATCGGCCCATACTAAACTCATTCCTGTATAACTTGTTGGCGATGTGTAACCGGTTTCAACAACTTGAATTTTTGTATCATCATTCATAATAAATGCACCAGCAACAGCGGTCGCAAGCGTAGCGTTACTAGGTTCTGAAAGCATCAATTGAAAATCTTCGTCAGCCTCTTTAAATTCATCAGCTACAACATTCACAATAACTTTTACACTGGTTTCACCCGGAGAGATGGTAATGGTTTTGTCGACTGCAGCAAAATCAGCAGTTGCTTTGGCAGTGCCTTCTACTGTTGTGGCTTTGACCGACACAGTTTGACTGGATGCGTTATTTAATTTTATAATGAATGCGAATTCACTTGTGCCATTATTCCCCTCAGATAAACTAACTCCCTCAATGGAGATACTAGGAGTGCTTACTACCGGAGGTAGGCAGCAATCTATCGTTCCTTTTTTACATGAGACCATCAGTAAAATGAAAATGTAAATCCAAAAATGTTTCATAGAAAATAATTACCGTGAAGTTACAACATCATCTTTTTCAGTTTGTTCAATTAATTTAATCAGATCAGTTATTTTTGTGTGTGCAGAAAACTTCCTCTTACACACGGCCTTCAATTTCCATCTATTTTTATATTTTGGGATTTATTTTTTCCAGTTGGGCATCAAGGATTCCACAGGTAAAAGACAAATTTCATTTAAATGAAGCTGAACTTGGGGGTGTATTGTTTATGCTGCCATTTGGAGCTTTGGCTGCATTGCCATTTTCAGGATGGCTGGTTCATCGTTTAAGCAGCAGAATAATGTCGATTGCTTCGGCTTTGATTTACACAATATTATTGTATTCCATAGCAATTGCTGATACAGTCTTTGCACTTTCATTTATTTTATTTGGATTTGGTATGATTGGCAACTTTGGAAACATCTCAATGAATTCACAGGGCATATCTATTCAGCATCGAATCAATAAACCAATTTTATCCAGTCTTCATGCGATGTGGAGCATTGGTGCATTCAGTGCTGCTGCAATCAGTGGATGGACGATGAAAATGGGATACAGCACGGCAGTGCATTTTACTATTGTTTCAATGATTGCAGCAGTCATCATAATAGCTGGTTCATTTTTTTTAATCCCAGATGAAAGTGTCGACGATACTTCTGCAAAAGTCTTTGTGTTGCCCAATAAAAAATTGATACTGCTGGGAGTAATTTGTTTTTGTGTTGCGATGTCTGAAGGAGCTATGGCAGATTGGAGTTCTTTGTACTATCGACAAGTGATACATGAGTTGAATTCAATCAGTACTACTGGATATACCGCATTTGCAATGTGCATGGCGGCTGGTCGTTTGATGGGGGACAAACTTGTTCAATCTTTTAAGCATTCTACTGTGTTAAAGATGAATGGAATGTTGATTGTTTTGGGCATGTTGCTTTCTCTCTCATTCTCATTTCCTTCAACAGTAATGATGGGATTTGCTCTGGTCGGCTTTGGAGTTTCTTCCGTTATTCCAATTGTTTATATGTTAGCTGCCAAAACAAAAGATATGGCACCTTCAGTTGCATTGGCTGCAGTCAGCAGTGTTGGTTTTACAGGATTTTTAGTTGGACCTCCAGCAATCGGATTCATTGCTCATGAAATTGGATTGAGAAGTGCTTTGGTCGTTGTTGTTATTCTTGGAATCATGATTACTCTACTTTCTTCACGCGTCAAGCAATCAAATTAATTATAAGAAGGGTCTAGAGGGTAGTTGGCAACTGGGTGAAATGCTTTCCCCAATTGTTTGATGGACTCTTTCCAAATTTGAGAAGGATTTTTATGAAATACAATTGAAGGTTTGGCCTTTATGGTTAGCCAACTTTTTTCATCCATTTCATCATTTAACTGTTTCTCTTCCCATCCTGCATATCCCAAGTAAAATCTGATTTCATCGTTCAAAATTTCTTTTTGATGCAAGGCATCCACTGCCGCTTGAAAATCCCCTCCCCAATAAATTCCATCAATAAGTTTTTTTCCTCCTTCAATGAGGTCAGGACGTGTATGTAAAAAATGCATATTGTCTTTGCCTACCGGTCCACCATCGAAAACAGGACATGCAAGGTTTTCGCAATCGGGGATAAAATCACCCAAGAGATCTTTTGTCAATCTATTAATGGTTATGCCAAAACTACCTGTGGATTCATGTTCACATAATAAAACCACAGAACGTTGAAAGTTTGGATCTTTCATGAAGGGTTCTGCAATAAGCAATGTGCCACATGTAAAATCGATCATAAACCTAAGTTAAATAAATTCTCTTTATTTATCTTTAGTCATCTGCACACTTATTTTTGTTGAATGATGAAAAGAATTTTTGGATTGATAACAGTACTCACAACGGTTTCATTGATCGGAATCATTCTGATTCAATACTCATGGTTGAAAAATGTTATTACTATCAAAAATGAACAAATTGCAAACAAAGTTGAGATGGTAGAGTTTGAGGTTGTTGAGTCTCTAGTAGAAGAAAAAATGAAGTTTGCACCTAATATTCCATTAGATGTACTGCCAAAAGGCGCACAAGATAATGTGCTCGAATTTTTTGGTCCGCAAACTATTGCTGAACATTTTACAGTAGATGAAATACAGAAAAAAATTGCAAAGGCTTTTGAAGTCAATGGATTGAAAGGAGCCAAATTTGAATTTGCTGTGCTGTCGAACCTAAATAATATGGGTCCAGAATTGGCCTCTCCTAATTACATGAAGTATTATGAAGAAGGCATGAAAGATTCCGCGAATTATTTATTACATGTATGGCCATTAATGACACTTCCAGATGAAGAAGCCCGTCCATATATGCCTCAGGAAAAATTGGTTTTGGTGATATATGATATCCAGGATTTTGTACTGAAGTCAGTCAGTTGGATGATTTTGTTTGCAGTGCTATTCACATTGATAATCATTGCAGCATTTTATTTAACTATTCGTACAATACTCACTCAAAAAAAATTGAGTGAGATGAAAACTGATTTCATCAACAACATGACACACGAATTGAGAACGCCATTAGCAACAATTTCTATTGCGGTCGATACATTGAAGAATGAAAAAATCATCGGCAATCGTGAGCAATTATTGAGTATTGGTCAGATTATCAAGACTGAAAACAGTAGGATGAATACGCAGGTTGAGCAAATTCTACAGGCTGCACAATTGGATGTCAATCAGGTGTTGAAGGATATGAAAGCATTACAGGTGCATGAAGTGTTAGGAAAAATTCAAGATAAGTTCACACTTCAAGTGGAAGAGAAAAATGCAAAAATTCAATTTCACTTAGAAGCCCAAAATGATGGAGTGGCAGGCCATCCCGTTCATTTTATGAATATGATCAGTAATTTAATTGACAATGCTTTAAAATACAGTAAAGAGGATATTGATCCGGTTATTGATATTTCAACTTATAATGATAAAAATAATATCGTCATTGTTGTGAAGGATAATGGTTTAGGTATGTCGAAGGATACAGTATCAAAAGTTTTTGATAAATTTTACAGAGCTCATACGGGGAATGTTCACAATGTAAAAGGGTTTGGATTAGGATTAAATTATACAAAAAAGATGGTTGAAGCCCATCGCGGTACAATAGAGGTATCCAGTTCACTGGGTGTCGGCAGTACTTTCACGGTAAAGATTCCATTGCGTTGAGTATTACATTAGAATCAACATACCATCTCCATAACTAAGGAATCTATATTTCTCTTCAATAGCAATTTTATATACATTTTTCCATTGGTCTCCAAGCATTGATGCAATGATTAAAAGCAATGTAGATTGTGGTTGGTGAAAGTTAGTAATGAGTCCTTTTGCCACCTTATAATTATATCCAGGGGTTATACAAATGCCTGTATGTCCGTGTATTGTTTGCATTCCATTTTTCTTCATCACTTCCAGCAGATGGTTAAAGATTGTAATGTAAGAAGGTTGTTCAAGTTTCATTAGTTTAAAATGCTCCCATTGCTCGAGATTGTTCAGCGCACTTAAACCTGTTATTCCGTGATACAATTTTAATCCTATCCAGTAAAGGCTTTCCAATGTTCTTAGTGAAGTGGTGCCAACTGGTATAATATTGGATGAAGCATCACACAGTGCTGCAATACTATCAACTGTAACTTCAAAAAACTCTTTGTGCATCGTATGTTCTGCGATAGAGGAAGTTGTAACGGGTTTAAATGTACCTGCTCCTACATGTAGTGTTAAGTATGACAGTTGAATATTTTTTTGTCTAAGCTTTTCTAATAAATCATTGGTGAAATGTAGCCCAGCTGTTGGAGCTGCAACAGAGCCCTCTGATGTTGCAAATACGGTTTGGTAACGATTAACATCATTGATGTTCGCCTCTCTCTTTATATAAGGTGGGAGTGGAGTGTTTCCAAATCTTTCAAGGATTTCATAGAAGGCTAATGATTGATTCCACTGAAATGTTACAACAAAAGCGTCATCTTTTTTTTCAACTAGCGTTGCACTTAGATTTATAGTGAGCTGCTCTTCATTAATTTGTTTTATGAGTACTTCTTTGTTTTTCCATTTTTTTGCTCCACCGATCAGGCATTTCCATGTTGATGTCTCTTTTTGATGCAGCGATGCGTAATCTCCATTTTCAGGTTCAAGCAGAAAGATTTCAATGTTTGCATGTTGTAAATTTTTAAACAGCAGACGTGCTGCAATTACTTTGGTATTGTTGAATACCAGGCGGGCATTTGCAGAAAGATGATTGTGTAGTTCATTATAATAACCGTGTTTAATCTCATTTTTTTCTATAACCATCAATCTGGATGCATCACGTTTTTCCAATGGCTCATAGGCAATCAGATCACTTGGTAATGAGTAGTCAAACTCCTCTGTTTTTAGTCTTGTTAATAGGCTTTCCATATAATTTTTTAAGGTAATCCACCTGTTATTAACATCCAAAGTTCACATATGCACAGATTATGATCATATTTCCCTTTTAAGTCAATACCAGACTGCATTTCAGCTGTGGAAAAATATAGAATGACAGAATTGGGTATGAAAGTGGGATTTTGTGTTATTTTGTGTCAATAAATGGTTTTTTACATAACT
>JAFMEZ010000096.1 GCA_017856455.1 Parafilimonas sp.
AATACAAATAATAACAATAATAATACCAATACTACTAATCCTACAACGCCCATTACCCCTGTTTGGGATGCAAATGCATGGAGAGGTGTATGGGTAACCACAACTGCCAGCACTGCATTAGACTCAAAAGATAATATTACACAAACGGTTGCCAATTGTAAAAAGGCTGGGATCAATCAAATATTTATTGTTGTATATAATAATGCGAGAACCATCTATCCAAGCAATACACTTGGAGCAATCACAGGAGTAAAGCAGCTAGAAAAATTCGCAGGAAGAGACCCGTTACAAGAAATGATAGATATCGCTCATGCTGCAGGCATCAAAGTACATGCATGGTTTGAATATGGTTTTTCATCTTCCTACAGTGCAAATGGTGGCGCCATCATCAAGGCTAAACCTGAATGGGCGGCATTGGATCAATCTGGTAAACTCGTTGTTAAAAACGGATTTGATTGGTTGAATGCTTTTTTACCTGAAGTGCAGGATTTCATTGTCAATCTTGTTTTGGAAGTGGTTAGCAAATATGATGTTGATGGTATTCAGGGAGATGATCGCTTGCCAGCATTGCCTTCCACTGCTGGTTATGACGCATATACTGTTGCACAATACAAAGCTGAGCATAACAATCAATCTCCTCCAAGTGATTACAAAGATCAGGCTTGGGTTAAATGGAGGGCCAACCGACTCAATAAATTCATGAAGAGATTGCACACAGAGGTGAAAGGAGCTAAACCGAATATGATTATTTCATCTTCTCCAAGTCCATACCCCTGGTCGCTTGCAGAGTATTTACAAGATTGGCCTACATGGGTGGACAGCAGTTGGGTTGATGCTGTAATTCCACAATGTTATCGATACGATATCATTGCATATGAATCTGTGTTGAGTGAACAGGTAGGATATCACAGGAATAAAAAAATAGCTTTTTATCCTGGTGTACTGGTAAAAATTGGAACAAAATTAGCAACACCTGAGTTCATGACCGAAATGGTCAGTGCCAATAGAAAGCAATCTGCAAGTGGCGAAGTATTCTTTTTTTACGAAGGATTAAAAGACAACCTGAATTGGTTTGAAACCAAATATCCGCTCATCAAATAATATCCCAGCTTAAAAGGTATTGCCAGTCTGAATTAGAATCAAAGCCTAATCAATCATATTATAATTTATAATATGTTTTAATTCTCTGAAAAAGAATAGTTGTTTTTGTAACCATTCGCCCTTTTTTACCAATTTTTATCATTCTGGAGCTTAAATTTTCAATTTCAATGAACCCAGGATTAAAAAAATAATCTAGTTGAATTGGATGAATCCAAAAATGAAATGAATAAAATTTGATTTTATGGTATCAAATTATATAATTCATTGAATCAGTTCATGTTATAATCAAAATGTTTGTTAATTTAACATCTCAAACAAACTGCTATTTATGAAAAGAATGAAGAGCTATTTAATTATTCCTCTTCTGTTTATGGCAACTACACTGTTTGCACAAAACAGAAAGATTGTCGGCAAAATTGTCGGCAAAAACAACGAACCCATTGCTGGTGCATCTATCGCAGTGAAGGGAACAAACGTTGGTGCTAGCGCAAAAGAAGACGGAAGTTTCAGCATTGATGCAAAAGGTGCTGTTACTTTGATCGTAACGTCTATTGGTTTCAACACTGCTGAATTACCAGTGTCTGCTGACCAAACATCTGTAACAATTTCAATGACGCCAACAGAAGGACTCAACAGTGCTGAGATTGTCGTTACCTCTTTTGGTATGACAAAAAGCAAGCGCCAGTTGGGCTATTCAGTTACTCAGATCAATGGTGATCGTTTCACTGAATCAAGAACCGCAAACGTTGGTAACGCTTTGTCTGGTAAAGTTGCAGGTGTAAACGTATCTACACCAGCTACAGGTGCTGCAGGTTCAGCGCGTGTTGTTATTCGCGGTGGATCTTCACTTTTGGGTAACGACCAGCCTCTTTATGTTATCAATGGTGTGCCTATGGAAAGTGCAAACCTTGGTTCTGCTGGTATGTGGGGTGGTAATGACGCAGGTGATGGTTTAGCTGCCATCAACCCAGACGATATTGATAACATATCTGTCCTTAAAGGAAATACTGCTGCTGCACTCTATGGTGCTCGTGCAGCCAACGGTGTGGTTTTGATTACTACTAAAACTGGTAAGGCTCGTAAAGGTGTTGGAATCTCTTTCAATACAAACATTACAGCCGACAAGGCACTCGACTTCACTGATTTCCAAAATCAATACGGTCCAGGTAGAGATGGTACAAAACCAGCTCTCGCTCAGGATGCATTGGATATCGGAAATAACCATTGGGGTTCTAAATTGGATGGTTCACAGGTTATTCAATTTGATGGAAAAACAAGACCATATACTCACAATGGATTAGGTCTAAACGATTTCTATCAAACAGGACTTTCTGCCAACCATTCATTGGCTTTGTCTGGCGGTAACCAAACTGGTAACTACCGTTTTGCATTCTCAGATTTAGACAACAAAGACATCATGCCAAATGCAAGCTTTAAGCGCCAAACATTCAACATGAATGTAAACAGCACTTTGAAAAAGCTTACACTTGCTGTGTCTGCACAATACACCAATCAAAAGGCAAAAAACAGACCAAGATTGTCTGACTCTCCTGGTAACAGCAACTTCTCAATCTTCATGTTCCCTAATACAATTCCAATTGATGCTATCATTGGTGCAACTGGAAAAGGAGACCTTGCTGATGGAAACGAATTGCGTTACCAAGGAAACGTATTCCAAACAAATCCATATTGGGGTATGTACAATTTCTACAGAA
>JAFMEZ010000042.1 GCA_017856455.1 Parafilimonas sp.
TTCGAAAAGAAGGTAAACCAGCTCAAGGGATTACTGTAATCGCGTCTCTTAAGAGCAATACAGCAACACTCGCAATTGCAAAATCAAATGAAAACGGTGAATTGAGTTTCTTGTTCCCATTAAAACACGATGCATCATCAATCGTTCTTCATCCACTGAAAAGTGAAAAGGGAATCAGTTTTGAGCTCCCAGCTGGTCAGCCTACACAACCTATCAATTTCCCATGTTTAAAAATTAATGAGGATTGTAAAAAAGATATCGAATCCAGGATTTTAAATTTTAATGTGGGCAAGCTCTTTTATGCCGATCAAAACAGATCGTATAAAAACAATACTCTTGATACAATAGATTTTTACGGGAAGCCGGATGTGAGGTATTACCTTGATGAGTACGTAAGATTTCCAAATATGGAGGAAGTAATGGCAGAAATAATACATGAGGTGAGAGTGAAAAAAGAAAAAGGTATTGCCATATTACAAGTCTTGAATATCCCTTTTAAATTCTTTTTCAACAACGAAGGATTAATTCTTGTAGATGGTATTCCATATTTCAATACAAAGGAATTATTGGAATCAGATCCATTGCTAATCAAGTCAATTGATGTAATCAATCGAAAGTATATTTTAGGAGACCATGAATTTGATGGAATCGTTCATTTCAAAACATATAGAAATGATATGGGATCTCTTAAACTATCTGATGATGATAAAATATTCTCTATAAAAGTGATGCAAAAATTAACTGCATTAAAACCTTCATTTCCCCTTGGCATCAATCAGAAATCACCTGACATGAGGAACCACATCTTCAAAAAAGACGATATCAAATCCGACTTTAGAGGAAGCTCAACCATTCAATTCAATACCTCAGATGCATTTGGAGACTACGCTATCATCATCAGGGGATTCGACAAACAAGGTAAACTGAATACCTCCACAAAGAATATATCTATCGCACAATAATTACGATTGTTCAGAAAACATAGGATTTTTTCTCTTTTGGCTGAACAAAAACCCTCTTGGTTTGTTATATTAAAGATCGTTATATGCAAATTATTGAGGAACATATCATTACACAAAACGAAGGGGAATTCACCCTCTATCCAGAGCTCTGCATAGAGTGGGATATGTTCGTTAACGAGCTAGAATTTGAGTAATCAAAGGGGTTTAAAATCTGTTATAACATACCCGATTTCCTCATCGGCAATCATTTCCGACAAATCAAAGAAGATATTCGTGGGTATATGATATTTTGGATCAAATTCCAATGTTTTTTGTGCCGGTTTTTGAGCCAATGTTTTTTGAATGAAATCGAAAAACTGGTTGATGGTTTTAATATGATAATGCTGATTGGTGTCATACGAAGAGCCATTCACAGAAACTACTGCATTATTTTTTACTACAACCTGATGTGGGCCAACTGTCTCAATCGGACAAAAACAATTTACCCTCAATGTAAATTGATAATCTGATATACCCAGTTTTTTCCATTTATCATAATTGGAATCTACATCGTTAACATCAGATATTTTCGTGCATCCTAAAAGTAAAAGTGGTAAGAAAAGTAATCGAAGCATAAACAAAATAACAAAACTCCCTTCAATAGAAGGGAGTTTGTATTAATCTTTAGAGGTAAATTGATATATATTTATCAGCTTCACTTCCTCTTTTTCTATTTCGCATCATTCACTTCAATCCAATATCCATCCGGATCTTTAAGAAATACTTGATGTGCACCATCCACACGTGTGGTCATTTTGTAGGCTTCTCCTCTAGCGCTGAACCATGAAATTTTATTTTCATCTAATTTTTTGCTGAATGCCACAACATCTGAAGTGCTAAAACATAGATGATTATTTTGAAAATATTCTTTTGGATCCTTTGCACCTTGTATGATATGCAGTTGAACACCATTGCCGATGCTCAGCCAGATATGTTTATTGTCATGAAAAGGTTCTGGTATGGTATCGAGGTTCAAAATTTGAGTATAAAAATCGCCTGAACGTTTTAAATCGGTTACAAATACAGCCGCATGGTTGATTTTAAAAACTGGCTTTGATTGAGATAACCCTTTAATATAAAATGTACTCAGGATCAATATGGCAAATAGGAACTTCATTTTATAATATTGATTCTAAATATACAAAAGTATACCTATTCCCTTATCCCTTATTTTGTACCTTTGCCTTACATGAAACTATATAACTTTTTCATCAGATACAGACTGCAAATCGGACTCATTTCATTGATTGGTGCAGTGGTGATAAACTTCACATCAGGCTTCTGGCCTGCTTTTGCACTATACCTTATCGCTGTCCTTTGCATATTCACCCACTTTTTCATCGGACCCCTCCGCCTGATCCAGGAATACCTCGAGCAAGGCGACTTTGAAGGAGCAGAAAAAATTCTTAACGGTATCCAATTCCCGAACCTGCTCTATAAGCCGGTTCGCTCTGTTTACTATACCCTGAAGGGAAATATCGCTATGACAAAGCAGGACTTCGACGCGGCTGAAAAACACATGAAAAAGAGCCTGGACCTGGGCCTGCCTATGAAGGAAGCCGAAGGCGCCAACAAACTCCAACTGGGTATGATGGCCATGCAAAAAGGCAATATGAAAGAAGGTGAAAGCCTTATCCGTGCTGCCATCCGCGCAGGTATCCCTGATAACGAAAGCTCAGCAATGGCCTACCTGCAGATGTGCCAAATCATGATGCAAAAACGTGAATTCCGCGCTGCAAAAGATTTCTTCAAAAAAGCAAAAGCTCAAAAACCTACTACAGCTCAAGTGGTGGATCAAATCAAACAAATCGAGAAGTATATTTCGAGGATGCCGGGGTAGCCGGTTAACTGTTGACGGTTGGCTGTTAACGGTTAAAAAGTCAACTGACTAAAAGAATAACTCCTTCACTTTCTTACTTCTGAACTCAAATATCCCATCTAATTGCTTCTTGATAAATAGCGAGACGGCAATATCGCCAAGAAAGCCTAACGGGGCTTTGTAGTGCACAATATCTGTCATATCCACTCCTCCTTCCACTACCTTGAAATGATGCTGATGATGCCATAATGCATAAGGACCAACGCGTTGCTCATCCACAAAAAATTTCTTCGGCTCTACATGTGTAATTTCCGTCATCCAAAACATCGGAATGCCTAAGATGGGCTTCACCTTGTACGTGATCACCTGACCGGCATACATCTCCTCTCCAAATAACTCATTCGTGAATTTTAAATTCAAATAATCCGGCGTCATCACTGCCAAATTTTTTGGATGCGAAAAAAAATCCCATGCCTCATCGAGTGAAATGGGTAAGAATTGGGTTTGTTGGAGGGAGTAGACCATGTAAGTTATAAGTTGTAAGTTTTAAGTTGTAATTCAAATGATATAACACAGTAAAAGATAAGATGTTGTAACTTGTAATGCTAAAAAATTTATAACTAACAACCTACAACTTAGAACTTAAATGTCCCCCTTCGAAGAAGCATATCAATCGCTCAATAAAGCTCAACGTGAAGCTGTTGATACCATCGAAGGTCCTGTAATGGTGATCGCTGGACCGGGTACCGGCAAAACCCAAATCCTGGCCATCAGAATTGGAAAAATTTTATTGGAAACAGATACGCGGCCTGAAAATATTTTGTGCATGACCTATACCGACTCTGGTGCTTTGGCCATGCGGAAACGTCTGCTTAAAATGATTGGCACAGAAGCATACAAAGTCAATATCCATACCTACCACTCATTCTGCAATCAAATCATTCAAGACAACCTGTCTTTTTTCGAAAAAAATTCATTGGACCCCATTTCTGAATTGGAATCCATTGCGCTGATGCGTGAGCTGATCGACAAATTTTCACAAGGCCATCCACTGAAACGCTATAGAAGTGACGTTTATTTTGAGACAAAAAATCTTCGTCAGCTTTTCAGTTCAATGAAAAGAGAAGGATGGCAAACCGAAGAAATATTAAATGCCATTCAAGCATATTTAAACGACTTACCCAACAGAGAGGAATTCACATACAAAAGAAAATACAAACAATTCAATGCAGGTGATTTAAAAATTGAAAAGATCAATGAAGAAAAAGAGCGGATGCAAAAACTTGAAGCTGCTGCAAAAGAATTTGATCACTTCCAAAAGATCATGCATCACCATAGAAGATATGATTTTGACGACATGATCAATTGGGTAATCCGCGCTTTTCAAGAAAACAAAAATTTACTTGCACAATACCAAGAGCAGTTTCAATATGTTTTGGTGGATGAGTACCAAGATACAAGCGGAACCCAAAACAAATTGGTAGAAATGTTGATCAACTATTGGGAAGAGCCCAATGTATTTGTTGTTGGCGATGATGATCAATCAATCTTTCGATTCCAAGGTGCTAACGTTGAAAACATGCTATCCTTTGCGAAGAAGTATCCAAGCATTAAAACAATTTTATTACAAGAAAACTATAGATCTACACAACCCATTCTGGATACAGCTAAATCATTGATTGATAAAAATCAAGAGCGTCTTGTTCATCATATTGAAGGATTAAATAAAAACCTCATTGCGGGAAATGAAAATCTGCAATCGATAAGTTTAAAACCTGTTGTTCAGGTATATAAAAGTCCAAGGGAAGAAATGATCGGCATCACGAATGCTATCGATACGTTGATAAAGCAGGGAACTGCACCAAATAGAATTGCAGTCATCTACAGGGAAAATATATATGGAGAAGAGCTTTCAGCGTTTCTAAAAAATAAAAGTATTCTATACTTCAGCAAAAGAAATATCAACCTGCTCTCACTTCCACTCATCAAGAAAATCATTCTACTGTTTGAATACCTGGAAGCTGAAATGGATATGCCTTTTAGTGGCGATGAAAGACTTTTTGAAATGCTGCACTTTGATTGGTTCAATATTCGTCCCATTGAAATTGCTAAACTCAGTTTAGAAAACACTGAAAGGGCATATAAAAAAGAGCAAACAGGATTTAGAAATATTATTGATCAAAAAACTAATGCCATAGCCGGATCCCTTTTTGAGAAAAATATTTCTGACGAATTATCAAATGCAGGAAAAATAATAGAAGGTCTAATTGGATCAATCCACAACATTACTCTTCAACAATTGTTGGAAAAAATTATTCATGACACTGGACTCCTTGGTGTGATCATGAGTGCTCCAGATAATCATTGGCAACTCCAAATACTGACATCATTTTTTGATTTCATGAAAGATGAGACAAAAAAAGATCCCACCATGAATTTGAAAAAATTCGTCAAGGTGATACAGTTGATGGAAAAAGAAAATATCCGCCTGCCAATTGTTCAAGTGGGTGGAAGTGAAAAGGGAGTCAATTTGCTTACGGCACATGGATCAAAAGGACTCGAATTTGAACATGTATTCATAGCTGGCTCAAATGCTAACTATTGG
This sequence comes from Parafilimonas sp., assembly GCA_017856455.1. Lineage (GTDB taxonomy): Bacteria > Bacteroidota > Bacteroidia > Chitinophagales > Chitinophagaceae > Pollutibacter. The sequence goes on from JAFMEZ010000042.1 coordinate 5,426, forward strand.
GAGAAAAAATCTGTGAGCAATAATGGATACAAATTACCGGACACATTGTTCGCATCAAATGCCGTATCAAATAACGAAGAAGAACTAAGACGATTATTTTATGTTGCCATTACACGTGCTGAAACCAATTTGACCATTTCTTATTCAACACAAAATAAAGATGGCAAAGGCATAGAAGCCAGTCAATTTGTTGAAGAAATCAAAGAAGCGCAACAATTAGATGAAATACCAATTGAGTTAGAAGATGCAACGATCCACGAGTTTAATTTGATAAGACTATCAAATACTTCTAGTCCTGTAATTGAACAGATGGATACTGATATCATTGACAAGGCCTTGGATAAATTTTCAATGAATGTAACGGCATTGAACAATTATTTAAAATGTCCACTTGAATTCTATTACAAAAACCTCATCCGCATTCCTTCACCCAAAAATGAAACACTGGAATTCGGTTCTGCAGTACATTATGCGCTAGAAGCATTTTTCAACAAAATGAAAAATCATCCAACTAAAGAATTTCCCCCAAAGGAGTCACTTGTGGAAGATTTTATTCTGTATATATACAGGCATCGTGAAAGTTTTACAAAAGAAGAATTTGATAGAAGACTTGAATATGGTAAGGATGTTTTGGTAAAATACTATGATAAAAAAATAAGCAGCTTCAATAAAATTGTTTCTATCGAAAGAAATATTCGAAATGTAACTGTTGATGGTGTTCCCCTCAAGGGAAAGATTGATAAAATGGAATTTGACGGACACCAAGTGAATGTGGTAGATTATAAAACAGGTAATCCAGACAAAGCAAAAGAGAAATTAAAAACACCTGCTGAGCAAGAACCATTTGGCGGTGATTATTGGAGACAGGCTGTTTTTTATAAGCTACTAATCGACAACTACGAACAAGGAAAATATCAGGTAGTAAGTACTGAATTTGATTTCATTGAACCCAATACGAAGAAAGAAATAAAGTCGATCAAAGTAAACATCACCAATGAAGACACCTTAGCACTTCGTGAACAGATTACCCATGTTTGGGAAAGGATCCAGGATCGTGACTTCTATAAAGGATGCGGAAAGGATGATTGCCACTGGTGCAATTTTGTTAAAACAAATAAACTTGACAAAAGCGAAATCGAAGATTCTGACTTATAAGTCAAGAGAATTTATTTCTGACTATTTTTACATCTTCATGAACAGGTTTCTTTTCTTTATTATCATCTCAATCATCACATTTGGATGTGGACAACAAGTTCCTCCAACAGGTGGCCCGAAAGACACATTGCCGCCAAAAATGTTAATGGCACTGCCAGATTATAAAACCACCCAATTTAAATCTGACAAGATTATTCTGACTTTTGATGAATATGTAACACTAGACAACCCATTTGAAAAAGTAACATTCTCTCCATTACCAAAATACAACCCAATTGTTGAAAGCAAACTCAAAACAGTATCAATAAAAATCAAAGACACACTAGAAGAAAACACTACGTATCATATAGATTTTGGCGGGGCAGTTAAAGATATCAATGAAAACAATGTTTTAAATAACTTGACATACACTTTTTCAACAGGTAATTATATTGACTCTGCTTTTTTGGGTGGAAAAGTGATCATCGCACAAACAGGTAAAACTGACAGTACCCTTATTGTTGTGCTCCACAGAAATCTTTATGACTCAGCCGTTGCAAAAGAAAAGCCCAGATACATCACAAAACTTAAAGGTGACGGAAGTTTTCTTTTCAGCAATTTAAAACCAGGCACTTATAATTTATTTGCATTGAAAGACAATGATGGAGGCAAGAAATACGATCAGGTAAATGAATTAATCGGTTTTTTGAATACCCCAGTTGAAATTGGGAAAGACAGCACTGCACTACTTTATGCATTTGAACAATTCAATGAACCCATTCCTCCTAGACGTCTTTCATCTGTAAGTGCTGGGAAAAAAGACGATGATAAAAGATTACGGCTTTTAAACAGTTTGGATGCAAACAAACAAGATATACTGACAGACTTGATTTTCACAAGTACACATCCTTTCAAAAATTTCGATAGCAGTAAGATTCGTTTATATGATAAACAATTTAAAACTGCACAACCTATTAAAATTTCAAGAGATTCTACCAATAAAAAAATAATCATTTCCAATAAATGGGGCGAGGGTGTAGATTATAGTTTAGTTATTGAGAAAGATGTTGCAAGTGATACGCTTGATAACAAATACCTGAAAACTGATACCATTTCATTTTCGTCTAAAAGAGCAGCTGACTATGGCACAGTCAAAATAAAAATTGAAAATCTGGATTCAACTTTAAATGCAGTATTGATTCTTAAGCAGCAAGAAAAAATATATTACCAACAGCAATTGATGCAAAAAAATTATAGCATCCCGCTGATTCTTCCTGGTGATTATGAAATCTCTGTTTTATTTGACAGCAATAAAAATGGCAAATGGGATACAGGCAACTATTGGAAGAAAATTCAACCAGAAAAAGTTGTCTCCAGAAAAGAAACATTCAATATTCGTCCCAATTGGGAAAATGAACTTACGATTGATATAAGTGCTCTTAAATAAATCAGTGAACTGTCAACTGATTACTGGATATAGCTATCAACCGGTAAACGATTTCGAATACTTTTGGCAAGTGTCATTTCATCTGCATACTCCAGTTCACCTCCAAATGCAATGCCTCTAGCGATTGCAGTATATTTCAAGTTTGCGTTATTTAATTTCTTTCTTATATAATAAATAGTCGTGTCGCCCTGTATGGTAGGATTGAGCGCAAAGACAATTTCTTTAACGCCATCTTTTTTTACTCGTTCAGTTAAGGATTCGATTGTCAGTTGTTCCGGACCAATACCGTCTAAAGGAGAAATTATTCCACCAAGAACATGATAAACCCCATTGTACTGTTCGGTTGATTCAATTGCAATAACATCACGAATATTTTCTACAACACATAGCACATCTTTTTTTCTGGATGGATTCAAACAAATTGAGCAGGCGTCATTATCTGAAATATTAAAGCATGTTTTACAAAACTTTATTTCTTTACGCATCCTGCTAATGGTTTCACTGAAGTTGCTCACTTCATGTTCGTCTTGCTTTAATAAATGAAGTACCAATCGCAATGCAGTCTTTTTGCCTATACCAGGTAATTTGGAAAACTCTTTAACAGCAGCCTCAAGCAACGATGATGACAAATTCATACGTAAAATTAGTGATTTCCTTTTGTCTCTCATTCCTTGTGCCTCGTCCCTTTTATGTGTATCTTCGCGACCTCACAAGACATGAAAGACATCTATTCTTTATTGAAGGAAAAAATACTGGTTATTGATGGTGCAATGGGCACTATGATTCAACGTCATAAACTTACAGAAGCCGACTATCGTGGTACCCGATTCGCCGATTGGCCATCTGACCTTAAGGGCAACAATGATCTTCTTTGTTTAACACAGCCAGACATTATAAAAAACATTCATCTGCAGTATCTGGAAGCAGGTGCAAACATCATAGAAACAAATACTTTCAATGCTCAGGCAGTCTCCATGGCAGATTATAACATGAGCGAATTTGCTTATGAAATAAATGTTGCAGCTGCAGCTTGTGCGAGAAAAGCGGTTGATGAATTTCTTGCCAAATACCCAGAGAAAAAAAATGAAGGCGGACCATTTGTTGCAGGTGCTGTTGGTCCAATGAATAAGACACTTTCTCTTTCTCCGGATGTAAACAATCCCGGTTTTCGTGGAATCAGTTTCGATGAAGTGGCTGATGCCTATTACGAACAGGTTAAAGGCTTGGTAGATGGAGGGGTGGATTTGTTTTTGGTGGAAACTATTTTTGACACACTCAATGCAAAGGCTGCTATCTATGCCATCAAAAAATATTTCAGGGATCATCAAATGAAAGAATTGCCATTGATGATCAGTGGCACAATTACAGATGCCTCTGGAAGAACCTTAAGCGGACAAACACTGGAAGCATTTTATACAAGTGTTGAACATGCAAAACCATTAAGCATTGGTTTGAACTGTGCTTTGGGAGCGAACCAAATGAGGTCGCACATTGAAGAACTTTCTCAAATCGCAACTTGCTACACTTCTGCATATCCTAATGCCGGATTACCAAATGCAATGGGTGAATATGATGAAGAGCCTGCTCAAACTGCTCATTTCATTGAAGAATGGGCACAACAAGGCTTTGTAAATATTGTTGGTGGATGCTGTGGTACCACTCCAGATCACATCAAACATATTGCAGACCATGTAAAAAAACTTCCGCCGAGAAAATTACCGATCATCGAAACCGAACTGACTGCATCATAATGACCGAACCAGTACATATTAAACCATACATGAGGTTATCTGGACTAGAACCATTGGTTATTCGTCCGGAGACAAATTTTGTAAACGTAGGCGAAAGAACCAATGTAACCGGTTCTAAGAAGTTTGCACGTTTGATCAAAGAAGAAAAATATGAAGAGGCATTAAGCATTGCCAGACAACAAGTTGAAAATGGTGCACAGATTTTGGATGTGAACATGGATGATGCATTGTTGGATGGAGAAAAGGAAATGGTCATATTTCTGAACCTTCTTCAGAGTGAGCCCGATATTGCGAAGATTCCCATCATGATTGATTCTTCTAAGTTCTCAATCATTCAAGCAGGACTCAAATGCGTGCAAGGAAAATGTGTGGTGAACTCCATCTCACTTAAAGAAGGAGAAGAAAAATTTATTGAACAGGCTGTGATCTGCAGAAGCTTCGGTGCTGCAGTAATTGTAATGGCTTTTGATGAAAATGGACAAGCCGATACCTTAGAAAAAAGGGTAGTCATTTCTGAACGAGCCTATAAAATACTAACAGAGCAAGTTGGTTTTCCTCCGCAAGACATCATATTCGACTTAAACATATTCGCAGTTGCAACAGGGTTGGAAGAGCATAATAATTATGGTGTCGACTTTATTGAAGCAACACGTAAGTTGAAGAAGAAATTTCCTCTCATCAAAATTTCAGGAGGAGTTAGTAATCTCTCTTTCTCTTTTAGAGGAAATGATCATGTAAGAGAAGCAATGCACTCTGTATTCCTTTATCATGCAATTAAAGCAGGCATGGATATGGGAATCGTGAATGCAGGACAACTGGTTGTTTACGATGAGATTGAACCAACCTTACGTGAATTGTGTGAGGATGTTATTCTGAATCGAAATAATGAAGAGAATCAGGCAACCGAGAAACTAATTGCTTTTGCTGAGACTGTAAAAGACAAGGGACAAGGCACAAGGGATAAGGGACAAGGGGAATGGAGAAGCGGAACTGTTGAAGAAAGACTGAAGCACGCATTGATCAATGGAATTACAGAATTCATCGACGCAGATACTGAAGAAGCAAGACAGAAATATCCAAGACCGCTAGATGTTATTGAAGGGCCACTGATGGATGGAATGAACATCATTGGTGATTTGTTTGGTTTAGGAAAAATGTTTCTCCCTCAGGTTGTAAAAAGTGCACGTGTGATGAAAAAAAGTGTAGCTGTTTTAACACCATATATTGAAGCAGAGAAAAAAGCAGGAAGCAGTGCAGGTAAAATTCTAATGGCCACTGTAAAAGGAGATGTGCATGATATAGGTAAAAATATTGTTGGTGTTGTGTTAGGTTGTAATGGCTATGAGATAATCGATCTTGGTGTGATGGTGCCAACAGATAAAATTCTTGACGAGGCACAAAAACACAATGCAGATATTATTGGATTAAGTGGACTCATTACTCCATCCCTCGATGAAATGGTGCATGTTGCAACAGAAATGAAGAGAAGAGGAATGAAGCAACCACTCCTTATTGGTGGTGCAACCACTTCCCGCATGCACACTGCCTTAAAAATAGCACCACAATATGATGGCGGTGTAGTGCATGTACTGGATGCATCAAGAAGTGTATCCGTAGCAGGTTCGCTATTGAATCAGCAAAAAACTGACTTCCTTTCAACGCTCAGCACTGATTATGCAAAACTCAGAGAAGAGTTTGCAAACAAAAAAACCAGCAAAGAAATACTCAGTTATCAAGACAGTGTAAAGAATAAGACTAACGTAGATTGGGATAAAACTGAATTTATAAATCCAACGTTTACAGGTTACCGTAATATTGAGCACATCAGTATCGAAACCTTGATTCCTTATATCGACTGGACTCCATTCTTTATTGCTTGGGAATTACATGGAAAATATCCAGCAATATTGAGTGATTCAATCATCGGTAAAGAAGCAAGCAAATTATTTGAAGATGCAAATGCTATGCTTAGTAAGATAGCATCTGAAAAATGGTTGACCCCAAAAGCAATAATTGGATTTTGGCCAGCAAACAGCAATGGGAAAGACACTGTTCAATTAATTGACACCAATAGAAACGAGGAAATTGATTTGCAATTTCTAAGACAACAGATAAAAAAGGCTGAAGGTCAGCCTAATTATTCCTTGGCAGATTTTATTGCACCAAGCTCAACATCAATGCAAGATCATATCGGTGCTTTTGCTGTGAGCATTCATGGCATAGATAAAAAAATAAAAGCATTTGAATCTGAACATGATGATTACAGCAAGATCATGCTTCAGGCATTGGCAGACAGATTAGCAGAGGCACTTGCAGAATACCTGCATGAAAAGGTCAGAAAAGAATACTGGGGTTATGATCAACAAGAGTCACTCAGCAACGAAGCACTCATCAAAGAAGAATACAATGGTATTCGTCCAGCTCCAGGCTACCCTGCTTGTCCTGATCACACAGAAAAAAAGAAATTATTCCATTTGTTAGACGCCACGAATCAAATTGGAGTCACACTTACTGAATCACTTGCCATGTATCCAGCATCATCAGTTTGTGGCTGGTATTTTTCACATCCTTCCTCTAAATATTTTGGAGTTGGAAAAATCAATAGAGACCAATTAGAAGACTATGCTTCTCGAAAAGGCATGAGTATTGAAGAAGCAGAGAAGTGGTTGAGGCCGATATTGGAGTTGTAATAGTTGTAGTTGTTGTAATTGTTTTCATTGTTATCGTTGTTATCGAGTTAAATCACGAAGCTGGATATCTTCGACATTAAATTCTCTTACCATTTGCTTTAAATTTGAGTCAAAAATACACTTACCAATCACGACAACAATTACAACAACTACAACCATTACAACCTAAAATCATGCGCATCATTTCATATAACGTCAATGGTATTCGTGCAGCAATCAAAAAAGGATTTATAGATTGGTTGAAGACTGACCCTGCAGACATTATATGTCTTCAGGAAACAAAGGCAAA
>JAFMEZ010000016.1 GCA_017856455.1 Parafilimonas sp.
AAGAAAGTAACCCGCTTTTAAAAAGTTTTTTTTGTTCTTTTGTGGGTTACAACCCCTCAAATGGGGTATTAATACCAGCAAAGTGGCAATAACTGAACAGGAAAAAGAGGTTTTCAGGTCCATTGGCAACAACGAAAAGGGGGCAATTGAGGCTGTTTACAAGGAAAATTACAGCTTGATCCAGCATTTCGTCATTAGCAATAATGGAACAGAGGATGATGCAAGAGATATTTTTCAGGAAGCCATGATGGTGCTCTATGAAAAGTCAAGGTCGCCTGAATTTGAACTAACCTGCCAAATCAGGACCTATCTCTATTCTGTTTGCAGAAGGTTGTGGCTCAAGAAGTTACAATATGCAAGAAGGATTGAGACGCAAGTGGAAAACTACGACAAAATAGCTGTGGTGGATGAGGATATGGAGCAGCATGAAAAACTCATGCAGCAGTATTTGACCATGAGAACAGCAATGGGGAAGATTGGAGAACCTTGCAAAAGTTTAATCGAGGCATTCTACGTACATCGAAAAAACATGCATGAAATCGCCAGTTTTTTCGGTTATACCAATGCAGACAATGCGAAAAATCAGAAATACAAATGCCTCGTAAGGCTAAAAAAACTGTTTTTCGCCCAATATAAAACAACGGATAATAAATAATATGGAGCAATTCCAAATAGCAGAGCTGGTAGAAAAATATTTGAAAGGCGAACTTTCTCAGGAAGAAAAAATGCAATTTGAAGCATTGCGTAAATCCGATCCTGAAGTTGATCAATCAGTTGTAGAATACCATTTCTTTTTAGAAGAAATGGAGCGTTATGGTCAGGTAAGAAGATTTAAATCTAATCTATACGACACACACCATACTTTACAGGAGAACGGAGAAATCAAGGACCTGCAGTTAAAGACCAGCACTAAAATCATTAACCTTTGGAGTAAGTACAGAAGGGTTGTTGCAGTTGCTGCCTCAATTGCCGGAATAACCGCTTTGTTTATCAGTGGTATGGTTTCAATTTTCTCTCCAAATGCTCCTATCCGCGACATTGAAGAATTAAGAAGAAAAGTAAGCAACCTCGAAAAACAATCTACACGACAAATAACCGAGTTCAATAAAATCAAGACAAAGATCGAACCTGGTGCAGATGTAAAATTCGGTGGTACAAGTTTCATGTTGGATGCAAATGGATTTCTTGTAACAAGTGCACACGTATTGAAGGGTGCTAAAAAAGTTTACGTTCAAAATATTGAAGGAAAAGATTTCCTTACTAAAATCGTTCATCAAGATCAAGAATCAGATATTGCATTACTCAAAATAAATGATGCTGATTTCACAACCACAGGATCTCTTCCATATGGCTTCAGCAGAAAAAAAACAGACCTATCTGAACCAGTCTTCACACTTGGTTTTCCAAAAGATGAGATTGTATACAATGAAGGATACCTGAGCGCACAAACAGGCTTGGAAGGAGATACCATGTCGTGCCAGATTACAATCACCGCAAATCCAGGTAATAGCGGTGGTCCTGTTTTTAACAAAAACGGTGAAGTGATTGGTATTCTTAATGCACGTCAGGCTTCTGCAAATGGAGTTGTGTTCGCAACAAAATCCAAAAACATCTACCATCTTATCGAATCCCTAAAGGAATCAGACAAAGATTTGAATATTCGTATGAAAGCAAATTCATCACTGAAAGGATCAAATAGATCTAATCAAGTGAAGAAAGTTCAAGACCATATTTACATGGTAAAAGTTGTGCTAGGATAATCCAGCTTAATTTCTCCAGAGTCCTGATGGATATACTGCTTGTGCCAACAAATCATTGATGGCTTTACGTACTGCTGGTGCATCTTCTTTGTAGGTAACCCCAAACCAAATTGCACTTGTAGGAATGATTTCAATTTTTCCGCCACCTTCATGCATAAATTGATCGGCCACGATTGGAATAAAAAACTCAGACTTTGGCTCTTGCCCTCTTTCAGATAAGAATTGCTGAAAAAGATTTTCAGAGTAGCTGAAAATGGATGGATGAAAACACCAGAAGTTCATTGATACAATAGTATTTACATCCAAATGTACTGGCATCAGTCCGTCATCACATTTAACTTCACCATCTTTATATGATATATTCAACCTTTCTACAACAGATTGAAGATGTCCTTCTGCATCTGTTCCGCAAACACCCCGATTTACAGTTCCATGTTCAGAAAGTGTTTGCTTTAATTGATAGCCTACGATTGCGTAATGTTTTTCTGAACAATCTTTATTCAAAAAGTCTACTGCCTTCTCAAAAGAATCACGTCCATAAAAATCATCTGCATTAATAACAGCAAAGGGCTCATTAATCACCTCTTTGGCACACAAAACCGCATGGGCTGTTCCCCATGGTTTTGTTCTATCATCAGGCCTGTTATATCCCCCCAAATAAGCATCAAGATGCTGATAAACATAATCAACCTCTATCCTACCCTTCAACTTAGGCTCAAATATTTCTTTAAACTTTTCTGCAAATTCTTCACGTATGATAAAAACAATTTTACCGAACCCTGCTCTTATTGCATCATAGATCGAATAATCCATGATGGTCTCATTATCAGGACCAAATACTTCAATTTGCTTCATTCCTCCATATCGGGAAGCCATGCCAGCAGCAAGAATTAACAATGTGGGCTTCATTCGGTTAATTTTGTGCGAAATTATGATGAATTCATCTGGGTTCAAAAAGGAATTAACAGCAAATGAAGAATAATAATTTTTTGGAATGGATTACCGATGAAGAAATTTCTTCTAAAGATCTGTCAGTTGCAGTTTTGCGCCTGGATAAAATCCACCCTATTGTATCAGGTAACAAATATTATAAATTAAAATACTATTTAGAAGAAGCAATCAATGCTGAGAAAGAAACTGCTGTCACTTTTGGTGGATACTATTCCAACCATATTCACGCCACCGCTTTTGCATGCAGGGAAAAGGGATTAAAATCAGTTGCCTTTATCAGGGGAATTGAACCAAAAGTAATAAACGATACACTGAAGGATTGTATCAGCTTTGGAATGGAATTGAAATTCATTCCAAGTGATGAATTTGAAAATATTCAAAAAAATATAATATTCAATCCTCCTGAAAATATGATGGTGATCCCAATGGGAGGATATGGGAAACCCGGGATGAAGGGCGCTGCTGAAATTCTTTCTTTTGATGTAGCTAATCAATTTAATTATATCCTAGCTGCATCAGGCACAGGCACTATGGCTGCAGGGCTCCTACACAGCTTGCATTCAGATCAACAACTTATTATTATATCAGCTGTAAAAAATAATTTTTCAATTGGTGAAGAGATCATTAACCTTGATGATGTTCTACATCAAAAAAAGAATCAACTTGCTATTCATTTTGATTATCATTGCGGTGGGTATGGAAGATCAAATCAACTGCTGATCGAGAGTATGAATAAATTTTATTCCCAACACAATATTCCAACCGACTTTGTTTATACAGGGAAAGTTTTACTGGGATTTTACGATCAGTTGAAAAATGATTATTTTAAGAGAGGATCTAAAGTGCTAATTATTCATAGCGGTGGAATACAGGGCAATAGAAGCTTAGAAAAAGGCATGCTGAATTTTTAACCATTTTCATCTCAAATCAACTTTGAAATCAATACACTTATTATATTTTAATTTTCTTCTTTGCTTACCATTTATAACTAATGCCCAAGAAACATTGCCTGCATTTTCTGTAACAGCAAAAAATAAAAACATCACTATTCAATGGCAAAAGCCTAATGAATTACTAACACTGCTAGTCATTCAAAAGTCACTCGATTCACTCAATGGATTTAAGTCAGTCGCCTCTATGCCTGATCCTAACAAGGAAAAAGGTTCATTCAAAGAAGAAAGCAATAACGCTAATCATTTCTATTACCGAATATTCTATGTTGGTGTTAATGGCAAATATTATTTTACCCAGTCTCAAAAAGCAATATTGGAAAAAACATTTCAAGCACCACCACAAAAATCAATTTCCCCTATTTCAGCAAAGATAGTCATTACACCTCCACCAAAACCAATTAACAAAATCATTGAGAAAAAGCCAGCACCAGAAATAGTATTCGAACCCGTTGAGTCGATCCCCAAAAAAGAAATGATAAGAATACAGAAACTGACCTACAAATCATTTCCTATCCTACACATCAACATCAACTTTAATCTTTTACCTGTTCCTTGGGAAAGCACCTTGAGGACTAATCCATTTTTATACGTTAACAAAGAGAGTAATCTGGTATTGATACTTCCGCCAATTCAGAAGAAAAATTTTCAATTAAAGGTTTGGAGGGAGGGCGGAGAAGTTCTCTTCCATATAAAAAATATCAAAGAGCCTCAACTGCTATTTGATAAATCAAATTTCATTTATAGTGGATGGTTTAAGTATGAAATTATTGAAAATGAAACGCTAAGAGAGAAAGGTAGATTTTTAATTCAACCAGATTAAATTATGCTGCTTTCAAATACTTCTTCAAACTTAGAAAGCAGGACTTTCTTAACCTGATCAATATCGAGTTCCTTCCCCAATTCTTTTTGTAAAGAAGTTACTTGCTTATCAGCAATGCCACATGGAACGATCATGGTAAAATAATCAAGATTCGTATTTACGTTTAACGCAAAACCATGCATAGTAATCCATCTGCTGCAACGAACACCCATCGCACATATTTTTCTTGCTTTCATTTTATGATCAGGGTCAATCCAAACACCAGTTTCTCCTTTGCTGCGCTCTCCCTTTATACCATATTCTGAAAGCGTCAAAATAATTACCTCTTCCAAAGACCGTAGATATTTACCAATATCCCTATAATATTTTTCAAGATCAAGGATGGGATAGCCAACAATCTGACCGGGACCATGAAAAGTAATATCACCTCCCCTGTTGGTTTCATAATAGGCAATACCCCTTTTTGTCAATTCATCTTTACTGATCAACACATGTTCTTCTTTACCACTTTTACCAAGGGTATATACTGGTGGATGTTCACAAAATAAAAGATGATGAACAGTATCTTGCCCTATTTCACCATTTGCTATTTTCTTTTTGATATCAGCATTTTGCATCAAGAGTGACTCTTGGTATTTCCAAGCCTCTCCATATTCGATGGAACCTAAATCTTTGAAATGTATCTTTTGAATCATGCTGGGGTAAATCCTTCTGAAAGGCATTAACTTTGCAAAAATACAGCATCAAAGCTTTGAAAAAAGAAATAGATCAAACAGAAGAAATCAAAGACGGCATTACAGAGGAACTGTATGAAAGACTAACTATTCAGGTAGACAAGGGACAAGAGCCATTGAGAATAGATAAATTTATTCTCAATAGAGTTGTAAATACCTCCAGAAATAAAATCCAACAAGCCATTGATAATGGGATGGTATTGGTAAATAATCAGCAAATCAAATCCAATTATAAAGTCAAGCCATTTGATCAGATAATTTTCTATTCAGACAATGATCCTGAAACATATGAAATTATTCCAGAGCAAATGCCTTTAAACATTGTTTTTGAGGATGATCATGTTTTAGTGATCAATAAACCAGCCGGCATGGTGGTCCACCCCGGTGCAGGCAATTTTAATGGAACACTAATCAATGGTGTTGCATGGCATTTAAAACAACAGCAGCCAGATCTTGATGAAAGTAAACTACCTAGATTTGGAATGGTGCACAGAATTGATAAAAATACGAGCGGATTAATAGTACTCGCGAAATCTGAACTTGCTGCCTTAAAATTGGCTAAGCAATTTTTTGATCATACAGTTCAAAGAAAATATATCGCACTGGTTTGGGGCAATTTTGATGAACAAGAAGGTACGATCACAGGTAATATTGCACGACATCAGCGATTCAGAAAACTAATGGATGTATATCCTGATGGGGATCAAGGCAAGGAAGCAATAACTCATTATACGGTTTTAGAGGACCTTAAATATGTTAGTCTGGTTGAATGCAGACTGGAGACAGGAAGAACACATCAAATCAGGGTTCACATGCAGCATATTGGCCATCCACTCTTCAATGATGATACATACGGAGGCGATAACATTGTTAAAGGAACTGTATTCAGCAAATACAAACAGTTTGTTGAAAACTGTTTTACAATTTGCAACAGGCAAGCGCTTCATGCAAAGACATTAGGATTCATTCATCCATTGACAGAAAAAGAAATCTTATTTGATAGTGAAATTGCTGAAGACATGAGAGCAGTGATTGAAAAATGGAGGAACTATATCAGCAATAATCAATTGCTTGAAAGATCATAGACCGTAGCAGTAAAAACCCCTCTTTCACTTCCTTTGACCATCACTCCCCAACTACCATTGTATCTGATAACAGAAGGATATAATAATTTTCCAAATTTTGAAATTTCTACATCCATTGCAACATTAAACTTATAAACACCAGCATTGTAGCTCATCTTATAATTTCTTGAAAGCACTTCAAAACTATCGTAGTCAAACCAAGTAGTCATTTCATCAATGACCACATTATCCTTTTTAAAGAAAGATAATCCCTCTTTTATCTTGAGCGAAAAAACATAGGCGGATTTGCCTTTATAATCTTGTATGTCAACTGCAAAATCATACAGATCAGCATGTGATCTATCAAATACTCTTACTTTATCGCCCATCAAAGGAATACCTGGAATGTCTTTTCCGGGATTAAAGAAAAGCATCTTGAGTTGTTCTTTATTTTTTTCCAACCCTTTTTTGCCTTTGATTGAACGTTGCGCATCTTTAATCAAATTAGATTGTCCGCATATTGTATCCTTTGAAAAAAATAGTGATGCGTATAATTCAGCTGTGTAATAGTTGTATTCACCATCACGGTTATAAAAATCACCTGTGGTCTTTTCCTCCAATACATTTGTAACCCTGCACCCTCTTGAAGCCCATTGTCTGGTTTTACTGTATAAACTTGCATCAACCCTTCCTTTTTTATCCATCATCCTAACATCATTGATGGATGAGAAATTCAGTACACGAAGATTTTTGAATGCCTTGTAAAAAGTGGTATCATCTTCAACTTTACGGATGAATCCCGGAACATTTGTGCCGCTTCTGATTACAATTGGCGATAAAGTAACTTGTCGGCCTTCCCAAATAACTGAAGTGTCTTTTGTCTGTGCCTCTGACAAAAGAAAAATATTGAGACATGAGAAAACCAAAAAAATTCTACTGAAAAACATGTTTGCAATTTACACCAAACAAAAGACTTAGCTTCTCCATAGTTTGAGGCAGTCAATACCATTTTTTAGGTGCCGGTATATCCCATATGAGATAACATGTATAGGCAGGCTTGACATCTTTCTTGATGTAACTGAAATAAATCTACTTTCGATTGACTTGATAATATTTTTGGTTTCTTTTATCATATATATTTGATGCATGATTGAAAGCACCGAAAGGTTCATTTTTCTGGGTGATTCTTATACCATTGGAGAAGGAGTTGACCCTAAACAGAATTTCCCAAATCAATTGGTTAAAAAAATAAACAACCATTATCATGGATCGATAGAGCCAACCATTATTGCGAAAACAGGATGGACTACGAATGAATTATTGGACCAAATAAATAAAACAACATTTCAAGCACCATATCTGCTTGGCACATTATTAATTGGTGTTAATAACCAATACAGGGGTTTGGATATTTCTACTTATGAAAAAGAATTCATTATTCTATTAAATAAAGCCATTTCGCTTACAAATCAAGCAAATGCTGTTATCGTCATTAGCATACCCGACTGGGGAAGAACGCCATTTGCAAAAGATAGAGACCAAAAAAAGATAAGTTCAGAAATTGATCAATTCAATGCTGTCAATAAAAAGAAAACCTTGGAATTGGGTGCTCATTATCTAGAGATAACAAATGGGAATCGCATAAGAAGCAATGCGTCGAATTTTCTTGCTAACGACGGACTACATCCATCTGCTGAAGAATATAAAATATGGTCAGATGGACTTTTTGAATTGATTGAAGAAAAGAAACTGCTGTTATCAAAAAGATAAATACTGCTTCATCTGATTAGCGTAATACATTGCTTTCTCCCCAGCTTTTTGGGCAAAATCATTTTCGTTTGAAGAATAAATAATATCTCGACTGACATTGACAAGTAGCCCGATGTCTTTATTCATTGCTTTTTTAGATATCTCCTCTAAACTTCCGCCTTGTGCGCCGACTCCCGGCACTAAAAAGAAATGATCAGGAACCAGTCGGCGTAAATTCAAAAACTCATCGCTTCTTGTAGCACCCACAACAAACATCAGGTTATCTGCGTTGCCCCAGGTTGCTATTTTTGAAATAACATGCTCATACAACATTGAATTGTTTTGCAGTTTCTGCAGCTCAAAATCTTTTGCACCTGGATTAGAAGTTAATCCAAGTACAATTGCCCATTTCCCTTCAAATTGCAAAAAAGGCTTTACACTATCTTCACCCATGTAAGGGGCAATGGTTATTGAATCAAAAGGAAGTTTTTGAAGAAAAGCAACTGCATATTGAGAAGACGTATTTCCAATATCACCTCTCTTGGCATCTGCAATTTTAAAATGTGTATCAGGAATATAACGAACAGTTTTTTCTAATGCTTTCCAGCCCTCGATTCCATGTGCTTCATAAAATGCAGTATTGATTTTATATGCCACACAATGATCAAGTGTTGCGTCTATAATTGCTTTATTGAAGGAAAAAATTGGATCTTCTTCAGTAAGCAAATGGGGTGGAATTAATGAAGGATCAGTATCCAGCCCAACACAGAGATAAGTCCCTTTTTCTCTGATCTGATTGATTAAGTACTGTCTTGTCATGTCATTTCAAAGATAACTCATTGACGGCTTCCTTCAATGATTGAATAAAATTCCAAATTTCTGTAAAGCTATTATATAAAGGAACAGGCGCAAATCGAATGACATCAGGTTCACGCCAATCAATCATGAATCCCTTTTCAAACAAGTGATGATACACTTCTTTTCCATTTTTTTTGAATTGCAGTGAAATTTGACAACCCCGCCTTGCTGGCGTAATTCTTCTAAAAAGACTATCCCCTATAGATTGCAATAAAAAATCAGTCCATTCAATCATTTTCCCTTGCTTCTCTAACAATCTAACCCAACCTGCTGAATCAATAATTTTTAAAGACGCATCCAAACTTGCAAGCAGCAACATAGGAGGTGTACTGAGTTGCCATGAGGTGGCATTCGGCGATGGAATAAATTCCTTTTTCATTAAAAATCTTTCTTCAAGCTGAACACCCCACCACCCTTCTAACCTGGAAATCGGCAAGTGATGATGCTTTTCATGCACAAATACTCCTCCAACTGCACCCGGACCGGCATTCAAATATTTGTAAGAGCACCAGCATGCAAAATCAATATCCCAATCATGGAGTTTGAGCTCAACATTACCTGCTGCATGCGCAAGATCGAATCCCACCATAGCTCCTATACTTTTAGCTGCTTTGGAAATTGCCTTCAAATCAAAAAGTTGACCCGTATAATAATTTATTCCACTTAAAAAAACCAAAGCCAATTCATCTTCACGTTGATTGATTACCTCAACTATTTCTTCATCACTAACAGGCTCTCCTTCATTCTCACGATTCACTTCAATAATTATATCATCCGGATTGAGTCCAATGTGCCTCAGATAAGACGCAATTGCATATTGATCGCTAGGGAACGCTTTGGATTCAATTAGAATTTTATTTTTATTCCCAACTGGACGATAGAAGCTGACGAGCATCAAATGAATATTGACTGTGAGTTGATTCATCACAGTAATTTCATGTGGATGTGCTCCAACAATGATAGCAAGCTGTTGCAACAGTTTATCATGGAAGTTCAACCATGGATCCTGTCCTTTAAAAAAAGACTCTACTCCTTCTTGCTGCCATTGTTCTAATACAAGTTGAACAGCTGCTTTTGTGGTTTTGGGCTGGAGACCAAGAGAGTTACCAAGAAAATATACCCTGTCTAAATCATTTGAATTTGGATGCAGGAATTGATCTCTAAAAATCTTTAGCGGATCTTCTTCATCCAATTTATTTGCAAAAGCCAATGAATTTTCAAAAGTATACATATATCAAATCGTTCCTGTTCTTCCACCATCAACTGGAATACTCACTCCATTTACATAAGATGCTGCTGGTGATGCCAAAAAAGCAGCTACTGCAGCAATTTCAGCAGGAGCGCCAAATCGCTTTGCTGGGACTGAATTTCGCATCTTATCTTCCATTTCGGCTTTTGACACATTTGCTTTCTCAGCAAAACTATTGGCAACTGCATCCAACCGCGATGTAGAAATGAACCCAGGCAATAAACTATTCACAGTAATCCCATAAACTGCAAGTTCATTCGACATTGTCTTTGACCATGAAGCAACCGCAGCTCTGATGGTATTTGAAACACCCAAATTGTCTAATGGAATTCTTACTGACGTTGAAATGATATTGATGATCCTGCCCCATTTATTATTTTTCATAGCAGGAACTACAGCCTGGACTAGAATTTGATTACAAACAACATGTTGCCTGAAAGCAAGTTCAAATTTTTCCGGTTGCTCTTCAAAAATTAAACCAGCCGCTGGTCCACCAGAATTATTGATTAAAATATCAATTGAAGTCTTAGAAGTAATTTCATCAATCAATTGCTTTAATGCATCAACCTGATTAAAGTCAATTGCATAGTATTTATGGATTTGTCCATTAGAGTGATCCAACCCCTTTATCGCATCCATGAGTCGCGCTTCATCTCTTGCAAGCAAAATACATGATGCGCCTAATGCAGAAAGTTCAATTGCAATTGCGTGTCCAATTCCTTGAGAACCTCCACTCACTAAAGCTGTTTTCCCAATTAATGATAGATTCATCTATTATTCCTCCATTTCATCTCTTATTTCAGCAGAGACTTTAACCAAAATTTTATCAATACGATGACCGTCCATATCCACGATTTCAAAACTGAATCCTTTCCAATCAAAATGTTCTCCAGTTACTGGAATATGTTCTAGAGAGTGGAGGATAAATCCAGCTAGTGTATCAAATTCATGCTCACCTTCATTCATCCATTCTGCCTTTTCAAATCGAGAAAGAAAATCATAAAAAGGAATTTGAGCATCCACCAAAAAACTTCCATCTTCTCTTTGAACTACTTCATAATCTTGTTCATCTTGCTGTGGTATATCTCCTACAATTGCTTCTAATATATCATTAAGCGTAACGAGTCCTAGTAATGTTCCATACTCATCCACGACAAAAGACGTATGAATTTTTGTTTGTTTGAATTTCTCGAGCAATTGATAGGGAGTTATATTTTCAGGGACAAACAAAGGTGTTTTCATCACCTCTTTGAAAGAGACATCATCAGGATTGACATACATGTCTTTTATGGATACAATTCCTTTTATGTTATCAATTGATTTATCACAAACTGGATATACTGAATGCGGCTGAGACAATATTTTTTCTCTGATGCTTTTTTCGTTGTCATTTAGTTCAAACCAAATTACATCACTACGATGAGTCATCAATGAAGTTAGATTTCTATCCCCCAAATGCATAACACGTTCAATAATCTCTTGTTCTGTTTCTTCAATCGCACCATGTTCTGTTCCTTCGCTGATGATCGCTTTAATCTCCTCCTCTGTTACAAGTGTGTCATCTGATGAAATTCTAAAAAGCCTCAATATGAAACTCGTTGTTTTAGTAAGCAACCAAACAAATGGATGAGCCATGCGAGACATGATCATCATTGGTGATGCTACAGTTTTTGCGATGGACTCAGGACTAGCCAATCCCAATCGCTTTGGCAATAATTCACCAAAAACGAGTGAGAAAAAAGTAATGACCAGTACAACAATTGCAGTAGCGATACCATTGCTATATTCAGCAAATATTTTATTTTGATTGAGGTATGCAGCAACATCATCAATCATTTTATCACCTGAATAAATACCGGTCAGAATTCCAATCGTCGTAATGCCAATCTGAACAGTAGATAGAAATTTATCGGGGTGTTGAGCAAGACTCAATGCTTTTTTTGCCTTCAAGTTTCCTTTATTTGCTTGTCCCTCTAATCTTGCCTTACGCGATGAGACCAAAGCAATTTCTGCCATCGAGAAAAAGCCATTCAAAAGAATAAGGAAGAAAAGTATGAGCAGTTCGGTCATTTTGCGTATTCATGTAAAGATAATGCCTGATTGGTTACCCTATATCCCAACCAGCCAAGAAAAGCACCCAGGAGCCCCCCTGCTAGAACATCACTAGGATAATGAACACCCACATATACCTGCGAATAGGCAATGATCGCCGCCCAAACATAAAGCAAGTTTATCCACTTTGAAATACCCCTAAAAGAAAATGCAGCGTATGCCGCAAATGCAAAATGATTTAAAGCATGAGAAGATGTAAAGCTTGGATTTGAACCACAATATTTTGCAAGAAATCGAATTTGCGGAGCCATGAAAGGATCTCTGCAGGGTCTTAATCTGTTGAAAGTATACTTAATTACCTGACTGCTCAATAAATCGGTGAATGCAATTAATGCAAAGGCCGCCAATATCCACCACCATGCCTTTTTCCCAAATACCTGAAATGCAATAAAAAAAAGAAACAAATAAAGTGGAATATGAAAAATTGATTCCCGCATGAAAATAGCAACATTATCCATCAAAGGATTAGTCCATTGCCTATTCACCAGCAACATGACTGCGTTATCAATCTGCTGTGAATAAGTAATAAACGAATGAAATATTTGAAGATATGTTGACATAAAGCAAATTTACAATGTATTTCAAAGGTTCTAATCCGTTGAAAATTAACAATTCATAAAATATATTAAATTATGTGCCAAGATGCTTGATTCATTGGCAAAGGCACCATTTTTTTGTAATTTTGCAGCCTTAAAATTCAACTGTGGCATTAATCAAAAGCATATCTGGAATCAGAGGAACCATTGGAGGAAAACCTGGAGAAGCGCTAACTCCCATAGACGTTGTAAAATATGCTGCAGCTTACGGGCAGTGGGCTATATCAACTGGGAATAAAAAAATTGTTGTAGGAAGGGATGGAAGGATAAGTGGACCTATCATTTCAAACTTAGTTGTCCAAACTCTTGTTTCACTCGGAGTAGAAGTGATTGACCTTGGTTTATCAACCACTCCAACTGTTGAGATGGAAGTAGTTCATGAAAATGCAGCGGGAGGAATTATTATTACAGCAAGTCATAATCCCAAAGAATGGAATGCATTGAAATTGCTCAATGAGAAAGGCGAATTCATTAGTGCGGAGATTGGAACCAGTATTCTCAATAGCGCAGAGAACAATAATATTGATTTTGCAACAGTAGATAAACTTGGTACAATTGAACATAAACTCAATCATGCCGATTATCATCTTGACAACATAGTCAATTATGCTTTGGTAAACAAAAAAGCAATTGAAAAAAGAAAATTCAAAATAGTTATCGATGCGATCAATAGTTCAGGTGCCGTTTTTGTACCTGCACTTCTGAAAAAATTAGGATTAGAGGATGATCAGATAGTCGTTTTAAATAGTGAAGTGAATGGAAAATTTGCACATAATCCTGAACCATTGCCTCAACACCTGAATCAACTATCTTCTGAAGTTGTCAATCAAAAAGCTGATTTGGGTATTTCAGTTGATCCTGATGTAGACAGATTGGTTTTGGTTTCAGAAGATGGATCAATGTTTGGCGAAGAATATACATTGGTTGCTGTAGCAGACTATGTGCTCAGCAAAAGAAAAGGAAATACTGTAAGCAATCTTTCATCCTCACGCGCATTGAAAGATATAACTGAAAAGCATGGCGGAATATATTATCCTACGGCAGTTGGTGAAGTAAATGTTGTTGCAAAAATGAAGGAAGTGAATGCCGTTATTGGTGGAGAAGGTAATGGAGGGATCATCGTACCAGATTTTCACTATGGCAGAGATGCATTGATTGGTATTGCGCTTATACTAACACATCTCGCTGAATCGAAAAAAACTGCAAAGCAGTTAAGAAATAGCTACCCTGATTACTTTATCAGCAAAAACAAGATCGAACTTGAAAATGGCATTGACTTGACGAGTATTTTTTCAAAGATTCAACAGAAATACAAGTCAAATCCACTTACAACTATCGATGGACTCCGTATTGAGTTTGATAATGACTGGGTACATTTAAGAGCAAGCAATACTGAACCCATCATCAGAATCATTGCTGAAAGTAATTTTGAAACAACTGCAAATAATATCGCAACAAAACTGATCAAGGATATTCAGGAGTGTATTTAATTTGCATTGGTTATATTTGATTTTCTGATTAGCAAGCATGGCACAAAGAATCTATTTTGATAATGCAGCAACAACTCCAATTGATCCATTGGTTGTAGATGTCATGGTTCCATTTCTTTCAACACATTTTGGAAATCCATCTTCCATTTATTCATATGGAAGAGAAAATAGGTTGGCCATTGAGAAGGCAAGAAAGTCAGTTGCCAATATCTTAAAGGCTCAGCCATCAGAAATATTTTTTACCAGTGGAGGAACAGAGAGCAGCAATACTGCCATTTTCAATGCTGTTAGGGAATTGGGATGTAAAAGAATCATTACGTCCCCCATTGAACATCATGCCACGTTGCACTCAGTTGAATTTTTGCATAAAAACGGTGAGGCATCGCTTGAATTTGTCAATATTCTTTCAAACGGTCATATTGATTTAGAAGATTTGGAAAAAAAGTTAAAAGAATCTTCAGTAAAAACATTGGTAACCTTGATGCATGCCAATAACGAAATTGGTAACATCACTGATATACAAGCAGTTGGTGAAATATGCAAACAAAATGGTGCAATCTTTCATGCTGATACAGTTCAAACGGTTGGTCACTTTCCAATTGACTTATCGAATACATATGTTGATTTTATTACTGGAGCAGGACATAAATTTCATGGTCCAAAAGGCATTGGACTGATGTACATCAACCAAAGAAATAAGATCAGTCCGTTTATTCATGGAGGCGGGCAAGAAAGGAATATGAGGGCAGGGACTGAAAACATCTATGGTATTATCGGATTTGCTAAAGCCCTTGAGTTGGCAAATGAAAACCATACAGTTGATAGCGCCTATATCTTTTCACTTAAACAATATTTGAAAAATCGACTTACTGAAACTGTGCCGGGTGTAATTTTCAATGGTGATCCGGATGGCGACAGTCTTTATACTGTTTTGAGTGTAGGATTTCCGCACAGCGAAAAATCAGAAATGCTTCTGTTTAATTTAGACATCAATCATATTTGTGTTTCGGGCGGTAGTGCATGCAGTAGCGGCGCAAATCAAGGTTCACATGTCATCAATGCACTTAAAACTCAACCTCAATCGACCGTCAGATTTTCTTTCAGCAAATACAATACTAAAGAAGAGATTGATCAAGTGGTTGAAACCATCAAGACCCTGATCTGACATCTACCCCATCTTCTTTTTGATATCGTTCAAAATAACAAGTGCCTCAACTGGAGTTAACGAATTAATATCAACATCATCCAACAATTTTCTAATTTGATCAAACACAAGACTGTGTTCATCAAAAATCGAGAGTTGCAACTCTGATTCAATTTGTTTGACAACATTTTTCGCTTCCACATGATCACGATTTTCCAAATCTTCAAGGATTTCATTTGCACGTTTAATAAGAGGTTGCGGCATTCCAGCCATCCTTGCAACATGAATACCAAAACTATGCGTACTGCCTCCCGGCGATAATTTTCTTAGAAATAAAATTTTATTGTCTACTTCTCTGTGGGTGATATGAAAGTTTTTAACACGAGAAAGTTTGCCCTCCAAATCATTCATCTCATGATAATGTGTTGCGAATAAAGTTTTTGGGCGTTGGGGTGCATTGTGTAAGAATTCTGCAATACTTGATGCAATAGAAATACCATCATATGTTGAAGTACCTCTGCCAATTTCATCCAATATCACAAGACTTTTAGTGGATATATTATTGATAATGCTGGCTGTCTCATTCATTTCTACCATGAAAGTTGACTCTCCGCCAGTCAAATTATCTGAAGCTCCTACCCTTGTAAATATCTTATCCGTCAATGGAATTTCAGCACTTGAGGCTGGAACGAAACTTCCCATATGTGCCATTAATACAATAATCGCAGTTTGTCTGAGCAGGGCACTTTTACCACTCATATTTGGACCAGTTAAAATAACAATTTGAGTGTTATCCTGATCTAATTGAAGATCATTCGATATGTACGCTTCCCCAGGGGGAAGCATTGTTTCGATAACAGGATGACGAGATGCGATTAGTTTCAACTTATCACCATCATGGAAAACAGGTTTGCAGTAATTGTTTTCACGTGCAGTATATGCAAAAGAACATAAGCAATCAATGATAGCAATAATATGTGCATTTTGCTGCATGGGAAGAATATATGCTTGAATTGCAACAAGCAGTGCATCATATATCGCTGATTCAATTTGAGCAATTTTATCTTCTGCGCCTATAATTTTTTCTTCATATTCCTTTAGCTCTTCTGTGATATACCTTTCTCCATTTGTTAATGTTTGTTTGCGAACCCAGTTAGAAGGGACCTTATTTTTGTGTGTATTACTTACTTCCAGGTAATACCCAAAAACATTATTGAAACCAACTTTTAGAGAAGATATACCAGTTGATAAAATTTCTTTTTGCTGAATCTCTAATAAAAACTTTTTTCCGCCGCTTGCCAATTCACGAAAATGGTCAAGCTCATTATTTACACCACTCTTTATATAACCACCCTTCTGTATTTGATTAGGAGCCTCCTCAGCAATTTCATTGAAAATCTTTTGTGCTATTTCTTCACATGGCTGAAGTTTCTCTAATAAATGATTGAGGTATTCATTTTCGATTTGACCTTGTAATGATTTTAAAAATGATACCTCTTCTAGTCCCTTTGCAAGTTGTAGCATTTCACGCGGGCCCAATTTCTTTGAAGATATTTTACTTACGAGTCGCTCTATATCACCACACGACTTGAGGCTTTGAACCACTTTTTCAAACCAGTCGGTATGCTGTAAAATTTTTTCTACCGCACTCAATCGCTCATTGATCTTTTTTTGATCAGACAGAGGCATAAGTACCCATCTTTTCAATAAACGGGCACCCATGGGACTATGGGTTGCATCGATCGTCTTTAATAATGTTGCTCCATTGACAACAGAGGATGAAACCAATTCTAAATTTCTAATTGTAAATTGATCCATCCAGAGAAACTCTTCTCTGTTGATACGATGCAGACTGGCAACATGATGACTATTGGGGTGTGCAGTGTCATTTAAATAATGCAATATTGAACCTGCAGCGATGATAGCATCAGACATATCGTCAACACCAAATCCTTTAAGTGAATGTGTTCCGAAATGCCTCGTAAGGCCCTCTAAAGCATATCGTTCATCAAAAATCCAATTGTCTAGACAATAGACATAAAATTTCTTTCCAAATATGGATTGAAAATACTCTTGCTTACCTTTTTGAAAAATGACTTCAGCAGGTTGAAAAGTCTGTAAAAGTTTGTCAATATATTCCTGGTTTCCCTCAGCAACAAAAAATTCTCCTGTTGAAATATCAAGAAATGAAATGCCGATTGACTTTTCCCCAAAATGGAGTCCTGCTAAAAAATTATTACTGTTATGCTCAAGCAGCTTATCATGCGTTGCCAATCCAGGGGTAAGCATATCAGTGACCCCTCTCTTAACAATTCCTTTAGCAGCCTTAGGATCTTCTAGTTGATCGCAAATGGCTACACGAAGGCCCGCTTTCACCAATTTATGCAAATATGTATCTAAGCTATGGTGCGGGAAACCTGCAAGTTCCAATGATGATGCCGCTCCATTATTCCTTTTTGTAAGTGTTATACCTAAAATTGAAGATGCCTTGATCGCATCATCGCCAAAAGTTTCGTAAAAATCCCCTACCCTGAAAAGCAAAATAGCATCTGGGTATTTTTGCTTGATAGCCCGATGTTGTTGCATTAAAGGTGTGTCGCCTACACTGCGTGCCATTACTTACAATTAAGATGAACTCCGAAAATACGAAAGCGCAAGGAAATTTATTTAAATTCAGTCCAGTTTAAACATCAACATAAATTGTGGAAAAATACTGATACCTGACCATGTCTTCCGCTAAAAAAATAAAGACAAACTATACGTTCAATAATAAGGCCAAGCTGATTCGGGGCGGAAAGGAATATTTTGATGTATTGAAACAGATCATTACCAATGCTAAGCAATTTATTCAAATACAGGTGTATATCTTCGATGAAGACCAGACCGGAAATGAGATTGCTAAGTATTTGATAGCTGCTGCAAAGAGAAATGTAAAAATTCAAGTACTGCTTGATGGGTATGCATCCAGAAATTTATCAGCAGCATTTATTCAATCACTAAGAAAAGAAGGTATTTTAATTAGATTTTTTGAACCGATTTTTAGAAGCAAAAACTTTTACTTTGGCAGAAGACTTCACCACAAAATAGTAGTTGCAGATGGACTGATAGCCCTGGTGGGTGGCATCAATATTTCTGACAGGTATAATGACTTACCTGGTGAGCCATCATGGCTCGACTATGCTATTTTGATTGAGGGGGAAACAGCATTTGAATTGCATAAACTTTGCATGCAGTTTTATACAAAGAAAAGAATCATTGAAACTTGGGTAGACAAAAATGAGATTGGTCTGCAAAATGAGGGATTATATCATACAGCCATGAGGATCAGAAGGAATGATTGGGTCATGAATAGAAACCAAATTTCTGGAACATATATGGAGATGTTTAGAAATGCCCAAAGGGAAATCATCATGATGTCAAGCTACTTTATCCCTAATAATTTTTTCAGAAACCAAATGGCTGCAGCTGTCAGAAGAGGAATAAGTATTAAGCTGATTTTAGCAGGAAAATCAGATGTGTACATCGCCAAAAATGCAGAGCGATACTTCTATAGATGGGCATTAAGAAACAACATACGTGTTTTCGAATATACACCTACCATTCTTCACAGTAAAGTAGCCACATGTGACAATAGAATTGTTACAATAGGTTCATACAACATCAATGATGTAAGCGCATTGGCAAGCATTGAACTAAACATTGATGTTGAAGATGTTGATTTTTCGACATCTGTTAGCAACGAAGTAAATAAGATCATACAGCATGAATGCACAGAGATTCACAAAGATGATCTTAATGATAAATTTAGATTGTTGGATAAATTTATTCAGTGGATTTCATATATAACGTTCAAGACAATACTCAAACTGTCGACATTTTATTTCTCTAAAAAAGATCATTGATTTTTTTAATACTCAACAAATGACATTTGTCATTTATTTCAACTTATTGCCAACTTAATTTGTACAAAACTTTCCAAAAATGACGGGGAATTTGTCAAATCAGCAGATCAACAATCTTTTATCAAGCCAGATGATTGGGCGCATAGCCTGTTGTGACGCACACAGGCCATATATTGTACCCATTGCGTTTGCATACGATGGTAAGGATATTTATTGCCAAACGATGGAAGGGAAAAAAATACAATTCATGCGCCAAAATCCAAATATTTGTTTTCAAGTTGATTTCTCTAAACACTATTCAGACTGGCAAAGTGTTATTGTTTATGGAAAATTTGAAGAGATTGATACCAAAGAAATTGAAAAAGCCAGAGAACTACTGGTGAATAAAATTTTACCATTGATGACAGACTCTAGAATCCATCCGCACGAACATTGGGAGGCACATGAAATGAAATTAGATGACCGCGAAAGGATTAAACCGATCATGTTCAAACTCAACATTGAAGAAATAAGCGGTAAGTTCAATAAGCCTTGAAGAAATGTTCAAGGCTATACAGGGACGTAAATAATAAATTTATCCTTGTAATATTCTTCCTCAAAAATTTGTTCAATTGGTTTTGCGTAAGGCTTTAAACCCGACTCAGCAATTTCCTGAGCTAAGTCACCCCCTTTCAAACAAATCAATCCATTTTTAAAATCAGGCATCTTGTGTTCCTTCTTCAATAATGGCCTACTCCAAGTCCACAAGTCCTTTAACGGAGCCACTGCCCTTGACACTACAAAATCAAATTTCCTATTTTTTATTTCTTCCGCTCTAGTATGCTGTGTAGTTACATTTTGAATTCCGAGTTCCTGACAAATAGCATCTACAACTTTTAATTTTTTACCTATGGAGTCAACAAGATGAAAACGGACATTTGGAAAAAAGATGGCAAGTGGAACTCCAGGAAAACCACCTCCAGTACCCAGATCAATAATCTCCAATCCATCAATAAAATCAAATTCTGCTGCAATGCTTAACGAATGCAATACATGTCGCTCATAAAGTTCATTGATGTCTTTTCTAGATATTACATTGATCTTTTCATTCCACTCTGCATACAATGCTCCAAGTTGCTCAAACTGATTCACTTGAATCGGAGAAAAATCAGAAAAATATTTTGAGATCAACTCCACTGTGTTTTAGGTTTTTTCCAAAGAGAAGACATGAAATAGGTATAATAAAGTATCATCCAAAGATCCCAGAGGATATAGTATGGGAAAAGATCTTTTTCATCTAACTTATGCATTGCTTTATAAAAAACGACGCCTTGCACAAGCAATTTCAGCAACAACGCTGGCAGTACCCAAGTCATTGGCAAAAAATAAAAGGCACATACTAAAGCAGGATAAAAAAGGATATGCGTTACCATGTATATGCCAAGTACTACTCTATCTTTTAGCTTGTAAAACTTTCCTGTTGCATTATGTCGTTCTTTTTGAGCAACCCAGGTAGACCAATTTTTTGCAGGCGTAGATAACGTAAACGCATCTTTATCGACTACTACAGCGGTATTCAAACCATTTGCACATCCATTAATAAAAAGATCATCATCACCCCCTGGCAAATGATGATGTGAGGCAAATCCTTTTTGCTTAAAAAAAAGTTGTTTTTTATACGCAAGGTTTCTGCCTACACCCATGTATGGTTGTCCCGCTAATGCAAAAGATAAATATTGTAAAGCAGTATGAAATGTGTCGAAGCGAATGATCTTATTTAAAATACCCTTTGCCTTTTTGTATCCACCATAACCAAGCACAATTTCAATACCCTCACTAAAACCATTTTGCATTTTTTTGATCCAATGTTCTGAAGTTGGAATACAATCTGCGTCAGTAAGCAGCAGCAATTCATGTTTTGCACTTTTTATTCCAACCGAAAGAGGGAATTTTTTTCCAGGAATATGAACAGCCTCCTGCTTTAGTTCAACGATATGCAGTTGCTTAAAATCCTTGTATAGTCCATCTAATAAATACTTTGTATCATCTTGTGAATTGTCATTTACAATAACAATTTCATGAGTACTTCTGTATGATTGAGCCAATACGCCTAGGAGATTCGCCTCAATTTCATCAGCTTCGTCCCTTGCACAGATAATAACACTGACAGGGTGCTCTCTTAAATGCTGATCTGTTGAAGTCTTATGAAAGGCCAATAGTCTGAAATACCTCAAATAAAAATAGAGCTGTACGATTAGAACAAAACCAAATGCACCCAACGCAATCCAAGGCAAAAAAACCATGGGCACAAAGTTAAATCACTACAAAAAAAATAGTCCATTTTCATCCAGAAGTTTTCCAATGGTTTTAAACAATCAGCAGTCCTATATTTGTGTTGTGGAATATCAAGCATGTTTAGAATATCTCTTTAGTAAGCTGCCAATGTTCAGCAGAACTGGACCTGCAGCAATCAAGCCCAATCTAGACAATACGATTGCCCTATGCGAATTTCTTGATAATCCACAACAAAAATTCAGTACAATACATGTTGCAGGCACCAATGGCAAAGGGTCTGTCAGCCATATGCTTGCTTCAATTTTTCAGGAACAAGGTTTCAAAACAGGACTATATACTTCCCCCCATCTCAAAGATTTTAGGGAAAGAATAAGAATTAACGGCTCCATGATTGACCAGGAATCTGTTGTCAACTTTACTGAATCGATCATGACATTCATTGAGGAAAAACAACCTTCATTTTTTGAAGTTACTGTTGGAATGGCATTTCACTACTTTGCAGCGCATCAAGTTGATATCGCCATCATTGAAACTGGATTAGGAGGAAGACTGGACAGTACAAATGTGATTGACCCTGAAATCTCGGTAATCACAAATATTGGATTCGATCATATGAGTTTGTTAGGAAATACATTGGAAGCAATTGCCGCTGAAAAAGCAGGTATCATTAAAAAAGGGAAACCAGTTGTCGTTGGAAAAACCCAACTAGAAACTGAATTTGTTTTCAAAAAAAAGGCAATCGAAAACAATGCTGAAATATTGTTTGCAGACCAAGAGTATACTGTAAATAACATCAATCATGATATTAATTTATCATTCAATATAAGAGGAAAGAATCACAAAATAAGATCGGTTATTAGTCCACTTAACAGCCTCTACCAAGTGGATAATATAAGGACAGTCATAGCAACCATTGATCACTTAAAAAATCAATCTTTTAAAATATCAGATTCAAGTATATTGAATGGCATAATGAATACAGTTAAAAATACTGGATTAAGAGGCAGATGGGAAAAAATAGGTGATCAACCCACCATCATTATGGATGTTGGTCATAATCCTGACGGCATTCGTGAAATACTAAGACAATTATCATACTCAACGTTCCAAGGTTTGCACATTATTATTGGACTTTCAAAGGATAAAGATTTTGAAGAAATATTGACAATGCTACCAAAGGATGCTAGTTATGCATTCACCCAAGCGAATATTCCAAGAGCGCTGGAAGCAGAAACTTTAATGATTGAGGCTAATAAAAACGGTCTTTCAGGAAGGGCATTTGGGAATGTTAATGATGCACTTGATTACACAAAATCGATTGCGGGAAAAGATGATCTCATCCTCATCTGCGGAAGCCTGTTTATTATTGGCGAACTAAATTTTTGATTTAATATTTTAAATGACCTAACCGCTCCAGTGCATAAAACAAAGCAGTTGCATGCATGCTTTGAATGATTTGATTCGACTTAAGCAAATCCTTAACCTCGTCGATACTTAACAAATGCACTTCGATCTCTTCATTAGCGTCTAATGTTTGGTCGGCAATTTTTTTGCCCCCTTGCGCAAGAAAAAAATGCATCAAATTACTATTCGTAGATGGATTGGCGGAGATTTTTCCCAAATATTCATAGGAAGAGAAAATATAGCCTGTTTCCTCTTTCAATTCACGTGCAATGGCATCTTGCAGACTTTTATCCTCATCATCAACACAACCACCAGGAATTTCCATCATCGTCATACCCAATGCATGCCGATATTGACGTTCAAATATAAACTTCCCGTCTTCTGTCAACGCAACAGCGGTTACCCACTCAGGGAATTCATATACATAATATGGATCAACGGTTGACCCATCTTGCTTTTCACAACGGTCTTTCCGGACAGTAAACCATAATTCTTTGAATAAATATTCAGAGCTAAGGATCTTCCAATTCATGTATTAATTATTCCAGGTTAAAATGACTTTGCTGTTGGTATCATTCAATCCCAATGCTGCCATCGTCGCATTACTCATTCGAAACATTAGTTTTTCGTTCTCTCTTGCCTGCACCAATGATCCAAGCACTTTTGCATAAACTATTTTTTCTGTTAGAAGAGATTTAATTTTTACAATTGTTCCCGGCAAAATATCATTGATCAGCAAGTAATATTTTGAATCATTCCAACCACTGTTGCTTTTGAAAATACTGAAAGTAGAGGCTTCAACTGAAACTGACTTACCTTCTGAAAATTGCTGTTCGTAACTTAACTTAAAATAGCCCTCGGAAGCTGGTGCAGCTTGACCCAACGCAAGAGCATGAATGAATAACAAAACTGATATGATGAGGTAGTATCTTTTCATCTCAATGTCAAATGTATTAATATTCTATATCAATCTTCCCTCATTGTGATTCGCCAAGAAATTGGATAATTATTTTTTAATCTGCCTCTGATCATTTTTGCCCACCCCAATCCAGTTTGCTGATGGGTAACGAGATAAGTTCCATCCGTAACATCTTCAACATCAATATCTTCTTTCCTCAAATATTTTATCGCGTCTTGTAACTTCAAATCAATTGTATTAATATGAGTAGAAATCAGTTCACTCATTGCCAATTCGTGATCTGCTACAAATCCCTTTTTCATGATTGAACCTAATTTAACTCCAGATTTTCTAAGTTTAAGCGAGGCTTGCATCATGGTTCGCCATTCAATTAATGGTTGATTTACACCATATAAAATTCCATTCTCTTCAAAAATTTTCACTCCTTCAGTCTTGACCATAGAAGTCAATGCTGCACTGTTTACTGATTGAAGATGGTTGGCTTTTGGCAATTGAAGAGACTGAGATCCTGTTGAATCAAGCTTTTGAAATACACTGCAAAAAAATCCTTCACCATTTATTTTATCTGGATAAAATCGGTACCCTTTACCTTCATAATGATCAGAACTGCTCTCGACAACACCCCATTCCTTTGGTACGTTTAATGCAATCGACTGACAGCCTCCTTTCTCCAATATGTAATCAACATTCTGTTCATTCTCCTGATACGAATATGAACATGTGCTGTAGATCAGATATCCACCAGGTTTCAAAACCTGAAAGGCATCTTGTAATATTCTTTGCTGTCGCAGTGAACAGAATTCAACGAGCTCAGAATTCCACTCCAGAATTGCATTTGGATCCTTTCTAAATAATCCACTTCCACTGCATGGTGCATCAACTAAAACCACATCAAACATTTCACCTAACACCTTGAAATCTCTGGGATCATTATTGGATATAAATGTTTTGGAAGTTCCCCACTTAACAATATTCTCATAAAGTACAGGCACTCTTGAAGAAATGATTTCATTTGCTACCACCAACTCAAATTGTTTCATCGATGAGAGCAAGGTTGATTTACCTCCAGGGGCAGCGCAAAGATCCAACACTTTTAAATTTTGTGCGTCTGGCAAAATATGTTCGATCAGAAAATGCAAAAACATACTTGAAGCCTCCTGCACATAGTAAACTCCCGCATGAAGCAATGGATCAAGTGTAAATCTTGGTCTTTCCTTTAAATATATGCCATGTTTACACCATGGAATATCTCCAGATTTCAACTCCCTTAAAAAAGTTGAGTTGTCGGTGTATTTGATTGGATTAAACCTCACTGAGGTTGCAGCTGGATTTTGGTGTGCATCAATAAATGATGATGCATTGAATCCAGTGCACGACGACAAAGAATCTAAAAACGCTTCTGGAAGCATCATTTTGATAGTATCGACAATCCCTCTTGTAATGCAGCATCAAATCTATTCAATGCCTTTGCAAGAACTTCTATACGTTCTTTTGTTTCATTCCAATTTTTTTCTTCAATCCCCTCACGTAATCCAGGCAATGTCTTCACACCATAACCTGTATAATATCCAGGTGCATAAATCTGGTGCCTGTACCAGGGTCTACGTGGAAGTCCTTTTTCATCTAATAACTTTTGTTCTGCCTGATAAAGGAGTTGATTCAGTTTATTTAAAGTTGACTCATCCAATTTATCAGCTTTAGTGATTGATATCTTCAGCAAATCAGTTGTTTTTTGCAATTGTGATAGTGCATTTTCAACAGGACTAAAATCCAAATATGGAATTGCTGGTTTTACAACTGGTAACTTAAGTTTTTCTTTGGGATCTGCAGCAAGTTCATATACTTTATCAGCAATTAATTTGTTTTCAACCTCAACTTCCATTCTTGACTGATCAATGAGCGCTTTTATTTCTGCAAAATATCCGTTGATAGTGCCAGATAAGATTGAATAATCAAAGGGTAATACGTCAGCATTAGCCATACGCAGCATTAAACGACCAGCAGTTTTTGCCAGTGCCACGCCATATTGAAGTCCTGGGTCTTTGAATCTTGTAAAATGATCATACGAATCATAAATTGAATGGTATTCACCACCATTACCTTCTCCTCCGTAGCCAACATTTCCGGATGGAATACCCAGGTGTTGGAAAAAGGGAGAATAATCTGAACCTGCTCCTAAAGCGCCAATTTTCATGTACCTGTTTCCATAGATTTTTGACTTACTTGATGTTTCTGCAGATGCAAGCATTCTGGCATACCTTCTTTCAAGTACAGAAACACCAGTTTGTGGATCAACAACATCAGCAGCTACTTCATTAACATATTTTTCCAATGCATGTGAACCTCCAAATCCAAAGAAACCTCTGCTGTTACCATCAGAGTTCAAATAAACTACTGCTTTCTTTTTTAATTCATCAGCGTGGTCTTCAACCCATTCAGTTGATCCCAACAAAGATGGCTCTTCACCATCCCATGCGCAGAAAACAACTGTACGCTTAGGTCTGATACCTTTTTTTGCCATTTCCGCAATTGCTCTTGCCTCATCCATTTCAGCAACCATTCCACTTAGTGGATCTGATGCACCATTTACCCATCCATCATGATGATTGCCTCTGATCACCCACTGATCTGGATATGTAGATCCCTTCATTGTTGCAATGACGTTATAGATAGGTTTAT
This sequence comes from Parafilimonas sp., assembly GCA_017856455.1. GTDB lineage: Bacteria > Bacteroidota > Bacteroidia > Chitinophagales > Chitinophagaceae > Pollutibacter. Next base: position 26,659 of record JAFMEZ010000016.1, read on the forward strand.
AATCCCAATTAAACGCCAATTTCAAATGAACTTTACTTTCACTTGGACCAGCATGATATGTTATGGGGAGACTTCCTCTCCATGATTCAGGTACAACGGGACCTTTCAATGATTTCAATAGTGGAAGTGCATCTTCATATGAAATTGGCAAAACAGGAATTTTCATGATGGTTGTCACCTCTTCCCTTTTCAATCTTTTTGCATCTGCAGTAGATGCAACAAATGGTGTGGTTGGATCACCAGGATAAACTGGCATATCCATTACAGAACCTCTTTGAACTGATTGCTCAGGACGAAATGGTCCAACTGGATATACATCACCCTGAAAATATCCATCTTCACGAGGATCAGAATAAATCAGACAACCAATGGCACCATGTTCAGCTGCAACTTTTGGTTTGATGCCTCTCCATGAACCGCCGTATTTTGCAATTACAATTTTACCTTTTACGCTGATACCCATCTTTTCCAACAACTCATAATCTGCTGGTACGCCCCAATTCACAAAAACAAGTTCTGCAGTAACATCACCATCTGCAGAAAATGCATTGTAAGTAGGAAGTTGCTCAGATAATTGTCCTGATGTTTGATCTTCCTTCAAAGCAGTCTCCTGCAGTTTAGCTTTATATGGATTAGGACCCAGTAATTCTAATTGACGAGTTTTAGGTGTTGGAAAAAGCACATTGTAAGTTGCTAATTCAGTTTCATATCCCCACTGACGAAAAAGGTTTGCCATGTAATCAGCATTTGCTTTGCCTTGTACAGAACCCACATGATGTGGACGAGAAGATAGAAACTTCAACCAGGTATCCTGATTTTTTGCATTTAAATACCCGTCGAACTGCTTCTCAATCTCCAATTGCTTGGAAACATTCGTTGGAAAGAAACCAGAAATTTTCTGTTGAGAAAAAGTAACAGATGAAATCAATGTAAGAATAAGAGAGAAAGTCAAACGCATAAAATAGATTTAGAATGCTTAAAATTAAGCATTCCTAACCTTGATATGCATTTAAGATCAGAGATTTCTTACTTCTGCAAGCAAGTCTTGTAGGGCTTTCTTGGCATCTCCAAATAGCATGGATGTTTTAGGTTGGAAGAACAGCTGATTTTCAATTCCAGCATAACCAGGCTTCATGCTTCGCTTATTTACAATAACATGTTTTGCTTCTTCAACTTCCAAAATAGGCATTCCATAAATTGGAGAAGAAGGATCAGATTTAGCAGCGGGATTCACCACGTCGTTTGCCCCTAATATTAAAACAACATCAGTATTTTTAAACTCTTCATTTGCCTGTTCCATCTCAAGCAATTTTTCATAACTCACGTCAGCCTCAGCAAGCAATACGTTCATATGTCCGGGCATTCTACCGGCAACAGGATGAATTGCATATTTTACTTCAACCCCTTTTGCTTCAAGTGTTTTCTCGAGTTCGTGACAAACGTGCTGAGCTTGAGCAACAGCCAAACCATATCCAGGCACAATCATTACCTTGTTGGCATAACTCATTACAACTGCAGCGTCACTTAGCGTAACTTCTTTGTAAGTACCGCCAGTTTGAGCAGATCCTCCTGTAGTAGCGCCTCCTCCAAATGATCCAATCAATACATTTTGAAGTGACCTGTTCATGGCCTTACACATCAAAATAGTCAACAGCGTTCCAGCAGCACCAACAAGAATACCTCCTGTGAGCATCACTTTGTTATCGTAAAGAAAACCTCCACATGCTGCGGCAACACCTGTGAAAGAGTTGAGCAAAGAAATTACAACAGGCATATCAGCGCCTCCGATTGGAAGGACAAAAAATATTCCATAAACCAATGCTAAAACAACAGCGGCGTAGAAATACAATTCCAATTCAATAGGAAGGTTTATGACAATATGTGCTGCGATAAATAATGTTAGCAGTAACAAAATGATATTAATGATATGCTGACCTTTGAATGCAAAATCTTTTATGCTTCCATTTAATTTACCCCAAGCAATGACACTTCCGGCAAATGAGACAGAACCGATAATCAATCCGAGCATGATGATCAACAAACTTGTTTGATCCAAAGAAGCAGCATCGCTAGTATGTACAAGATGACGAAACTCAATTACTGAAATTAATGCAGCACATGCACCCCCCATTCCATTAAAAAGACTCACCATCTCAGGCATCGCTGTCATTTGCACTCTTTTTGCCATTAGTGTACCTGCAACAGAGCCTATGAACAGTGCAGCAAAAATCCAGGTATAGTTACCAAGTTTCTGCCCATTTTCTTCGTAAAGAAAAATTGTTCCAAGGATTGCAACAAACATACCAACAGCTGCAACCAAATTCCCGTTTCTTGCAGAAGCAGGATTGGATAACATTTTCAAGCCTACTATGAAAGTCACAGAGCCAATTAAATAACAAAGCACTAGAAGATTCAGTTCCATCGGATCCAGCTTTTGAATGAATTATTTTTTCTTCTTGAACATCTCCAACATACGGTCGGTGACAACAAATCCACCTACCACATTTAATGTACCCAGGAAAACAGCAAGGAATCCCAAAATCAAGGCAATCAGATTTCCCTCCTCTGCCTTTCCCATTACAATAATCGCACCGATGATCACAACACCATGAATTGCGTTCGCACCACTCATTAATGGTGTGTGCAAAACGCTTGGTACTCTTCCAATTACTTCAATTCCCACGAAAATCATCAAAATGACCACGTAGATCATTTCCTGATGAGAGGCAATCCATTGAAAAATTTGATTCATACTATAAATTTTTATCACGCTTGGGCGCGAGCTCCTTTAACAAGTTCATCATCAGTATCCAATAAGAGATTTCCTTCTTTGTTGATGATTAATTGTAAAAAGTTCAAAATATTTTTTCCGTAAAGTTTACTAGCATCAGAAGGCATAGTTGCCGGAAGATTGCTATCGCCTATTATTTTTACACCATTATGCTCTACAGTTGCCCTGTCTTTTGTCAATGGAGTATTTCCGCCAGTTGATGCAGCCAAATCAACAATCACACTTCCTCTTCTCATTGAATGAATCATTTCTTCAGTGATGAGAATGGGTGCTTTTTTCCCAGGTATCTGTGCAGTGGTTATGATGATGTCTGCTTTCGCTGCAGACTCTGCGATTTTTAATGCTTGATTATTTTTGTATTCTTCAGTTTGCTCAACGGCGTATCCACCAGCGGTAGATGCATCTGCAGCACCTGGAATTTCAATGAACTTCGCTCCTAAACTCTGAACTTCTTCTTTTACAGCAGGACGAGTATCAAAAACTTCAACAACAGCTCCCAATCTCTTGGCAGTAGCAATTGCTTGAAGTCCAGCTACACCTGCTCCCAAAATCAACACTTTTGCTGGAGCAATGCTACCTGCAGCGGTCATGAACATAGGGAAATATCTACCATATGCATTTGCACCTGTAAGCACTGCTTTGTATCCAGCGATGTTTGCCTGACTGGAAAGAATATCCATGCTTTGTGCCCTGGTTGTTCTTGGTAAAAGTTCCATACTAAAAACAGTGGCACCCTGTTGGTTCCAGTTTTTAATTCTTTCAGTCTCAAATCTTGCCTGATACATGCCTATCAACACAACGCCATTTCTGATAGCGATTGATGGGGCATGAATAGATAGCACTACATCTGCATTTTCTGCAATTTCTTGAGATGACTTGATTTCAGCACCGGCAGCACGATAATCATCGTCAGAGCAATAGGCATTCAAACCTGCTCCACTTTCTACCCATACTTTTATTTGCTTCTTAGTTAGCTGTGCAACACCTTCTGCGATAAGCGAAACCCTCGTTTCTGGAGAGGCTTCTTTTAAAACACCAACGACCATGGAGTTCAATTGAGGATCAAAAATAGTCAAAAACTTGATCTAAATTTTGATCAAATTTTAGAACCTAATCATAAAATCAAGCTTTTCTTTGAAATCTTTTTTAAAAAACAGGATTCCTATAAAAAACAAATTGATGGAGCAGGTGACTTTTTCATTTTTTTTGATTTCCAACCATTTTTTTTCAGCAATTCCAGACGAATTGAGTCCAATTATGATTAAAACATCCGACTCAATAGCTTCCTCCATTTTTTTTCCAAAAATCGAAAACTCAAGTTCTGTTTTGAAAGGAAGTTGAAAAACCTGAACAGTATAATCGACATAAAAAGACTTGATGCGATTGATCAGATGCAAATACTTTTTTCCAAGTATAAAATGTTCAGCTGATTCTAAAACATCAAGCTTTTCAGTTCCCTTAAAAGACTTGTTTAAGACATTCACTACAAAGTCATATACAAAAGGAGAATGAATACCATGACCTTTACCATTGGAAGCAAAAATCAGATATTTAATATACTTATATAACAGCATCTATTTGTGTTAATCCTTAAAGATGCTACTAGTGTTTACGCTCCCATGTTTCAAAGCTGTAACTGAAAGCATGCCTATCATCAGAAGGAAAATTTTCTGAAACGATCAACCGAAAACTGTTTTGATCGATTTGATCAATGAAACTGTCTGCATCTGGATAAAATGTATGTACCCTGGTAAGGTATATCTTGTTGGCAGTGGGCATCATTTGACGATATAAATCACTCCCTCCAATTACAAATAACTCTTTGTAATGAGCTGCACTTGCTAACACAATTGCTTTCTCTATGTTGTCTGCAATAACAATATCTTTTGTTTGTTGGATTGCTTCAGCTTGACGAGTCAAGACAATATTTAACCTACCGGGGAGAGCCTTTGAACCAATCGACTCAAATGTTTTTCTTCCCATTAAGATGGGCATGCCCCATGTGAGATTTTTAAAAAATTTCATGTCGTTAGGCAATTTCCAGAGCAATTGATTGTCCCTGCCAATGGCATTGTCATCTGAAGCCGCAACTACTATTGATATAATCATTCCGATTTATTTACACAGCAACAGGTGCTTTTATAGCTGGATGAGACTGATAGTTTAAAAGTTCAAAATCTTCAAACTTAAATCCAAAAATATCTTTCACATCAGGGTTGATTTTCATCAAAGGAAGCGGGAAAGGGGTTCTTGTCAATTGCAATTTGGCTTGATCAAAATGATTGTTGTAAAGATGCACATCACCAAAACTATGAACAAAATCACCCAATTTTAAATCGCATACTTGTGCGACCATCATCGTGAGCAATGCATAGGAGGCAATATTAAATGGTACTCCTAAAAAAACGTCTGCCGAACGCTGATACAACTGACAGGAAAGCTTTCCATCTGCAACATAAAATTGAAAAAGTGTATGGCAAGGCATCAAAGCCATCTTGGAGAGCTCTCCTACATTCCATGCACTAACAATCAATCTTCTGCTGTCTGGATTTTTTTTAATTTGATTGATCAGATCAACAATCTGGTCGTGCATTTGTCCGTCTGCGCTCTGCCATGATCTCCATTGTTTTCCATAAACCGGACCCAATTCACCATTTTCATCTGCCCATTCATCCCAAATACTAACACCGTTTTCCTTAAGGTACTTGATATTGGTTTCTCCTTTTAGGAACCAAAGCAATTCATGAATGATACTCCTCAAATGCAATTTCTTGGTGGTAACCATTGGAAAACCATCTTCCAAATTGAATCTCATTTGATATCCAAAAACACTGCGCGTTCCAGTGCCAGTCCGATCACTCTTATCGGTTCCATTTTCTAGAATATGCTTGATCAAATCTAAATACTGTTGCATCTAATTTATTTTACAACTTCATGAATTACTGAACCAACATTACCGCTTGGCATCTGAATTTTCAAAATAGCTGCAATGGTGCTGGCAATATCACTCATATATACTTTGCGGTTTGATTTTCCCTGATTAACACCCCAGCCCATCCAAAGCAATGGAATATGTGAATCATATGGATACATACTGCCATGAGTTGTACCTGTTGCTCCTCCAAAGAAATAATTTGGCTTGTAAATCACCTGCACATCACCTGCAAGTTTTTGATTGTAGCCTTTCTGGAACATTTCTTTGAATTCTGCAGGCAAATTGGCTTCACTGATTTCATCATTGTCAAATGCAGTTAACACATCGTCGTCTTTTTTCAATTGATCAATGAAGTATGATTTTACGTTTTCAAAATCAGCACCAATTGAATCAAGATAATTTCTATCTAAATAAAATTGATAATTAGCCTGTGCCTCAATCAAACGTGTGAGTCCGAATTTTTTCATGGTTTCAGTCTCTGCGCGTTTATTTGCCTTCATTGATTTTCCTGGCAATTTATTTTCTGTCATGAATGCCGGCACATGAGCTACTGCATGATCTGCTGTGAGAAAGAAAAGATAATTTCCTTTACCCAACTTTTTATCGAGGTACTCGAAGAAATTTGCCAGATCTCGATCCAGCTTGATGTAATTATCCTCTACCTCAACAGCATTTGGCCCAAATGCATGCCCAATATAATCTGGAGAGGAAAGGCTAATGGCCAAGAAATCTGTTATACTGTCCATCCCCAATTTTTCACCTTCGACTGCAGATTTTGAAAATTCCAGTGATAGTGTATTGCCCCATGGTGTGGATGCAATTGCACCATAATTCTTTCCAATATTTGCTTCAAGTTTTCTTGGAAAAGGGGATTTTACATATGCTGGATCGTTGATATTGCTTTGAACATACGTTTCCCACGGAAAACTTAATTCCCAATTGCGTTTGTAGAATGAGTCGACTAATTTCTTTTGATTGAAACTCGCAGCCCATGGAGCAAGGTCCTTCATATACCATGTACTCGTAACAAAATTTCCAGAGCTTGACTCATACCAGTATGCTGCATCACCAGCATGACCAGCTGGAAGTATACTCCCCCTGTCTTTTATGGCAACACCAACTACTTTCGATCTAAAATTAGTAGCAAGCTCCAACTCGTCTGTAATGGTTGTTGATATCAGATTTTTAGGAGACATGGGCTCTTTGTTGCCTACTCCACCAACAATCTTCACCTCATCATCTTCGACACAGTAAACCATTTTCTTCTTGCCTCGATCATACCAATCATTTCCCATGATTCCATTTATAGCTGGTACAGAACCGGTATAAACCGAAGCATGTCCTGCAGCTGTAACCGTTTGGGCATAAGAAATGTATGTATTCTCACAGGTAAACCCTTCTTTTAAGATGCGTTTGAACCCATTTTCGCCATACCTGTGTTGATATCTATAAATGTAATCCCATCTCATTTGGTCTACCATTACACCAACAACCAATTTTGGGGAAGAGGGTGCCTTTGTAGCCTTTTGTGCTATTGCAAAGCCTATGAAAGACAGAAATGAGCAAAATACAAGAAACTTTTTCATTCAATTTTTGTTTGATCTTTCGACAAAGTTAGGGTATTGAAACCCTACTAAATATTGGATTTATGAACATTTCTGAAATCAATTTATTGTGAAAAAATTTATCTTTGCATAACAAAATCTTAATCCAGGTATCATGGCAGACATTTTCGAAAGACTCATTAAAAATTATGGTCCAATCGGTCAACATCGCGAGAGAGCTCACGGATATTTTGCATTTCCAAAATTGGAGGGTGAAATCGGATCCAAAATGAAGTTTAGAGGAAAGGAGAAAATTGTTTGGAGTTTGAACAACTACCTTGGATTAGCAAATCACCCAGAAGTTAGAAAGGCAGATGCTGATGCAGCTGCAACATACGGACTTGCCCTTCCTATGGGTGCAAGGATGATGAGCGGAAACTCAAATCATCACGAACAACTTGAAAAAGAATTGGCAGCTTTTGAAATGAAGGAAGATGCCATCCTACTCAACTTTGGATACCAAGGAATGGTGAGCTTGATTGATGTGCTGTGCTCAAGACATGATGTAATTGTATATGACGCAGAAAGTCATGCTTGTATCATTGATGGATTAAGATTGCATCCTGGACACCGTTTTGTTTTCAAACACAACGACATTGCAGACTGTGAAAAACAATTGCAACGTGCGCAAGCCCTAATTGAAAAGCAAAATGCCGGCGGCATTTTACTCATCACAGAAGGCGTATTCGGAATGGCAGGCGATCAAGGCAAACTAAAAGAAATCGTTGACCTTAAATCAAAATACAGCTTCCGACTTCTTGTTGATGATGCACATGGATTCGGCACTCTTGGTAAAACAGGCGCTGGTGCTGGTGAAGAACAAGGCGTACAAGATCAGATAGATCTCTATTTTTCAACCTTTGCAAAATCAATGGCGTCGATTGGTGCATTTATAGCAGGCCCAAAGCAGATCATTGATTATATCCGTTACAATATCAGAAGCCAAATATTTGCAAAGTCACTTCCAATGCCACTTGTTGTTGGAAATTTAAAAAGACTTGAACTACTCAAAACACAACCGTCCTTAAAAGATAAATTGTGGGAGAATGCCCTTAAACTTCAAAATGGATTAAAAGCAAAGGGATTTGATATTGGCAAAACAGACTCTGTTGTTACCCCAGTGTATATGAAAGGTGGTGTTGAAGAAGCAACTTCAATGGTTACCGATCTAAGAGAGAATTACAATATCTTCTGCTCAATTGTTGTTTACCCTGTAATTCCAAAAGGACATATCATTTATCGTCTCATTCCAACCGCCGTGCATACTGATGAGGATATTCAACTCACTTTGAAGGCCTTCGAGGAAACCAAAATGAAGTTGGATCAAGGTGCATACAAGAGTGAGGTAATCCCTCAAATGGCTGAGGCCTAGTTATGTCAAACAGAAAAATTGTTGTCGCCATCACTGGCGCAAGTGGTTCTATTTACGCTGATCTTTTGATTAAAAAGTTGGCGCTCATCAAGCATCAATGGAACGAACTTGCTATTGTATTTTCAGATAATGCAAAAGAAGTTTGGAGAACTGAACTTGGTAATGAGGAGTTCAATCATTTGCAATATCCCGTATTTGACAAAAATGATTTCAACGCTCCCTTCGCATCTGGATCTGGAAAATTTGATACCATGATTATCGTACCCTGCTCAATGGGTACGTTAGGAAGAATAGCGAATGGCGTTTCAGGAGATTTAATCACAAGGGCAGCAGACGTGATACTTAAAGAGAGAAGAAAATTGATTTGTGTTGCAAGAGAAACTCCATATAACCTGATTCATATTAAAAATATGGAGTCAATAACTTTAGCAGGTGGCATCATTTGTCCTGCTACACCTTCCTTTTACTCAAGACCCAGTTCTATTGAAGAAGTCGCAGCAACAGTTGTTGATAGGATTATTGATTTAGCAGGATTTGATATCAAGACGTACCGCTGGGGAACTGAACCTCTATCTTAAATCGATCACTTCTACTCCTGGATACTTTTTAGGATTGAATGTAAAAGTATCATCAGTAATATTTGCAGTTGTATTGATTGCATTTATTCCATAAAGATATTTGTTGCCGTTCTTTTCAAACACTCTGGTGGACATGATGACACTAGTCGCTTTATCAATTTCCAACACAACTTTAAAGAATGGTTTCGTCTTATCAATTGGAGTCAATTCCACAACTTTATATGTTTTACTTCCCTTTTTAACATCTTGTCCCAATACAAACAAAAAGTCTTTGTCGTAAAAATTAGTAAACAATTTCTGAGGAGTTATTGATCCTGAACTATTGTCAACTGCTGAAATCTGAACTTCTTTTGCTGCAACATCATATGTCCAGATAGTTGCTCCATCACAGAAAATTTCTTGACCCGTGATAGACACCCTGTACTTCATCCCTTTCATCATAACAGACCCAGCTTTAACCCCTTGAACTTTGCCAGCAGCATTTTCGATTTTCAATGCAAATGAAGCCTTAATCGCTTTGAAAGTCTTGAACTTGGCACTCACCGCATCCAATACTTTCTTCGCCTCCGGATCGCTTTTGCCCATTCCTTTTGGTGCTTGAGCAAATGATTGCAAAGCGAAAAATGAAGCAGTGGCGAAAATGAAAAAACGACGGGTTAAAAACATGGTTTTTGACTTGGTATTAAACGCAAAGAAAAGACTATTCCATCGATTTTAAAAACTGTTCAAGTTCATACTCTGTTTTGAAGAGCACTTCACGTACCTTACTGCCTTTACTAGGACCAACAATTCCTGCTGCTTCAAGTTGATCCATAAGACGTCCTGCTCTATTGTACCCTAGTTTCAATCGCCTTTGAATCAATGATGTAGAACCCATTTGACTTTGAACAATCAAGCTGGCAGCTTCATTGAATAATGGATCTTTACTTAATAAATCAAGATCTCTTTCCTCATTATCTTTTTCATCGATCACCTCAGGTAATTCAAATGCTGAGGGATATCCCTTTTGTTCCCCTATAAATTCTACAACTTTTTCTACTTCAGGTGTATCAACAAACACACATTGAACCCTTGTTACCTCTCCTTGGTATGAAACAAGCATATCACCTCTTCCTATCAATTGCTCTGCACCTCCAACATCAAGAATAGTACGACTATCCACCTTAGAGGATACTTTAAATGCAATACGCGCCGGAAAGTTTGCCTTGATGGTTCCAGTAATAATATTCACTGAAGGGCGCTGTGTGGCAACAATCAAATGAATACCGATTGCTCTCGCCAACTGTGCTAACCTTGCTATTGGTGTTTCAATCTCTTTTCCTGCGGTCATGATAAGATCTGCGAACTCATCGATGACAAGCACGATAAATGGTAAAAATTTATGCCCTTTCTCTGGATTCAATCTTCTGCCGACAAATTTCTCATTGTACTCTCTGATATTTCTGCATCCTGCATCTTTCAACAAATCATATCGCTCGTCCATTTCAATACAAAGTGCATTGAGTGTATTCACTACTTTTCTGGTATCAGTGATGATGGCATCTTCCTCACCTGGAAGTTTTGCCAGAAAATGTTTTTCAATGATGCGGTATAAACTCAGTTCAACTTTCTTAGGATCCACCAATACAAACTTCAATTGGGATGGATGTTTTTTATAGAGCAATGAAACGAGGATTGCATTCAATCCAACCGACTTACCCTGTCCAGTTGCACCTGCCATTAACAAATGCGGCATAGTAGCCAAATCAACGATGAAGTTTTCATTGTCAATTTTTTTACCAAGTGCAATAGGTAATGCAAAATCATTTTTCTGAAACTTCTCAGAACCTAACAAAGATCTCATCCCCACAATGCTTTTCTTCACATTTGGTACTTCTATACCTATAGTGCCTTTCCCTGGGATAGGTGCAATGATTCGAATACCCAAAGCTGATAAACTCAATGCAATATCATCTTCAAGATTTTTAATTCTAGAAATTCTTACCCCCGCAGCTGGAATGATTTCGTACAATGTAACAGTAGGACCAACGGTTGCAAATATTTTTTGGATCTCAATGTCATAGTCCTGCAAAGTCTTCATGATCTGGCTCTTGTTGGCTTCCAGTTCATGTTGATCCATCACAATTTTCTCTCCAGAATGTTGTGCCAATAGTTCGAGGGATGGATATTTATACCCTTTTAAATCAGCAATGGGGTCATATTTTGGTGAAGCCAATACTGTAGAAGCAGTTTTAATTTCAGGCACCTCCTTGATGGGAGATTTAATTTCCAATGGAAGATCCTCGTCAATGGACGGCTCTTCTTTTGCTGTCTGTTGTGGCATTTTCTCCACTTCTTCTGCAGGCAATATATCTTCAACGACTGGCTCTGCAATTACATTCAAGGGTCCCATTAAAGGATCAACAGTAGGCTTGGGATTAAATTGATTTGCAGATTCATTCAATGAATTACCCTCAGTTAAGTCGAGTCTTGGTTGAACTTCCTCTGGTACTGCATCCACTTGATTGATTGATTGATCGAAAGGAAGATCTTCTGATACAGCAGCCTTTTTAAATGACAGTAAAGGCCATTTGAATATTGGATTGAATCTCCAAATCACATAGGTGAAAATTGAAAGGGAGAGCAATGCAAATGTACCAGCCCAACCAATCACTCCTTTAAGCCAGTTTGAAGAAAACTTTCCAAATGCTCCTCCAAAATTAAAATTTGATTCAGGTGTAAAAAAAGATGCACTCACACTTAAAACGAGGAGTCCCATCATCAGGTACCTGACATTTCTGGCAATGGAGAACACTGATTTATCAAACAATAAATTAACACCAATAACAAAGAATAAGGAACAGAAAAGATAAGAAGCAAGTCCAAATCCATACTCAAAAAACACAAATGCAACATAGGCTCCAAAGCTTCCAAGGAGGTTGTTGATTTCAAGGTCATTTGGACGAAGTATTCTTGCGCCCAAATCACGAATCTTATCCTGATCTTCTGTCCAGGTAAATAAATAAGAGGTGAAAGAGACAAACAGGAAAAAGCAAACAAAAAGAAAGATAGAACCTATAATCTTATGTGTTCTCTCATCCCGAAAAAGGGACTTTACTTCAATCTCTTCTTCCTTGTCATCAACCAAGTTTTCAGCGTCTACTTCAACCTTAGTTGATTTTAATCGATTGGCCATTAATAGGTTTCAGTTTTGGATCTGTTAATTATGGATAAAATTACATCAATTTATTTCCTCAGGAAAGTCCAAGCCAAACTAAACCAACCAATGATCATAAGTAATCCTCCTATGGGAGTAATCAACGCTATTAATGCGGGGACTTCAATCAATTTATATTTGAAAAAAGTCAGCATATAAATTGACCCTGAAAAAGCAATAATACCTGCAGTAAAAAGGGTAGACACTTTTGCCAAAAATGCCTTTTGCGTTCGCTCATATACAATTGCAACAAGTATAATTGCAAGTCCATGTAACAATTGATATTGTACCCCAGTTTGAAAGGACTGCAAAGATTCGGGAGTCAGCATCGTCTTAAGTGCATGCGCACCAAAAGCTCCAAGTATAACAGCTATCCCACAAAACACTGCTCCAGTAAACATCATTTTATTGTGCATTGTATAATTTTTTTTCTATGGTATGCAAGGGACAATCACCACTTGCGTCTATAATTTGGGCCTGACGATAGAAAACTTCACGCTCACTGATTTTTTCAGCGATATAGGTTTTTAATGCAGCATCATTCAAGTTAGCGATAAGCGGACGATGATCTTTCTCTAGTTTCAGTCGATTGGTTAGCGTATCTAAAGATGGACTGATCCAAACGGTTAATCCATGTTGATTCATAAACTGCATATTATCATGAAAGCA
>JAFMEZ010000097.1 GCA_017856455.1 Parafilimonas sp.
TGCAAATGTACAATGGAAGGATGGAGAAATGGATTATTTTGATCTGATGGCCACTACTGGATCCATCTTTGATGCGATTAAGGCTGGGATGATTCCTGCCAGCATGCCGATTGCAATACAAATGAAAATGGCAAGTCCCAGTATTTGAGTAGATACAAAAATGGGGAAGTCAAACGCTGAGCTGAGCAATTGTGCAAGTACGACAACAAGGATTATACCGATGAGTCCGCCGATGATACATATCAACGCACTTTCCAAAAGGAATTCCATCAGTATCGTTCTTCTTTTTGCACCAATAGCTTTTTTTAGTCCAATGATGGGTGTTCTTTCACGAACAGTAACAAACATGATATTGGCAATTCCAAATGCACCAACAATAAGACTCAACAACCCAATCAGCCATCCGCCTAAGTTGACACTGCTAAATAAATTTGAAACTGATTTACTGAAATCGCTGATGGCATTCAGTGCAAAATCATCTTCCTCAGTTGGCCCCAATCTTCTAATGGAACGCATAGCGCCTTTCAGTTCATCCTTCAATGCATCACTGCTCATATTTTCAGGTCCCTTCACAATGATCTTTGGATTGTTCCATCTTTCATTGAAAAGCATTTGTTTCATGAATTTGTAGGAGAGGACGATACTTTTATCGAATTGCCAGCCATCCACAAAACTTTTACCTTGTTTTTTGATGACGCCAATAATAATTGCTTTTTTATTCCTCAAGCTCACTTCTTGTCCGATGGCCTTTTCTGGTTTTCCAAAAAGCATTTCAGCGTTTTCGTATCCAATTACAATATTGGGTGTACCAAAATCAAAATCCATTTGATTCAAGTATCTGCCATATGCAATTTCAATGGGTTGAATTTTTTCAAATTCATCGGTGATGCCGTGATAGTTGATGCCATCCAATTTGTCATTCCCAAATTGAATAAAAGATTGTGTGGTGAAGCTGAAAACTGCATTGATTTTTGCAGAAACTTTTTCTTTTAAGAGTCTCATTTCTATCAACTTGGGACTAGGTCTGTTCACGTATTTCCACCATGGGTATTCTGCTCCACCTTGATAATCCCATTTGTCTATGTATACTGTATTGTTTCCAAGAGATTTTACTCCATCTTGGATATTTTTCTCAAGACTGCTTACTGTGGAGAGTACACCGATAATGCAAAAGATTCCGATTGTTACACCGAATAAAGAAAGAAATGTTCTAAGCTTATTTTTGGTAAGCTCTTGTACTGCCAACTTGAGGGTAGTCCAAACAATCTCCAAAGTCTTTCTCATCCTCCAAAATTATATCATTGGACGAAGACCGGTTTCAAAAACTTGCTGAAGGGGAAATCTGGATGACGAACGGGCAACTTAACGTACATTTGCGCCCATTGAATCCATGAAATACGACAACGAAATACGAAAACGCAGAACTTTTGCAATCATTTCTCACCCGGATGCTGGTAAGACTACTTTGACGGAGAAGTTCCTCTTATTTGGAGGAGCTATTCAAACTGCCGGGGCTGTAAAAAGCAATAAAATCAAGAAGCATGCTACAAGTGATTTTATGGAGATTGAAAGGCAGCGTGGAATCAGTGTTGCTACTTCGGTAATGACCTTTGAATACAAGGGGATGTTGATTAATCTTTTGGATACTCCAGGTCACAAAGATTTTGCAGAAGACACCTATAGAACTTTAACTGCGGTTGACAGTGTTGTACTCGTTGTTGATGGTGTTAAAGGCGTTGAGGAGCAAACAAGAAAATTAATGGAAGTGTGCAGGATGCGCGACACTCCAGTGATTGTATTCATCAACAAGTTAGATCGTGATGGTAAGAATCCTTTCGATTTACTTGATGAAATTGAAAAAGAATTGCGCATTCATCTTCATCCTTTGAGCTGGCCCATTAATATGGGAAAAGATTTTAAAGGAGTTTATAGTCTTTATGACAAGAGTTTACTGCTTTTTAACGCAAATCAAAAAGCAACAGAGGAAGATAGTGTTCAAATCGACAATCTTTCTGATCCAAATTTGGATGATTTGGTAGGAGACAAAGATGCAGCACAATTGCGCGAAGATGCATCATTGATCGAGGGTGTTTATGGCGATTTTGACAATGAAGCGTATTTAAAAGGGCAAACTGCCCCTGTATTTTTTGGAAGTGCCATCAATAATTTTGGTGTAAAGGAATTGTTGGATACGTTCATCAGGATTTCGCCCGAGCCAAGAAGCAGGGAGACAACAGCAAGAGTGATTGATGTGCATGAGGATAAGTTTAGCGGATTTGTTTTTAAGATCCATGCAAACTTGGATCCAAAGCACAGGGATCGTATCGCATTTTTAAGGGTATGTGCTGGGAAGTTTGAGCGCAATAAGTTTTACCATCATGTTCGTTTGGACAAAGATGTTCGTTTCAGTAATCCCTATAGCTTTTTGGCGAGGGACAAAGATGTTATTGAAGAGGCTTTTCCGGGGGATGTGGTTGGACTATTTGATACTGGTAACTTCAAAATTGGGGATACGTTAACCGAGGGGGAGGATTATTATTATTCTGGAATTCCAAGTTTCTCTCCAGAGATCTTTAAAGAGGTAATCAACAAAGATCCCATGAAGACGAAACAGCTCGAGAAAGGTTTGAATCAACTTACAGATGAAGGTGTAGCTCAATTGTTTACGCAACATAATGGTAATCGGAAAATCATCGGATGTGTAGGTGATTTACAGTTTGAGGTTATCCAATACAGG
>JAFMEZ010000043.1 GCA_017856455.1 Parafilimonas sp.
TCATTGCCATTCTCTCAGGCATCATCTCTGTTTGGTTTTCAAGAAAAGAAAATATTTGGGTTTATCCTTCCGGATTGATTGGTACTGCACTTTATGTTTTTATCAGCATCGAAGGTGATCTGTATGGTGAAGCAACAGTGAATCTTTATTATACCATCATGAGCATTTATGGTTGGTACAATTGGCTGAGAAAGGATACTGCATTGAAGCCAATCGTTCATATTCGTTTTTCCAATAAACATGATTGGCGAAACCAAATCATTTTTTTCATTGCAACCTATTGCATCATTTATACTTCTCTTTATTTCATCAAACAATATTTCAACCCAGGAGCAATTCCTTGGGCGGATGCCTTAGCATCTGCATCTGCATTCACTGCCATGTGGCTGATGACAAGAAAAAAAGTTGAAAGTTGGATTTGGTGGATCATTACAAATCTTGCTTCCATGCCGCTTTATTATGTGAAAGGATATACCTTCACATCGGTTTATTATTCCATATTATTGTTGATGGCAATAGCGGGATTCATTGAATGGAGAAAAAAAGCAAATGGACAGTCAGTCCCACAATAATTTGAAAAAAATAGTTGTAATCGGTCCAGAGTCTACAGGCAAGAGCACGCTCTGCCAACGTCTTGCTGATCATTTCAAAACAGATTGGTGTAGAGAGTATGCAAGAGCATTTCTTTTGCAACATGGAACAGATTATAGTTATGAGGATTTGCTGGAAGTTGCAAAGGGACAAACAAAATCTGAAGATGATTTTATAGCAATGATCGCAACTCAAAAAAAATCAATTGCTTTCATTGACACTGATATGTATGTAATGAAAGTATGGTGTGAATTCGTATTTGGAAAATGTCATCCTTATATCTTGCATCAAATCAATGAAAGAAAGTATGATGGCTACCTGCTTTGTAGTCCTGATCTTCCTTGGGTGAAAGACGAGTTAAGAGAATATCCTGATCTCAAAACACGAGAACTTTTATATCACCACTATAAAGATTTGTTGGTAAATCAACACCTTCCATGGTATGAAGTAAAAGGAAATGATCCTGCCAGAACTGATGATGCTATTCAGTGGGTATCATCATTGATTGCTCACCGTAATTAAACGTGCAATATCCTGGTCATCATCTAAATTATTCATCTGTCTTAATACCCAAGGATATTTTCTGCTCACATAAATTGATACGGGTTTTACAGTATATCGTTTTGGATTTGGTAAACTTGCAGCGATCATTGCCGCTTCTGTTCTCGTCAGTTTTGATGCAGGTTTTCTGAAATATTTTTGTGCTGCTGCCTCAATGCCAAAAACACCTTTTCCCATCTCAGCTTCATTCAGATAGACTTCCAAAATTCTTTTCTTGCCCCAAGTCAATTCAATTAAAAAAGTAAAGTAAACTTCCAATCCTTTTCTGAACCAGCTTCTTCCTTGCCATAAAAAAACATTTTTGGCAACCTGCTGGCTGATCGTTGATGCTCCTCTGATCTTTTTACCCTTTTTCTTTTTATTGAAGTCAAGTGCTTTTTGAATGCTCTTCATATCAAATCCGTTGTGATCGGGGAAGAGTTGATCTTCAGATGCAATCACTGCAAGTTTTGCATTTTTTGAAATTTGTTTTAATGAAACATGATCTCTGTTGAATCCGTCTCCACTTATCCAGCTGGTGATTTGAGTAATGGTAATGATAGGATCAATAAACCTTACCAATATCACGTAAGCAATATGTGATACCAAAATAAATAATGCAATTTTTTTAAGTAAACGAATCAATGAAATTATTTTAAAGGGATATATTGAAGTTTAAATCTTTCGCCAATGGTCAAGGTATTACGATTGGTTTTTCTCAATACCAATCCACCTAGAATGAGTCCACCTGCTTTCGCAAGTGCACCCCCCTCTACAGGATATTTTGAAATTGCTGCATTTGACAAATGCAATATGGCATAGCTCAATCCACTTGCCATAAAAAGATACCCATTTCTTATGATTCCTAATCCTGCCCTCGGTTTAACGATTTGAGCAACTTCATTATGATGCACTTTCATCAATGCAATCGATACGGTATCCCAAAATTTTGTGCCCCACATGGTATACGCTGGTCTTTCATCATATATATTGATGAACATACTGTCTCTATCAATCTTCTTGATCATCCCTTTAATACGCTCTCCATTTTTTGTAATCAGATGGATCTGGGTTTCAGCAAGATATTTTTTTACAGTTCGGTTATTTTTTTTCTTCAATAAAATCATATCGCTTCCTTGCGCAAATGCCATGGAAGAGGAGAAAAATAAAACCAATATTGATGTTAGAATCTTCATTTGTTTAAAAATAGTATGCCATAGGCAATACTGATGGCAAAAATAATAAGGATAGCTCCCGATACTTTGTTGATGATGCTAATATTATGCGGATTCAATTTATGTCTGATTTTTGCTGCCAAAACAACTTTGAGAATGTCTGCGATTATATTTATGCCAAGACAAACACTAAATAAAACAATTCTCTCGGATACACTATGACTAGACGCGAATGCAGTGGTATTGATCAGCCAAAAGAAAATAACACTTGGATTTAAGGTATTGATGATGAAGCCAGACATGAATGCTTTTGTGAAATCCTTTCTTCCAAAATCAATCAAGATTACATTGTTATCGTCAACTTTTACTTTTTTAAAAAAGACATAGAAGATTCCTAAACTAAATACAAAGAGTGCGCCTATCACACCGATTGTAACTTTATAATTCAGCAATTCCATCACAAGCGATGAAAATAAATTACTGATCAACACCCAAATGATATCACTTACCCATACGCCACCAACAAAACTGAATCCACCTTGATGGCCATTATTGATACTCTGTTTAAGAATAGTAAAGATTACAGGTCCTACAGAAACCGCTAATATCAATCCCAGTCCTAGTCCCTTGAAAATTGCCTCAGTCATAACCGGTTAAAGGTTGTCTTTGTGAAGAAAGTTTTTCCAATCTTCCAACAAAGATCCTTTTAAAACTCTTGGAAATTTGTGCTGTCCACCAATTTTACCTTTTTTTTCTAAAAATTCTAAAAAGGTTTTTTCTGGCAATATGTCGAGTAAAATATTTTTAAGCGGACTCCTCCTTTCAGTGGCATAATCATCATTGATTTCAATGAGTGTATCATCAATGATCTTTTTTAATTTTTCAGCATCTGTTGTTTCATCAGTGCCAACATACCAATGATGTCCGAATCCTCCCGGTTCGCTGATGGCAGCAACGGTAAATTCAGTAATGGAAATATTTAATTTTTCTGAAGCAACTTGAATGGCTCTATTCATATTGTCTACACTGAGATGTTCACCACATAGACTCAGAAAGTGTTTAGTTCTTCCTGTAATAATGATTTCGGATTTTTCTTTGTTCACAAATCGGATGGTGTCTCCAATAAGGTATCGCCATGCACCGGCATTGGTGCTCAGTAACAAAGCATAGTCCTTGTTTTCCTCAACCTCGTCAATCATCAGTGAAGTGGGATTGCTAATGATATTTCCATCTGCATCGAAATTTTCCTCATTGAAGGGAACAAACTCAAAAAAGATGTGCTCGTTTAATACCAATTTCATGCCATCAGGGTACTGCCTATCCTGATAAGCGATAAATCCCTCCGAAGCCAAATAGGTTTCAATATAAGTAAGGGGCTGTCCTAATAATTTTTCAAATCCTTTTTTATAAGGTTCGAAAGCAACTCCACCATGGCAGAAGAATGCAAGGTTGGGCCATATTTCATGGATATGATTGAGTTTGTACCGCTCAATTACCATTTCCATGCACATTTGAATCCATGCAGGTACCCCAACAACAAATCCAATATCCCAATTGGGTGCTTGTTCAACAATCGCCTCGAGCTTCTTATTCCAGTCTTTTGTCTTGGCTATTTTTTTACCAGGTTTATAAAAAGGAGAGAACCAAAATGGGGCTTTTTTGGCAGTGATGCCACTGAGGTCGCCTGCAAAATAACCCGGACCTTTTTGCAAATCGGTACTTCCGCCTAGCATCAGATAGCCCTTGCCCACAGATTTCCAGGGGATATTTTCATAGGTTCTGAGCGATAACAATTGTTTGATCATTGCCACTCTGTTTCCCTTCATGAGATCTTGCGTAATGGGGATGTATTTGCTTGCGGCTTCTGAGGTGCCTGAACTAAGGGCAAAATATTTGATCATTCCGGGCCAACAAACATCTGGGGTGCCTTCTAAGGTTTGCTTCCACCATTCCTGGTGAATCTTATTATAGTCGAATGCTGGTATAACCTGGCGGAAAAGCCTTCGGGGGTCTTTTTGACTTAAAATCTTGTCAAACTCATATTGCTGCCCAAACTGCGTATACTTTGCCTTTTTCAATAACATTTTGAGCACCCGTAGTTGTTGTCTCTTGGGTGAATTGGTGGGCAAACGAAGAGCCTTGGCAATCGATTTTGGCAGTCCTATTTCTAATAATGCCATTGAATGCAAGGTACTATGCATTTATGATTTTTGATGATTCTTTTGTATTTTAGTACCTAAACCTATTTATATGAATAGACGGGATGCATTAGAAAGAGTAGCACTTATTATGGGTGGTACCATTATTGGAGGTGCAGCTTTTTTACAGGGATGTAAATCAACTGATACCAAGACTGCAGCTTTCTCCTTAACTAAAGAGCAAATCGCTTTTTTGGATGAAGTAGCAGAAACCATTATCCCAACAACCAATACGCCAGGTGCCAAAGCGGCCAAGGTGGGGGAATTCATGCATACCATGGTGAAGGATTGTTATGTTGCTGCAGATCAACAAATTTTCTTGGATGGCATGACAAAAATTAATGATGCAGCTAAGAAAAAATTCAGCAAAGATTTCATGGAAACAGATGCTGCACAAAAAACAGATTTGCTGAATGAATTGAACAAAGAACTTAAAGCATACAACGAATCCAAAAAAGATAAAGACCCGAATCATTATTTCGGATTGATGAAACAGTTGACACTGCTTGGTTATTTCACTTCAGAAATCGGAGCTACTCAAGCATTACGCTATGTTGCAGTTCCTGGAAAATATGAAGGATGTATTCCATACAACAAGGGCGACAAGGCTTGGGCAACCTAGTATGAGACTACTTTTTATATTTCTATTGCTTCCTGCACTTTTATTTTCTCAATCAAAAGAGGAGAAGAAAATACTCAATATCCTTGATCAACAAACCAAGGCATGGAATCAGGGCGATTTCGATCGTTTCATGATCGGCTACCTTGAGAGTGATTCATTGATGTATATCGGAAAGAATGGCGTCACCTATGGATTTCAGTCAACACTTGCCAATTACAAGAAAAATTATGCAGGTGCTGATAAGATGGGTCAGTTGTCTTTTGATATCCTTCATCTCAAAAAACTTGGCAAAAAACATTACCTGGTTGTTGGTAAATGGAAATTAAAAAGAACCGCAGGAGATGTAGGCGGACATTATACACTTACATTTGAAAAGCGAAACGGCAATTGGGTAATCATTGCTGATCACAGCAGCTGATAAAAATTACTTTAAAATATTTTCATTGGAACCAGAAGTTAGACAATTCCTTCAAAGGATAGTGTGGACGCTTTCCTCTTCAATGTTTTGGTTATTGATCAATACATTGGCAGGATTGAAATTCGAACTTGCTATTTTAGATGGTAATCATATCATCGGCACAATCATCTTTTATTGCTGGCTTGTACTTAGCTTTGTCTTGCTGATAAAGCTGTTTAAAAAATTATGGAGCCAACACCTGTAAGGGGTTTTTTATAATGACATCATTCAATAATCAAATCAGACAAATTGTTTTGTTGTTGATCATTGCCTTTCTTGGCTTTTTGATCTTCAAAGAATTGTATTTGTTTTTACCCGGACTCCTTGGCGCGCTTACAACCTATATCTTAACGAGAGATCTGTTTTTTACGCTGGTAGAAAAAAAGAAATGGAAACCGGGTTTGACTGCAGGCTTGTTTATTTTTGTTTTTCTAGCATTGATTGCAGCACCTGTTTATTATGCCTTCGTTTTGATATCTCCAAGAATCTCAACTTTGTTTACACATACAGATGAATTGCTGACTGGATTCCAGGCGATGTCTGATCACATTAAAAAGATAACCGGACAAGAGCTTTTCAATGCAAACAATATAACTGCCATCAAATCAGGATTGGCAAATTTCATTCCCACTTTTTTAAACAGCTCTGCAAATATCCTGAGCAATATTCTTGTGATGTTCTTTGTTTTGTACTTCATGCTTGCACATGGCAGAGATATGGAGGAGACGGTCAGAAAATTTATTCCTCTTAACGATGACAGCATTTCAGCTTTAGCAACCGAAACGAATCATATGGTTAAAGCAAATGCCATTGGCATCCCACTGATTTCTATCATACAAGGACTGGCTGCATGGCTTGGTTATTCTCTATTTGGTTTTGGAGATGCATTGATGTGGGGATTCCTTACCGGTTTGTTTGCATTCTTTCCAATAATCGGCACAATGATGATTTGGGTGCCACTCGTTATATACATGTACTCACAAGGAGCAGACGGCGACGCAACAAAATTACTTTTATACAGTCTTGTTATCACTGGTAATGTTGATTATCTGGCAAGGGTTACGCTCATGAAAAAAATAGGGAATGTTCATCCACTGATTACTGTATTTGGTGTGATTGTTGGATTACAGTTATTTGGATTCATGGGATTTATATTTGGACCTTTAATATTCAGCTATGCCATAATTTTGGTAAAAATTTATACCAACGAATTCGCTAAGTCCTATAATTAAACCCCCAAAATGGGAATAGAAAAAGATATCAACCAACATCATTTTACGAGTGAAAGCCAAAAGGCGATCATCAATCTGATCTATACTTCCAATTGGATTACTGAACATATCAAACAGGTGTTGGATGACCAGGATATTACTTTACAGCAATTCAATATTCTTCGCATTCTTCGCGGAAGCGATCCTCAACCGTTATCAACATTAACCATCAGGGAGCGAATGCTCTATAAAATGAGTGATACCAGCAGAATCGTCGATCGATTGGTGTTAAAGAGACTTGCATTCAAGAAAACATGTCCCATTGATAAAAGATTGGTTGATGTGAGTATTACAGAAGAGGGTAAAAAAATTCTCGAGGCCATCGATCAAAAACAGTCAGAAATGATCAGCATTACTAAAAACTTATCTGATGCTGAGCTAAAACAATTGAATACTTTGTTGGATAATCTTAGAACGCCACAGTAACTTTGCATCTGCAAGACGTATGGCACTTTATCAGGGACTTCATCAAAAGCTTCAACAAAAGCTGTCTCCTCAGCAGATACAGCTCATGAAATTATTGCAAGTACCCACTGCATCTCTTGAAGAACGTATCAAAGAAGAAATAGAAGAAAATCCAGCATTAGAGGTCGGCGTTGATGAAACTGATCAAGATCAAGAACCTGTTGAGTCTGCCGATAATTATGATGAAGAAAATTCAAATGCTGATGATGATCTTGCAAATGATATTGAGTATGACGATGATGGTGAAATTGCAGAATACAAATTAAAAGATGATCATGTTCCTGAATTGCAAGAAAGCGGATCTATCCCACATCCTTCTTCCATTTCATTGCATGAAACATTGGTGGATCAATTAAGGCTTTTAAACCTGAATACCTTACAATCAACCATCGCTGAACAAATTATTGGTAGCATTGATGATGATGGATATCTCCGTCGTGATACACAATCCATCGTTGATGATCTGGCTTTCAAACAAAATATAGAATCAAATGAAGATGAAGTTGAATCATTGATTGCTTCCATCCAACAATTTGATCCCCCAGGTATTGCAGCAAGAGATGTTAGAGAAAGTTTGTTGATTCAATTGCGAAGAAAATTGAAACAAGTGTCTAATGGAGCTCAAAAAATTGCATTACGGATTATTGACTTCCATTTTGAAGAATTTACAAAAAGACATTTCGATAAAATCATCAAGTCGCTTGAAATTTCTGAAGATCAACTTAAAAATGCCATTGCAGAAATAAAACGGCTGAATCCTCGTCCTGGTGCACATTTCAGTACTGTAAATAAAGCTGAACAGTATATCGTTCCAGATTTTTTTGTTTACAACAACAATGGTGTCCCAGAATTATCTCTCAATCAACGCAATGCTCCTGAGTTAAAAATCAGTGAGGATTACAAAGGGATGTTGAGGGATTATGAGAAGGGGAGTAAGCAAGACAAGCGACAGAAAGAAGCTGTCAATTTCATAAAACAAAAAATTGATGCAGCAAAATGGTTCATAGATGCCATCAAACAAAGACAACATACGCTGATCATCACCATGCAGGCCATTATTGATCATCAGAAAAATTTCTTTTTAACTGGTGACGAAACTTCTATGCGACCAATGATTTTAAGAGATATCGCCGAGAGAACCAATTTAGATATTTCAACCATCAGTAGGGTTGCCAACAGTAAGTTTGTGCAAACAGAGTTTGGCAGTTTCAGATTAAAACACTTTTTCAGTGAAGCACTGAGTACAGATAGTGGTGAGGAGGTGTCGACCCGAGAAGTAAAAACTATTTTGCAGGAGTTTATAGATGGAGAGGATAAGCAAAATCCACTCAGTGATGATACATTAACTGAATTGCTGCAATCAAAAGGCTATAATATTGCAAGAAGAACTGTAGCAAAATACCGTGAATTGCTTAATATACCTGTGGCAAGGTTGAGAAAAGAATTGTAAACATGAATGATCAAATTGTATCGAATCATTTGCCTAAGTGGACTTATTCAATTGCTAAATTGATCTCAATCATTTTTCATCCACTGTTTGTTGGCGTGATGATGGCGGCCTATCTTTTGTTTATTCATCCCAACTATTTTGTTGGATTTTCTGAGCGAGCGAAATGGATGAAACTCATCATTTTGGTGAACAACAATTTATTTTTTCCAATTGTTGTTGTAGGATTGCTACGAGGATTAGGCTTCAACAAATCTTTTTTATTAAAAACACAGAAGGAAAGAATCGTTCCATACATAGCAAGCATCACTTTTTTCTTTTGGTCATATTATGTTTTTAAACATCAGGTTGGAACACCAGAAGTATTGATTGGTATGTGTAGAGGTATGTTTTTATCTGCAGCGGCATCTTTGTTGCTCAACAATTACTTTAAGATTAGCATGCATGGAGTTGGGATAGGTGGATTGATTGGATTGATGGCAGTTTCAATTTGGGACGGTAGTCAGTATATTGGAACGCCGATATTGATTGGAGTATTCATTTCAGGTATAACCATTACAGCAAGAAAAATTGCATCCGATCATAGTTGGTTTGATCTTATCGCTGGAATTGTTATTGGAATGATTTGTCAGTTGATTGCATTGTGGATTTAAAACTCATCCATTCAATAAAGCTGACGACTTAATATAATTTTGATCGGGGTAATAGATAAACAAGCAATTGCCATCTTTGATTGTTTTGATAATTTGCTTGTGTATACTCATCGGAACTGCAGGGCATCCAAAACTTCTTCCCAGATAGGTATTGCGTACTGCATTAGGATCTTCAGCATATGGCGCACCATGAACAACAATGGCTCTCTTTTCTGCATAGTCATTATACCCCTTTTCTATTCCTTCTAGTTTGAGAGAATATCCATTATTTCCTGAATAGGTTGATTTTGTGATGTAAAATCCTAAACTGCTCTTGTGTGAATTGGGTTGATTCGAAAATGAGTTGGCAAATTCCTCTCCTGAATTTCTTCCATGTGAAACGAGTGAATGAAATTTCAAAGACTGATTTTTTAAGTCAAAAATGTACAACCTTTTTTCTTTGGATGATTTTGAAAAATCAATGATGGCCAATATACTATCCTTACTCAGTCTGTTTGATGCTTGTAATTTCGAAAATCCACGTAAAGCAAGTGAGAAAATTTCTTCAGAAATTCCTGCCCCGGATTGCGATATTTTCTCCCATAAAAAATTCGAATAATTTTTTTCCGAGGGGTCAATTACATCGTTATTTTTTTTGTTTCCCGAACTATTGCTTGGGGAAAGACAAATGGCCAAAAAACTGATTGTAATTGTCAGCAGTAAACTTTTTTTTGATCTCAAATTCCTCAACATTTCATTCAATTGATTTGGGCACTTAATCATGTACACAAAATTCAACTGAATTGGTGAGGAGTGCTGCCAATTTATTGTGAAAAAACCGCTCTACATCAGCGGTTTACTCAGTTGCTATAGAGGGCAAAAATATTTTTAGGAATATTTTTACTTTTCAACCTGGTAGTCTACTACGAATACTTTTTCCATATGTGGACCTAACACCTTTTGAAATTCAAGGTGTGCAGGGTGTTTTTGATATACTTCATCCCTGTCTTTTTTGTTTGCAAATGTTAGAACAAAACAATGTGTGAATCCCTGATGGAAATTCTCCGGACTATCATTCAGGCCCCATTCCATTGATTTTACAACAGGAATTTTTTTGGCAAGGCTCATAAATGAATTAACTACACTGTCTACAGAAGCCTGAGAACTAGATGCTTTGAATTTAAAAATCACAACATGTCTGAGTTGTTCAGACTTCGATTGAGCGCAAAGTCCATTTACTGTCAATAGCAATAAGGCAATTATTATTTTTTTCATGGCATTAATTTAAGCAATAATCAAAACATTGTCATAGGGTCATCAACAATTCGATGATTTTCATTCCAATGATTCATTTGATGTATATCATCACTGCTGATTTCAAAATCAAAGATGTTGAAATTTTCTTTTATCCTGATCGGATTTGATGACTTTGGAATCGTCGATATTCCCTGTTGCACGGCCCATCTTAAGATGATTTGTGCGGGTGTTTTGTTGTATTTCTCTGCTAGTGTTTTAAGTTTTGGATCAGTAAACTTTTCACCTCTTACCAAAGGAGTGTAGGCTTGTAGAACAATACGATGTTCCTGGCAATAATTTAATTCTTTGTCCATAAATAGATATGGACTGAATTCCATCTGATTGATTGAAGGTACAACGCTTGAATAGTCTTGCATCTCTTTCAAAAACGGTAACAGGTAATTAGCTACTCCAATATTTTTGACGTATCCGTTTTGATATAGATATTCAATGGCCTTCCAGGTTTGCTCTCTTTTTCCTTTGATGGGCCAATGAATCAGATACATATCGATGTAATCTATATCCAATAAACTTGAACTTTTGTCAAAGGCTTTAAGTGTTTCATCATAGCCTTGATCTGTATTATTCACTTTCGTTGTAACGAATATTTCATTTCTTGTAATACCAGACCGACGGATGCCTTCACCAATTTGTTTTTCATTTTCGTACATCGCTGCTGTGTCAATCAGGCGATAGCCTGTTTGCAAGGCGCATTCTACTGCATTGATGGCCTCATCATTGTGCATATCATATACACCGAGTCCTAACAATGGAATTGTATTGCCATTGTTTAGCTGAGTATATAATTGATCTTTTACTGCCATGATTCCAATCCCAAAAGTTTCTTTCCTAGCTCACTCAACGTTGCAGTATCATATTTTGTTTGCTCCCATTTTCTAGGATCACCAGGGAAGGCATATCCTTCAGGTGCAATGCGATCACGCCATGAGTTGATTCTCCATTGTTTTTGTGCTTCATCATTTTCTTGAACGGGCATCATCGATACATACTGAGCGATGCGAACTTTATCGCCAGACATATTTGGACGAATTCCATGCGGAAGAAGACTGTTGAATATGAGTAGGTCACCGGCTTCCAATTTCACTTTGACCAATTTGTCTTCAAATCCTTTGATATCAGGTTGAAATCTGTTTCTATCTTCAGGCTGTGTAAGTTTCCATGTATCATAGTCGCGCATGAGTGATGGGATGCATTGAAATCCACCCATGTTTTCATCTGTTTGGTCTGCAAGTGCCAAAACACCTTGAACATTTTCAGGTTTTGTTTCAGGGTCATAGTCCCAGTGAATAAATCCCTTGAATTCAAATCCTTCCCTCATGGGGAAATTGAGGTTTGCACGATCGATGGTAACCCATAGTTTTTCTGTACCCCACACATCAACAAATGCATCGTATAAACGCTGTTCTTGTCGGTTATTCCATAGCAACTGATGATTGTATACTTCAACCATGCCGCTGTTGGTAAGTTCTTTCATGCGCATTTCTGCACGTGGCGGAGCATACCATGTTTCTTTGTTGTTCGGATCTTTCTCTTCAAATTCCCACAAAAATTCAGCAGTCTTTAAAGCCTGTTCACGAGGCACCGCTTGTTTGATCACAACATATCCATTGTGTTTCCAGAACTGCCAATCTTCTTCACTCAACACTCTCAATGGCTTGCCATTTGAGCGGTCATTCAATTTGATTTTACTGGAAGTAGCCGTTGAAGGGTTACCCGGGATGTCTTTGTGGTTGGTATTGGCCATGGTGGGCTGCATCGTTGGTTGCATATTCATAAAGCAAATTTTGTTAAGTAAATGTATTTAAGCTTTTAAAATTCATGAAATTTCCTTTTCCCATTTTATTACCTTCGCTCGCAAATCAATTATTATGTCTCTGATCGTAGTAGGTACCATGG
>JAFMEZ010000017.1 GCA_017856455.1 Parafilimonas sp.
ATGATCCGCAAGGAAAATTTTATCCAATTGATTTTGATTTTATTGATGATGAAACTGGGGAAATAAATGGTGTAAAAGGATTGCAATTATCAAAACAAGAAGATAGCTTATTATTGAAAAACATGCGCATTCGTCTTGAAAAAAGTAAAGATGATAGTTTTCATGTCTCTATCATCAAGCGTGCCAGGGCTGGGAATAATGCAGATGCAGAATTATATGCAGAACAAATTGCTTTCCCTGTAGAACAGGCAGATAGTATTTTGTCATTGCCAAATGGATTTGCAGTTGACAATAAAACTAAGTTCAGAAATCAGCAAGTGATTGTATTGGTAGAGATCCCTGTTGGGAAAGAAGTATATATAGATCGACGCGCATATAATTTTGACTGGTACAATATTCGCGGAGGTGTAAGAGGGTTATCAATTGATATTGACGAGGATTATGATGATGTTTCATGGAGACCAGGTGTATGGTATAAGATGACAGATTCTGGAATAGAGAGAAATAGTGAGGCCTTGGATCTTGAAGCACCCGATCAACCTCCTATGCCAGACATGCCGATCGATCCAACGGAAAAGATTGAACGACTAAGAGAAGAGATCAGAGAAAGAGAGAAAGAGCTCAAGTCTGTAAATATCAAAGTGAAAGAAAAGGATACAACAGTTGAAATTCAAGTTGCTTCAACTGCATCCAATAGAAAAGCTGCATCTGCACAATCATCGTCGGAAGAATCAGCTAAGGCCGGGAATTTTCAGATTTTATTCAGAGCATTGAACCTCCTGAAATTGGCGCGATGATTTGATTTATCTTCGCGACATGAAATCAACTCCGTTTACCGCTCTGCACGAAGCATTGGGCGCGAAGATGGCTGCATTTGCCGGATACAATATGCCCATCTCCTATTCTGGAATCAACGATGAACATCACGCAGTAAGAAACAATGCAGGTGTATTTGACGTTAGCCATATGGGTGAATTTATTCTCAAAGGTGAGCATGCATTAGAACTGATTCAAAAAGTAAGTACGAACGACGCATCGGTATTGGAAAATGGTCAGGCGCAATACAGTTGCATGACAAATGAGAATGCGGGGATCGTTGATGACATGCTTGTTTATTGTGTAGAAAAAAATAAAGTATACATGTTGGTGGTGAATGCCTCCAATATTGAAAAAGATTGGGAGTGGATTCAGCAGTTTAATCAGGGGAATGTTGAAATGCATAATATTTCTGATAAAACATGTCTGCTGGCAGTACAGGGTCCCAATGCTTGTAAAATTCTTCAGCCGCTTACAGCATTGAATATTGTTGATCTGAAATATTACACTTTCGTAAAGGGAGTATTTGCAGGTGTAGAGAATGTGCTTGTCAGTGCAACAGGCTATACAGGTGCTGGAGGTGTTGAAATTTATTTTGAAAACAAGGGTGATGATGCGCTTAAAATTTGGAACGCCATTTTTGAAGCAGGTAAAGAAGCAGGCATCAAGCCAGTTGGATTAGGAGCAAGAGATACCCTTAGATTAGAAAAGGGATTTTGTTTGTACGGGAATGATATAGACGATTATACTACTCCATTAGAGGCAGGACTGGGATGGATCACAAAATTCAATAAAGCATTTACTTCATCTGCATTTTTACAAAAGCAAAAAGCTTCAGGTGTTGAAAAGAAGCTGGTTGGATTTGAAATGATTGACAGAGGTATTCCTCGCCATGATTATCTCATCCGTGATGAAGAAGGTAACATGATCGGTAAAGTAACTTCAGGTACACAATCTCCTACATTAAACAAAGGAATTGGGATGGGATATGTAATGAGTGATCATGCACAACCTGGGTCAACTATTTATATTGACATACGCGACAAACAGCTAAAAGCATCTGTGGTAAAATTTCCTTTTGTTAAATAGTTAACAGTGGCTTCAAGAAATTTATATACTTGTCTCTCTCCTGCTCTACTTAATTTGTATGATATCAACAATTCAGTAGTTGTAATCATAGATGTATTAAGAGCTACATCCACTATTGCAACTGCATTATATAATGGAGCATCATCAGTTATACCAGTTGCAACTGTTCCACAGTGTATTGAATTGGGTGAGGCAATGGGGGGTATCACTGCAGGTGAACGTGATGGCAAGGTAGCAGAAGGACTCAAATATGGTAATTCGCCATTTGAATATCCAAGAACATTCATTGAAAATAAAATACTGGTGCTGACTACAACAAATGGCACTAAACTTCTTCATATGGCTTTGGACCAAGGTGCTCCAGAAATCATCACTGGTTCATTCCCCAATCTTTCAGCAGTATGTGATCATTTGATTGCATCTGATAAAGATGTTTTATTGGGTTGTGCTGCATGGAAAGATCGCGTGAATTTGGAGGACACACTTTTTGCCGGAGCTGTCATCCATCGTATCAAATCACACTTTAATATCCTCTGTGATTCTTCCGGTATTGCTGAAAGCATTTATCTTGAAGCTGGCGCCGACAGATTTTCATTCATGAAAAACAAAAATGCAACCCACTATCATCGATTGATGAAGTATGGATTGGAAAAAGATATTCGTTATTGCTTGACAGAAGATGGTGCAAATGTTCTGCCTATTTTCAAAGGCGACAGATTGGTAATCTCCTAATTCGTAAATTGTAAAAAAAATTTCATGAGCAATGCTTCTTTGAGAAGCCAGGGCTGGTTTGGCCGTACTGGTAAAGATGGATTTATTTATCGTGCATGGATGAAGAATCAAGGGATACCAGATGAAGAGTTTCGCGGTAAACCAGTCATTGGAATTTGTAATACCTGGAGTGAGCTTACTCCTTGCAATGCGCATTTTCGTGAATTGGCGGAATCAGTAAAGAAAGGAGTAATAGCCGCAGGCGGCTTCCCGCTTGAATTTCCTGTAATGTCATTGGGTGAAACACTGATCAAACCAACTGCCATGCTTTATCGAAACCTCGCAAGCATGGATGTGGAAGAATCTATCAGAGCAAATCCATTGGATGGTGTTGTCTTATTATGTGGATGTGATAAAACAACTCCTTCACTTGTCATGGGGGCATGCAGTGTAGATATTCCAACCATTGTTGTATCAGGCGGACCCATGTTAACGGGCCGATATGAAGGAAAAAATATTGGTACATCAGATATATGGAGATTTGCAGATGCTGTTAGAAGTGGCGACATGTCGCAAGAACAACTTACGGTCGCAGAAGCATGTATGTGCAGGAGTCGCGGACATTGTGCAGTGATGGGAACAGCGTCCACCATGGCCTGTATGGTGGAATCATTGGGCTTAACACTTCCCTCAAATGCTGCTATACCTGCAGCTGACAGCAGAAGAAAAGTATTGGCGCAGTATTCAGGAAGCAGAATAGTGGAAATGGTAAAAGAAGATTTAAAACCTTCTGATATTTTAACGAGAGAGGCTTTTGAAAATGCGATTCGAATCAATGCTGCTATTGGTGGTTCTACCAATTTTGTCATTCACCTCATTGCCATTGCTAGAAGAATAGGAATTGATTTGACATTAGAGGATTTGCATATCAATTCTGCAGATATCCCATTGCTTGCGAATCTCCAACCTTCGGGACAATATTTCATGGAAGATTTTTATTATGCTGGCGGACTGCCTGTTGTTATGAAAGCCATGCATGATCGTTTGCATGCAGATTGCATAACAGCAAATGGGAAAACTTTGAAAGAAAATTACAAGGATGCAACTTCATACAATGATGACGTGATCAGGGATCTCAGTAATCCATTTAAGAAAGAAACCGGATTGGCTGTATTGAAAGGAAATTTGTGTGAAAATGGAGCTGTCATCAAACCAAGCGCTGCAAGTTCACATTTAATGCGACATACAGGTCGTGCTGTTGTATTTGAAAACATTGAAGATTATCATGCACGTGTTGATGATCCAGCATTGGAGATTGACGAAACATCTGTTATGGTACTTAAAAACGTTGGTCCTGTTGGCTACCCAGGCATGCCTGAAGTTGGCAATATGGGGATCCCCAAAAAATTATTGGAGAAAGGAGTGAAGGACATGGTGAGAATTTCAGATGGCAGAATGAGTGGTACTGGTTTTGGAACAGTTGTGCTGCATGTTTCTCCCGAAGCTGCAAAAGGTGGAACATTGGCATTGGTCAAAACGGGTGATATGATTGCGTTGGATGTATATGATCGCACATTACAATTGCTGGTTGATGATGAAGAGTTGGCGAAGAGAAAGGCAGCCTGGAAGCCTTCACATATTGAGGCTACAAGAGGTTACGTGCAATTGTATCAACAACATGTTGAACAAGCACATTTGGGAGCTGACATGGATTTCTTGAAAGGATGTTCAGGAAGCAAAGTGACGCGCGACTCTCACTAAAAGATAAATCTTTAAAGATAAGGGATTTCTAAACAATTCTTGATAGGAAAACAGGTTGATTATTTTAATCAAATCTTTCATGTCATGCGGAATGTTTTCATTTATTTTCGCAGATTAACCTGTTTGTATTATGTCCCTTTCGCATCTCTTGAAATTTGTTTACAACAATGGAACGGATGAAGTCATTCGTCGTGGTAAAAAAATCCACGCCATTGGTTTTGTGGAGTTTGTTGAAACAGACGATTTATTGGGATCAGTTACATTCCGTGTGAAAGATGATAATTACAGCACTTTTTATAAAGTGCATATTCAGAAATATAAAGATGCCCGCGCACTTTCATTGAGATGTACTTGTCCGTATAACCTGGGCGATATCTGTCGACATGAAGCTGCTGCATTGTTACAGCTGCAGGACCTGATTGATAAAAATATCATTGGCGACAATACCATTCGTTACGAACAACGGCATACTGTAGTTAAAATGAAGCAAATTGATTTAAAGACAATCAGGATGCTTGCTACAGCAGAAGTTTGTGAAAAAGCAGAACTTTTCCTAAGAACCAATAAAGCAAATATCTTAAGTGCCAAAGAAGAAAAGGTTGAGGCGAGGTTGGATTTGAATGGGGAATCATTTCCAATTGTTATTCAACGCAACGACGAAAGAAATTTTGATACATCCTGCAAATGCAAAGAAGATGCACATCCTATATGTTTACACAAGGCGATTTTGTTCTTACAACTACTAAATGCATATGGTTCACAGTATTTTGATGTGATCAGGAATTGGGATAAAGAAAAGAATAAGCTACTGGGGATTTATGGTTATAGCATGAAGGATCCTGATTGGGAGAAAAAATTTGAATTTACTTATAAGGATGGCAAACCTTTTTTGCGTGTATTGGATCAGACAATAAAAAGGGTTAACAGCGTAGTTGAAGAATCTAAGCCCATCATTAAAAAAGAAATCATTGTTGAAGAAGATAAAATTGATCAGGTTGAGGCAGAGTCTTCCAAACGATTAGGTGTTGTTTTCAAAGAAACTCCGGGTAAATATCCTGGATTTTCAGTTGAGCTCGTTATTGGGGAATTTGATATTTATGTATTGAAATATATTGGGAAAGTTGAGCAAATTGATCTTACAAAATATGTTCCTGCAAATGAACTTGTTGATGAAGATGTGAATTTGTTGAATGCCGTTAGAAAATTGCAATTCAGTGAGATCAATAAATTTGTGAGCAGAAATTCTCCGTTCTCTGGCATTTGGGAAAATATTATTTATTCTGAAGAAGAAGGATTGCCAGCTGAAACAACAGCGCTGATAGATGAATATCTGTATGCCAAACTGCTAAAACTGTTTACAGAGAATGAAGGACGTACCGCCTTCTTTAAATTACCTGCTGGCAAAATGTTTACGACATCCAATCTTGTACAACTTGGTATAGGAGAAGGAAAGATGAAACCAGGATTGAGAATAGAATTGAAGAAAAAGCAAGTTGATATAACTCCGTTGATATTTGTAGAAGAGTGGGATGTATCATTAAATCTTAATGAATGGAGCTCAAATCTTTTGCCTGTTTTTAATAATCAATTGTATTGTTGGAATTCTTTGGAGGATATTGAAGCAATTGGTCATTTCACGACAGAAAAAAAATCACAAATTTCAATTGAAGAATGGCCTGAATTTTTAAAGCAGGAGGTATTGCCTTTCGCCAGAAAATACAAAGTGGATTTTGATAAATCCCTTATGTTGGATGTATTTGAGGGTGAACCAACGCTTCGGTTGATGCTTCAGGAAAAAAATGATTATTTGATTTTTACCCCTGTTTTCGATTATCATGGATATGAGGTGAAGCACAGCGATAAAGAGACAGTTTATATAGCTGATGGAGGTAAATTAAAATTGATTAAGCGAAATGCAGAAATCGAAGCAGCGTTTATTCAAAGAATTACTTCTCTTCATTCAAATTTTGCACGTGCTGAAAACAGTTTCAATTTAATTTTAAAAGGTTCAGAAGTACTGAAGAACAATTGGTTTTTTCTTTTTATCGATGCAATGAAAGAAGCCAATGTGCCTATAGTGGGATTTGAAATCTTGAAAAACTTTCGATTTAATACAGCAAAACCTGAAACCAGAATATATATTTCAAATGGGATTGATTGGTTTGATGCCAAAGTGGATATTGTTTTTGGTGGTCAGAAAGTTACTGTTGATGATATCAAGAAGGCGCTCCAAAACAAGCAACAGTTTGTTCAATTAAAAGATGGAAGCTTAGGGATACTGCCGGAAGAGTGGTTGAAAAAGTATTCACTGCTATTCAAAGTTGGAGAAGGGAAACAAGACCAGCTGAGACTTTCAAAATATCACTTGAGCATCATTGATGAACTATATAATGGGATTGATGAAGAAGAGGTGATGATCAAATTGGAAGAAAAATATGATCGTCTTAGGTCATTCAATCGCATCAATGAAGTTGATCCGCCAAAAGCCCTTTCACATGTGCTGAGACCATACCAAGTTGCAGGATACCATTGGTTAAACTACCTCAATGAAGTTGGATGGGGAGGAATTTTAGCTGATGACATGGGTTTGGGTAAAACCGTACAGGCGCTTTCATTTATACAACTGTACAAAGAGAAATTTGGGAAAATGACTACCCTTGTTGTTTGTCCAACTTCTCTCATGTTTAACTGGGAGAACGAAATAAAAAAATTCACGCCAAATCTTACTTACATCATACATCACGGTGGAGAGCGGATCAGAAATAATAAAAGATTTGAAGACCATGATGTAATCATTACTACTTATGGTACATTAAGGAGTGATATAAAGTTCATGGTAGAAGTAGAGTTTGATTATGTTGTGCTGGATGAATCTCAGGCAATTAAGAATCCGCAAAGTAAAGTAACCAAAGCTGCTCTGTTGTTAAATGCAAAAAACAAACTCTGTATGAGTGGTACGCCATTGCAAAACAACACGTTTGATATTTATGCCCAAATGAATTTTTTAAATCCGGGTATGCTTGGTTCAGTTGAGTATTTTAGAAATGAATTTGCAACACCAATTGACAAGTTCGGAGAAAAGGAACATAAAGATCATTTGAGAAAATTATTGTTTCCATTTATTTTAAGGAGAACAAAAGAACAGGTTGCAAAAGATCTTCCTGAGAAAATCGAAACAATTCTATTTTGTGAAATGGAAGAAGAACAGCGCAATATCTATGATGCCTATCGCAATGATTATCGTGATAAAATCATGGGTGTTATCAGTGAGCAGGGAATTGATAAATCACAGCTTACTATTCTTCAGGGCTTGATGAAACTTCGTCAGATTTGTGATTCACCCGCTATTATGAATGAACAAGAAAAAATGCCAAATGTTTCAGTAAAGCTTGATGAAATTGGAAGAGAGATCACTGAAAATATAGGCAACCATAAAGCATTGATTTTTTCTCAATTCTTGGGCATGCTTGCTTTGATCAGAGAAAAACTTGTAGAGTTAGGTGTTAAGTTTGAATATTTTGATGGAAGTACTTCTGCGCCTGATCGTGAAAAGGCCATTCAAAGTTTTCAGAACAATGATGAAGTAAGGGTATTCCTTATTTCATTAAAAGCGGGAGGTGTTGGTCTTAATCTTACTGCTGCAGACTATGTATATATTGTAGATCCCTGGTGGAATCCAGCTGTTGAACAGCAGGCTATTGACAGAACACATCGTATTGGTCAGACTAAAAATATCTTTGCTTACCGAATGATTTGTAAAGATACCATAGAGGATAAGATTATGCAACTTCAGGAAAAAAAGAAAAATCTCGCGAGAGATCTTGTTGCAGATGATAGCGGATTTGTTAAGAGCCTATCTAAGGAAGACGTTGAATATCTTTTCAGTTAGTTACTATATAAATGATTTGACACCAAGAAAAAGTGTTGCTATGATTACCAGCCATCCAAACATCTGCAACCATTTTGGATGTTTATAATTCCCCACAATTTTGCTTTTGGTAGAGGCTATAATAATCAGCAGCAAGGCAACAGGTAGAATCAATCCATTTAATGCTCCAACTGCTACCAAGATTTTTACTGGTTGTCCAATTGCAATGAATACACCAAGCGATACTGCAACAAAACATGTAAGTACAATTGATTCTTTGCGATGAAAAATGGGATGCATAGATTTTAAAAATGATACTGATGTATATGCAGAACCTACAACAGAAGTTATTGCTGCACTCCACATGACAATTCCAAAAATTTTAAAACCAATATTGCCGGCAGCTTTTTGAAATACGTCCGCCGCAGGATTAGATGCATTCAACGCAATCCCTTTAGCAACTACGCCCAAAGCAGCAAGAAAAAGAAGTACTCTCATAGTTGATGCAAGAAGAATCGCTGACACTGCCGATTTACTGACTGATGCTATGTTTGATGATCCTGTTTTTCCTGCATCAATTAACCGATGTGCACCAGCAAAACTGATGTATCCACCAACGGTGCCACCCACTAGCGTGATAATGGCCATGAAATCAATTTTATCAGGTATAAAACTATCGTGAAGTGCATTCAAATACGGTGGACGCGATTCAAGCACAACATAAATAGTTAATGCAATCATGACCAAACCCAAAGCTTTGGCAAAAAGGTCCATCCATTTTAATGATTGTTTATTGATAAAAATGAGTATCGCAATTAGTCCAC
The DNA here is from genome assembly GCA_017856455.1 of Parafilimonas sp. Lineage (GTDB taxonomy): Bacteria > Bacteroidota > Bacteroidia > Chitinophagales > Chitinophagaceae > Pollutibacter. Next base: position 9,070 of record JAFMEZ010000017.1, read on the forward strand.
TGATGCCCGCACCAATTTTTACATCCCATCCAGTCAATACATTTAATCCCATTCCAGCTCCTGCTAAATTTCCACAGTTAAATGCTAATCCTCCAATTACTACCAAGATTGTCAACATATGTCCTGCTCCTGGGATGACCTCATTTGCTACATCTTGTGCTCTTTTTCCACTTGCACATAGCACGCGCCAGATATTTAATTGTGCTCCTATATCCAATAAGATTGAAATGAGAATCACAAAACCAAAACTTGCCAACAGGCTATTCGTGAATATTGCTGTTTGTGTAAGGAAACCCGGACCAATGGCAGATGTTGCCATTAAAAAAGCAGCAGCTATCAGTGGTGAGGAGAAGTTTATTTTTTTCAACTTATTTGATTAATGTGTAATCAATATACCGTTATTTATCAAAGTGTCATGAATATGCTGAGCAAATTCAACAGCATGTTCACCATCACCATGGATACAAATGGTTTTTATATCCATGCTAATCGATGTTCCTGAAGTAGTTTTAATTTTCCCTTGCGTTATCATCTTCATTACCTGTTCAATTGACTGACTTTTTTCGGTTATCAGTGCATTGGGTAAATTTCTTGGTGTGAGTGTACCTTCATTTGTATAGGTTCGATCAGCAAAGCCTTCACCAATAAAATCCAATCCAGCATCTTTACAAACTTTTTCAAATACACTTGATGGTAATCCATAAACTTTTAATGATGCATCTATAGCTAAGATTGCATCAGCAATACTTTTTGCAATGATTTCATGCTTAGCAGCTGTATTGTAAAGTGCGCCATGTGGTTTTACATGATGCAAGGCTAAGCCCTCTTTATTGGCAATTTGTTTGATCAGTGCTGTCTGATGATGTACTTCATTATAAATATCTTCTGCCGACAAATACATTTCTACTCTTCCAAAATTATCTCGATCAGGATAAGATGGATGTCCACCAACAGCTACATTATACTTTTTGGCAAGCTGTATAGTTTGCAGTATGGTTGATGCATTACCAGCATGACCTCCACAGGCAATATTGGCTGAACTGATGAATGGCATGATTTCAGCATCAGTATGCATCCCCTCACCCATGTCGCAATTCAAATCAATCTTCATATCCAAATGTATAGATAATCCCCACAAAATTTTTTATATTCATGAAATGAAAAATAGAAGAACATTTATTCAGTCAGCTACTTTAGCTTCTGCAGGATTGCTAGCCAGTAAATCATTCGCTTTTAATATCCTTCATAAAAATGTACAGGAAGACTTGGTTATTGGTCACAATGGTTTTAAATATAAGGTGGATAAAGGTTGGGCCAAAGTCAATGCCACCACTCATCCCTTAATCAATTGTCATGAAATGGTTCAAGATAGTAAGGGCCGCTTGATTATGGTAGGAGATGATGTACATAATAATATTCTTGTTTTTGATAAATCAGGGAAATTGCTTGATTCATGGGGACATTCATTCCCTGCTGGACATGGATTGACCATCAGCAAAGAAAATGATGAAGATTTTTTATTGATTGTTGATAATGGTTTTTACACTGATGCTGCTGGTAAAGGAAAGTCACAACATGGGAATGTTGTGAAAACTGATTTGAAGGGAAGAATTATCTTTTCTCTTGCTCAGCCTCATACCATTGGTGTATACAAAGATGAGGATAGATATTTTCCAACGGAAACAGCAGTTGCACCGAATGGCGATATATATGTAGCTGATGGATACGGGTCTGATTATATTTTGCAATTTGACAGCAAAGGAAAATTTATCAGAAAGTTCGGCGGACATAATAATGAAAATCCAGAGCATAATTTAAAGAATGCACATGGAGTTGTTGTTGATATGCGCGATAAAAATAATCCTGTGTTGATATGTACTTCCAGGGAAGAATGTTGTTTTAAAATATTTACCCTCGATGGAAAGTATTTAAGAAAGATTGATCTGCCAGGAATGTATGTTTGTCGTCCGGTGATTCACGGACAAAATTTATATGCTGGAGTATGTTGGTCGAAAGATAACGAAGGTAAACGCAACGCAAACACTGGCTTTCTCACCATATTGGATGCAAAAAATAAAGTGATCTCTAGTCCAGGTGGTACAATCCCATTGTATCAAAATGGAATACTGCAACCAACTTTACAGGATGTATCACGTGTATTTATGCACGGGCATGATGTTTGTATTGATGAAGATGACAGTATATATGTATGTCAGTGGAATGCGAACCAAACGCCTCCTGTAAAATTGACAAGGGTTTAAATAGTTTACTAGTTTAAATTGATGTGAATTGAATTTTCATTCCGGGTCTGCATTGTGCGAGCAGATTGATATCATCATTGAAAACTCTTGCTATTCTTGGGTATCCTCCAATCGTTTGTGCGTCTGCCATTAGGATAATTGGTATACCTTGATTGGTAACTTGTATGATACCTTTTGTGACTGCAGAAGAAATCAGTTCTTTCTCTTCCTTCCTATTCAATTTGGTTCCTTCCAACTGAAATCCCATTCTATTTGAATTTTTACCAATGGTAAAACGAGTATTGAATAATGCAGCTTTAGATGATTCATCGAAAAGATTCCAGTCGGGACCTTCGTAACATCTAATTTTTACTATGTCGTTTACATGAGGCAGAGCAGGTGCAATCGCTTTCCAATTACTGCTTCCAAATCCTGATGCTGTGATTGTTATATTTTCTTTTTTATGGTCTGATGAAATCTTTTTTACTTCAATCAAATCACCAGCCTCTAAATTTTTTCCATTCTGTCCTCCAATCATTGCTGAGGTATACGTTGAGTAGCTTCCTAATACTTTCTTCACATTCAATCCTCCTGAGAAAGCTATGTATGATCTACATCCAATTGGATGAGGATGAAGTTTTATTGTAGAATTACCTACTGCTTTAATTTGTTTATTAAAAGTTATAGGTTCATCATTTACTGTCACGATTGACCCACCACCCGTTACTGAAAATATTGTTGTTTCATTCAATAGAATCTCTGTTCCATGTAAAGTGCATTCCAGCAGCGCTTCATTGTCTTCATTTCCACAAATTCTATTGGCCATTATTGCTGCACCAATATCCATTGCACCACTTATGGGAATTCCAAACTCCTGGTAGCCCCATCTTCCAAGGTCTTGCACGCTACACATGAATCCAGGTTTGATTATTGTGATGCTCATTTGTACTGATTAAATGCTTCGATGCTGATGGGTTGAAACTGCACACTCTCACCTGGTTTCAAAAAACTGCATGGGGTATTTTTTTGCTCAAACATTTTTATTGGAGTTCTTCCAATGATGTGCCATCCTCCTGGTGTATTGAATGGGTATATACCTGTTTGATTGCCTGCTATCGCTACACTTCCTGCAGGGACATTTAATAAAGGAGTATCTTTTCTTGGCAACGTTAATGCTTTTGGAAGTGTACCCATGTATGGAAATCCAGGTGTAAATCCAATCATATACACTCTGTAAATATTAGCAGTATGCAGTTGTATTACTTCTTCTTTTTTAATGTTTAGTCTTGAGGCAACGGATTCAATATCTTCACCCATTTCATAACACACTGGGATCGTAATAATATTTGAATTCTGTATTGAAGTTTGTGATGTGAGTTTTAAGTTATAATTCGATACCAATTCAATTACTTCATTTTTATTGATATCCGTATTGAAATAAACAGTTAAACTGCTGTAGGCTGGAACACACTCAATCAGTCCTTTAAAAGGATTTGCGTCAATGTAATGTTTCAGATCAATTACATGAATATTAACTACCTCGCTGATCTCATCAGCAAATTCAAAAGTAATTGCTTGGTCATGAATGGAATAAATGCGTGAGTATTCCATTACATATCAATTAATAGTTAATGACTTGCTCCTCAATTGCATCAGGCAATGTTCTCCAATCATATTCCTGGTTTCTCAGCTGAGGTTCAAATCCACCCTCTTTGATGGCTTCCTGAATAGTCTTGTATGTAAATCTGTGAGGTGCACCTGCAGCGCTTACTACATTTTCTTCCAACATGATGCTGCCAAAATCGTTTGCACCAGCATGCAAACATATTTGTGCAATTTTCTTTCCCACAGTTAACCATGATGCCTGAATATTTTTGACATTAGGCAACATGATTCTGCTGATTGCAATCATTCGAATATACTCTTCAGGGGTAGTCATGTTTTGAACACCTCTGATTTTTGCGAGCAAAGTATCAACGTCTTGGAATGTCCAAGGAATAAAAGCTAAAAATCCTTTTGCATGCTCAGGCTTGCGTGATTGAACCTCTCTTATTTTGATCAAGTGCTCAAATCTTTCTTCAAGTGTTTCAACATGTCCGAACATCATTGTTGCAGATGTTGTAATGTTTAGCTGATGAGCGGCAGCCATTACATCCAACCATTCTTGTGCACCACATTTACCATTGCTTACCAGTCTTCTTACCCTATCCACCAAAATCTCAGCACCAGCACCAGGCAAAGAATCCATTCCCGCATCTTTCAATGCTTTCAATACTTCAGTATGTGTTGATTTTTCCAGTTTTGTAATATGCGCAACTTCAGGGGGGCCTAAAGCATGCAATCTGATATCTGGGAATTCTGCTTTAATGGCACGAAAAGTATCAACATAATATTTTAATCCCAACTCAGGATGATGTCCTCCTTGCAAAAGAAGTTGGTCGCCACCCCATTTGAGTGTTTCACGAATTTTTTTCCTGTAGGTGTCCATATCCGTGATGTATGCTTCAGGGTGACCCGGTATTCTGTAAAAGTTGCAAAATTTACAATTGGCTATACAAACGTTGGTTGTATTGACATTACGGTCAATCTGCCAAGTTACTTTTCCGTGTGGGACTTGTTTAATGCGTAATGCATTGGCAATATGCATCAATTCTGTTAGGGGTGCTTCTTTAAAAAGATGCAATCCTTCTTCAGCAGTTAAAAATTCGAAAGCCAATGCTTTTTGGTACAAATCCTTCAATTCGCTCATTGTATATTGTTAATCGTTTTGCAAAGTTAGTGCATCGTTTAAACAATCCTTAATCGATTGTTGTAAATTAGAAAGGCAGCTATAAAATGTTTGGAATGAGGAATTTGTTGAATAGTATATGGGTTAGTTTGATCTTTCTTGGCACAATTTCAGCTGGTGCACAAGAACAGTTTATTGAGCCTCAGGCAAAAAAACTTACTACGATTCCTTTTCAATTGCTTTCTGGTGGTGTGATCATCGTAAAGGCTAAGCTGAATAATTATCCAGATAGCTTGAATTTTATTTTAGATACCGGAAGTGGTGGCATTTCACTTGACTCCATAACAGTTGAAAAAAATAAAATACCTGTTGTACCCTCTAATAAAAAAATAAAAGGTATTGGAGGTGTGAAGACTGTTTCTTTTTTAAATGATGCCACGCTTTACTTTCCAGGTTTGGAAGTAGACCGCTTGAATTTCCATGTCAATGATTATGAAATACTTTCAAGTGTATATGGAATAAAAATTGATGGAATCATCGGGTATTCTTTTTTTATTCGATACATCGTAAATATAAATTACGATCAATCACTTATAACTGTTTATACAACTGGAGAGTACAAGTATCCTAAAAGTGGTTATATGCTGAATCCAATTTTTACAGCTATTCCCATTCAGCAAACTCAGTTCAAAGACAGCAAAGAATTTTTTCAAAGATTTTATTTTGATACAGGAGCGGGACTAAATTTTTTACTATCTGAAAATTTTGCCAATGATAGTGCAGTTCTTCATCGAAAAAGAAAACCTCCTGTTATTACTCAAGCCGAAGGACTTGGAGGAAAAATGACAATGAGGTTAACAACGGTGAAATGGCTGAAAATAGGTCCTTATAAGTTTAGGAAAGTCCCCACACATATTTTTGACGATGTTGTCAATGTAACCAACTATCCATTTATTGGAGGATTACTGGGGAATGATTTATTGCGAAGATTCAATACAACTTTCAATTATGTAAAGCAGGAGTTGCATATTGTTCCTAATTCACAGTTTAAGGATTTCTTCGATTATGCATATACTGGTCTGGCTATATATAAAATCGACGGTGAGATAATGATTGATGGTGTTGCGCCTGGTTCTCCAGCTGAGAAAGCAGGTTTCAGGAAAAATGATTTTATCCTTGCCATCAATGGTGATTTTTCTAAAACGATTCACTCCTATAGGTTACTATTGCAGCAAGTGAAACAGAAATTAACTTTTCTTATTTCAAGAGATGGTGATTTAATCACACTAAATCTCAAGCCTATCAGCATATTATAACTAATTTCGCAGCATGATAAAATTTGATCGTTTTGTATTGAGCAATGGATTGAAAGTATTGGTGCATCAGGATCAAAGTACACCAATGGCTGTTGTCAATGTTTTATATGATGTAGGTGCAAGAGATGAAGTTGAATCAAAAACTGGGTTTGCACATTTGTTTGAGCATTTAATGTTTGGCGGCTCTATAAATATTCCTGAGTATGATGAACCCCTGCAACTTGCTGGAGGAGAGAACAATGCCTACACAACTAATGATCTGACCAATTATTATTGTCAGCTTCCAGCTGAAAATTTAGAGACTGCATTTTGGCTAGAGAGTGACAGGATGTTAAGTCTTGCATTCAGTAAAAAAAGTCTTGATGTTCAGAGAAAGGTTGTATGTGAAGAGTTCAAAGAGCATTATATCAATAAACCTTATGGTGATGTATGGCATATTATGCGTGATCTTGCATACAAGGTGCACCCATACAAATGGATGACGATTGGTAAAGAGTTGTCTCATATCGAAAATGCCCAACTGGATGATGTAAAGCATTTCTTTTTTAAACACTATACACCTTCTAATGCTATTTTGGTTGTTGCAGGAAATGTTGAAACAGCACATGTAAGACAATTGGCTGAAAAATGGTTTGGTAGTATTCCTTCTGGTGAAAAATATATAAGAAATATTGCAGAGGAGCCAATGCAAAATGAAGAGAGAAGAATTACTTTAAAAAGGAATGTGCCTATGGATGCGATTTATAAAACATGGCACATGTCATCTCGATTTGATCAGGACTATTATGTAACTGATTTGCTTACTGATATTTTGGGTGGAGGTGCATCATCTAGGTTATATCAAACCCTTGTAAAAGAGAAGCAATTGTTTGCACATATCAATTGTTATCATTTTGGGAGTCTTGATAGAGGTCTTTTTACCATTGAGGGTCAATTGGTGAAAGGTATTGATATTAAACTGGCAGAAGAAGCAATTGAATTAGAGTTAAATAAAGTAAGAGAGCAATTGGTTGACGAGCGTGAGTTGGAAAAAGTAAAAAATAAAACAGAGAGTGTAATGGCATTTGAGGATATGAGTGTTATGAATCGCGCAGGTAGTCTTGCCTTTTATGAATTACTTGGTGATGGAAATTTGATGAATGAGGAGTTTAAAAAATACCAACTTGTAAATACTGCAGATCTTCAGCGTGTGGCAAAAGAAGTGCTTAGAGATACCAACAGCAATACCATTTGGTATTTGGCAAACTAAAAAAATCAACATGTTAAATCGATCCATCGCTCCAGATATTAAAGATGCAGTTGCATACCAAATTGCACTCAAGAAACCTGAATTGTTTCAACTTGATAATGGAGTAACTGTATATAATGTTCAGGCAGGTACTGAGGAAGTGGTTCAAATTGAATGGGTATTCAAGGCTGGGAATTGGTTTGAGCAGAAAAAATTGATTGCCTCTGCATCAAATTTTTTGCTTAAAAATGGTACCAGCAGCAAATCTGCTTATGAGATCAACGAGTTCGTTGATTTTTATGGCGCATACCTAAACAGAAGCTGTTACAATGAAACAGCAGTTGTATCACTTCATTGTTTATCAAAGCAGTTAGCGCATATACTGCCACTGGTACAAGAATTATTTCTGGATGCAATCATGCCAGAAGAAGAGTTGATGATTTACAAACAGAACATGAAGCAGCGTCTGGCAGTAAATCTGAAAAAGTGCGATTTTATTGCAGGAAGAAAAATTGATGCATTGCTATTTGGTGATAAACATCCTTATGGAGTATACAGTGAAATGAATGATTATGATGCATTGACTAGAGAAGAATTAATTCAGCATTACGATTCATTTTATAAAAATGGACACTGTACAATTTTTTCAGCAGGCATCCTGCCAAATGATTATAGAGAATTGCTCAATAAATATTTTGGCAACCTGCCTTTCAATAAAACAGTGAGTAAAGACCTTGAACATTCAATTGTTCCTTCCCCTGAAAAAAAATTGAATATTTTGAATGATCCAGATGGTGTGCAAGGAGCGATTCGCATTGCGCGTCCCTGCCCTATCCCAAGTGATCCTGTATTTCAAAAGTTGCAAGTGCTGAATGTATTGTTCGGTGGATTCTTTGGGTCAAGGCTCATGACAAATATTCGTGAGGACAAAGGGTATACTTATGGGATTTACAGTTATCTCATGAATCATATTCATGCGAGCGCCATCTTGATCAGTACTGAAGCCGGTAGGGATGTTTGTGAAGCAACTGTGAAAGAAGTATATCATGAAATGGAACAGTTGCGTTTACATGAAGTTGGTAAAGATGAATTACTACTTGTAAAAAATTATCTGATTGGTACGTTGTTGGGTGATTTAGATGGGCCTTTCCATATTATTGGACGATGGAAAAATTTGATACTACACGGAATGACCGAAGATCACTTCAATTATTATATTGATACCATTAAATCAATATCGTCAAAAGAATTGAAACAACTGGCTGAAGAATATTTGAATCCTTCAGATTATTATGAGCTCGTGGTTGTTTAGTTGAGTCCCTTTAAATAGGCAATACTGAGAGGTAATTGTTTCATCACGCGAAATGATTCATCTTCTATGAAGTAATGTTTTACACCTGCTTTTTTTGCAGCTTTCATTACTTCTGCAATGTTTACGTCTCCTTGTCCTAATACCACATTGGTCTCTTCGTCGGCATAACCCTTATTATTGCATGCCATTCCTTTTTCCCTGTCTTTCAGGTGTAGCATTTTAACGCGTGAGGAGTATTTATTAATGATCTCTACTGGATCCGCGCAACCTTGTTTTGCCCAATAAACATCCAATTCTATATCAACATATTTAGGATTGGTTTTTAGCATGAGCTCATCAAACAATGTTCCGTTTGGAGAAGGACGAAATTCATAGCCATGCACATGATAACTGAATCGGAGTCCTGCTTCTTTCAATATTTTACCTGCGCGATTAAATCTCTTTGCAGCTTCTTCAACATCTGCCATCACAAAGTCATCTCCTTTGTGCCCTATCCAAAAACATATTACATTTTTGGCTCCCATTTTTTTGGCTTGTTCGATCACTGGACTAAGATCTTTTGTTAAAGCATCATAGTCAACACCAATTCCATTCATCTGGAATCCCATTTCATGAATCATGTTCATGAAATCTTCAACCGGCATTCCATAGGTATCTCCACCTTCCAGTTTCTTTATACCCATCGATCGAATTTTTTGCAAGGTGCCTTTCAGATCTTGTTTGACTTCATTTCTTATGGAGTAAAGTTGTAGTCCTATTTCTTGTGCATGACCAACATATGTGATGAGCAGGAATGCAATGGCAAATATTTTTTTCATGTGATTTATTTTCTTCTTTCTCCTGGATGATATTGTTCTTCGGTATTTTTTAAGATGTCTTCCTTATAAAATAGAACATCTTTGAATTGTCCCTTCGTATACATTTCAGCCTGATCTTTGAAATGTTTAGAATTGGCGTCACCGCTTTCTCCCCCAGCTAACAATGACTTTGCTTTAATTTTTTTACCAAATTCTACTGCACAGATAAAACTGTTTCCCCCGTAACCATATCTTTTTTTAGTATTGTCTACACTTCTGCTATTGAAGGAAGGTAAGCTTCCCCACATGGAAGATGCGAATGGTGAAGGAATGCTGGGTTGTGCATCATCGAAATGTGGACTTAATTTATTTTCAATTCTTTGAAAGCGATTGATATCTCCCCATTTGACTTCCCATGTACCAAAATCTGTTTTTAGTTTTTTGAGCACGTCTTGCAGGTAATAGATTTTTTCATTGTCAGGCATTTCCTTCAATAAACGTGAAAGTTCAAGCGTAAGATCAATATCTCCTTTTTTATCTTTCATCAAGTATGGCAATACGCGTTCTGCCCACATGATAGCAATAGTAGTTGCTACAGAATTTGCAGAAGATCTCCTGTCCCATTCATTTAGCACCTGAATCGCTTTCATGATATCGGGTTTGATATTGTCTGCGATTTGTGTTTTGGTTGATGAAAAAAGAGAAGGAAGTAAAATATCAAAAGCAGATAAATAAGTGTCATAACCAATTTTGATCAGTCCATTTACATCCAACTTTCCGCTGTTGCTCAATAATTTAACTGCATTGATGCCCCTGAAATTTTCTCTGTCGGGTGCCATGTAAGCAGGATATTTCTTTTTTGAAATTACACCTGGTCCGGCTGCTGTAAACGGAGTTGAATTGCAGTTTTGCAGCCAACCATTGGATGGATTATAAAGGTGTACAGTTTCATCGACAGTATGCAGGCCTTTCCAATCTGTTGCGGATGTTGATCCGTCTACTTTATCATTCCAATCAAAACGAATATCTCTTTTTGGCATAAAATTTCCATGCCAATAGGCGATGTTTCCTTGATCGTCGGCGTAAACAGTATTGTTAGAAACATTTTCTCTCAAGTCCATTGTTGCTTTGAATTCTGCAAATGTTTTTGCTTTTGTTCTGCTCCATGATTGTATCAATCCGTTTAGTGATCTGTTATTCGATTGCATGGTTATCCACTTGTCATCTTCTTTTGCCATCACAGGACCATGATGTGTAGAATAAACATTGAATTGTTTCTTGATGATTCCATTATTTGTTTTGTAGCTAATATCAACTGAATAAACCTTAACTGGCTTTAGGGTATTATCTTGTTTATAGAAGAGTTCATTATTTTTTTTGATGATGGTTTCTTCAAATAAATCTGCAACATCTGCTTCACTTGAAGTATGCATCCATCCACAATGTTCATTGAAACCCTGGTATACAAAAAATTGTCCCCATGTTACTGCTCCGTATGTATTTAAACCTTCTTCACTCATCATATGCACTTCCGGTCTGAAATAAAATGTTACATGTGGATTGATATACAGCATGGCATTTCCAGAAATACTTTTAGAAGGTGCAATAGCAAATCCGTTCGAGCCAATCAGTTGTTCGTGATCTTTTTGTTTGATATGAGATAGATCAGATGAAATGCCTTCATAGAAATTTTGAATATCCTTTGCTGTCAGGTTACTTGTTTGAATGGCAGAAATACTTCCATCTGTGTAGGTAAGTGGATACCATGGCTTGAACGCATTTAGCAATGCAGGTTTTACATTTGGGTGTTTGTACAGATAATAATTAACACCATCTGCAAAGGCATTCAGTAGTTTTTTCATCCAGTCTGGACTATTGTTATAATCATTTACTGAAGCAGCAGAATCGATAACCATTTTTACAAGAAGATCTTCATACACATGCTCTTCGCCTTTAACCTCACTGGTTCTTCCCAGCATGGTGATATAATTCATTTCAACTCTTTGAAAATCGTCTTCACATTGAGCATAGAGCAACCCAAATACACAGTCAGCATCTGTCTTCCCGAATATGTGAGGAATTCCCCATTTATCTCGAATGATATTTACCCTCTTGGAACTTGCTTCCCATCTTTCAATATCAGCTTTTGATTGTGAAAATGAAATATGAGTGAGCGTTAGAAATGTGATGATTAAAATCTTTCTCATTGTTGATTTTCTTTAAATACACGCATGAAGTTGCCACCTAAAATTTTTTTGATATCAGTTTTGGAGTAACCTCTTTCCAATAATGCTTTTGTAATCAGGGGCATATCAGCGACATCATTTAGTTCTCTTGGTGATGAATTGATTCCATCAAAATCCGATCCCAGTCCAACGTGATCTACTCCAATCAGTTTCACAATATGATCGAGGTGATCAAGCAATTGTGAAAGTGTTGGTCTTGCATCATCAATTTCAGATTTATATTTTTCATTGATGCGCATGTTTGCAAAAAAATCACTTGGGTTTAATTTTAACAGCGAGTCTTTTTCTGCTTGATGTTTTTTAATAAATGCACGATTTTTTGCAGGGAAACTGCTGTCAACAAATCCAGAATTGAAATTCAGGTGAATCACACCACCGTTTTTACCTAATGCTTTGATTTGATCGTCTGTCATGTTTCTGGGAACCGGACAAAGTGAGTATGCACAGCTGTGTGAAGCAATTACAGGTTTTTTTGAAATGCGTACTGCATCATAAAATGTTTTTTCACCAACATGAGAGATGTCAACGATCATTCCAAGTGCATTCATGTGTTGAACTATTTTTTCACCGAATGCGTTTAGTCCATAAGGGTGACCCAAATTGGCATTTGCTCTTTCATCTGCTGCGGAACTTGCCCATTCGGTACTATTGTTCCAAGTCAGCGTCATGTATCGTGCGCCTCTTTGATATAAGCTATCTAAATAATCCAATCTGTCTTCAATCATATGGCCTCCCTCAACACCCATCATGCAGCCAAGTTTCCCAGCTTTTACAGCGGCTTCAAGATCTGCCGGTGATTTTACAAGCATTGTTTTCGTTGGATTTCTTTTGATGATTGCATACATCGAATCCATTTCTTGGTTGGCAAATGCGAAAGCTGTTCCCTTTCCATAATTTTCATCACAAAAGATGGAAAAAATTTGAATATCTATTCCTCCTTGTTTCATTCTTTTTAAATCAGAATGAGTAATTCCTTTGAGCGATTGTTCAAAGCTTACTTTTTTCTCAATGCTAGTACTGATGAAATCGTTGTGTGTATCGATAACGATTGCATCGGTATGAATTTTTTTATGTGACTGTGCAAATGAAAACTGGGAAGTATAAATTCCTATCAATAAAAATAAAAGTTGTCTCATTGTTGACTTCAATATTTAATTCAATTGTTATTGAAGTTAACAAAAAGGGGCTACTTATTTAAGAGTTGGTTTAGTAATGATGCCTGATTTGAAATACCGTGAGGCATCTAATATATATTGATAGAATTGGTATTCTTCTGCATAGGCCACCAATTCATATGGGGGTCTGTAGGCAACCATGAATTTTTCAAGATTTGTTCCAGTGAGTCCGGTTATCTGTTTTACAAGTTGTTTTGTGAATCTGCTATCGACAAATTTTCTTTGCTCTTCCTCTATTAGTCTGTTTTGTAATGAGCGAAGTGATTTGTTTCTTTTGAATCTGAAAGAATTGATTAAGCTGGTGAGATCCAATCCAGGTGTACCTCCCATTGTTCCAGTTTCAGAAATTTGCAATCCACCTCTTTCAAATTCAAATACTTTCCTGTAGCGTTCTCTATTTTCAATGGAGTCTTGCTTGTAAGATTTTTTGATGACTACAATTTCTTTGAGTGTTTTGTATTTGTCTTGCACAGTTACTTGCAGTGAAATGTCAAATCCAGCGGGATAATTGATCTCTTTGACGGGGAAGAATATTGTTGATTTGCCCATGAAGGTAAATGCAATGGAGTCGTTTTTATCAACGGTCATTCCATATCTTCCAATCGAGTCAGTATAGGTGACAGCGCCTTTTTTAGTAAACACTTTTACAGAAGGTATGGTAACCATTCTTGTAGAATCATACACTTTACCAGTTAGCCAAATTTGGGATTGTGATTGGATTGAAAAAACAATCAGTAGGGATGATATGATGATTTTATGAAGCACAAAGATGATTACTTATTGATCCACTTTTCTATCTGCGTTGGGAAGTGTTGATATTCGAGTGCATGAATTTTTTCTGCCAGTGAATCAGGGGTTTCAGAGGGTGCTATGCTAACAGTCGTCTGAAAAATATGATCTCCATGGTCATATTCTTCATCAACCAAGTGGATGGTGATGCCGCTTTCTTTTTCTCTGGCAGCCAATACGCTCTGGTGTACTTTTTCGCCATACATACCCTTTCCACCAAATTTTGGCAAAAGTGCAGGATGTATATTAATAATGTGTTGAGGAAAGGCTTTTATCAAATTCTCGGGAATTTTCCACAGAAATCCGGCTAAAATTATATGTGTAATATTTTGATTTACAATATCTTGTAAGAATTTATCGGATTCATAAAAGCCCTTTTTCTCCAGCATCAATGTTGGGATACCATTTTTGGAGGCAATTTCCAATACTCCTGCACCCGGCTTGTTACATACAATTAATTTTATATGTATATATTTATGATTTTCAAAGTATTGTATGATTTTTTCTGCATTACTGCCTTTCCCTGATGCGAAAATGGCGATGTTGGCAGAAGCTGGACTCATAATCTTCATTCTTCTGAGGATTTTCTTCTCATAATTCCAAAAGAATTTGAATTGTCCGAAGAAAAAAGAAACGATCAGGATGATGATTTGGTATCCAAAGATCAAGACGATCAAACGCAATGCCAGTCTCATTTCCCAATCATTTACTGGGTCAAGCTGAAGCCATTCAGTGATGCTTCTAGAGATATAGGCCGTTAGCGTACCGGTCGTGGCAAATGTGCAGAGGATAAGCACCAATTGTTTTGGACTGACTTTCCATTTCTTTTGAAGGCTCTTGAACATGTTGCAAAGAGAAGAAAAAAAACGACTGATCCCCTTTAATTTAAACTGTTAAATATTTTATGACGAACATCATACATTTTTATGACAATTTCTCTTTGTTTAGCATTGTAACGCATTGAATTGCAGTATAGATCGACATCAAAAAAAAATTAACAATGTTGATATATTGTTGAATTCATGCAGTAAATTTGCGGCCAACCATAGGTGCCCAACAATTTCAACACAATTCACTGAGGGTATGAATACGAAAAAAGGCTTTTTCAAAAATTTATTTTCCGCAACTATTTTATTGACTTTCTTGAACTTATCTATTGGTGCACATGCACAAGATGGTAAGGCTTTGTTCAATCAAAAATGTGCTTCTTGTCACGCGATTGACAAGCAGTTGGTTGGACCAGCATTGAAGGGAGTAGAAGATCGTTGGGACGATAAGAAGATGTTATATGAGTGGGTAAGAAACAGTGCTGCTGTTATCAAAAAAGGTTACCCACGTGCAGTTACTGTGTACAATGAGTACAACAAAATTCAGATGACTGCGTTTCCAGAATTAAAAGATGGAGACATTGATGCGATCTTGACGTATATCAACGAAGGTGGTGCAAAAGCTGCTGCTGCGGCTACTCCTGCTGCTGGCGGAACATCTCCTGCAGCGCAAGCAAGTGAATCAGATTCTAATTTGTTGTACGGAATCCTCACGATTATTTTGGCGGTGATTGCATTGATCTTGTTGCAAGTAAACAGCAACCTTAGAAAAATGTCTGATGAAGCAGAAGGAACAGCAGCTGCAGAGCCAGTACCTTTTTATCGCAACAAAGTTTACATCGCAGTATTTGCAATTTTACTTTTCTTGGGTGGTGGTTATATGTTGTTTCAAGGTGCTCAAGGATTAGGGCGTTCACAAAATTATCAACCAGAGCAACCAATATTCTATTCACATACTGTGCATGCTGGCATCAATCAAATCAATTGTTTGTATTGCCATGGTGGTGCACAGGAAAGCAAACATGCGAATATTCCATCAGTGAATGTTTGTATGAACTGTCACATGGGAATCAATGAATACGCAAAAGGTCCGAAGTTGTATCGTGAAGACGGAACAGAAGTTGATGGAACTGCTGAAATTCAAAAATTATACAAGTTTGCTGGTTGGAATCCAACAACAAAGCAATACAATGGAGAAGGCAAACCTATCGAATGGATTCGCATACATAATTTGCCTGATCATGTTTACTTCAACCATGCTCAGCACGTGAATGCAGGAAAACAGCAGTGCCAAACATGTCATGGTGAAATCCAGAAAATGGATGAAGTGTATCAGTTCTCAGATTTGAGCATGGGATGGTGCGTGAATTGTCACAGAGAAACAAAAGTTCAGTTCGCTGATAATAAATTCTACAGTATTTATGAGAAGTTCCATGAGGACATGAAGAACAAGAAATTGGATAGTGTAACTGTAGAGAAGATTGGTGGAACAGAATGTCAGAAGTGTCACTATTAATATAATACACAAAACATCTCATCCTAAAGTTCAACCCAAACATAATTATGAAGCAAAAAAAATACTGGCAGAGTTTTGGTGAATTGAAGAGCAGTGAAAATTACCAGGAAAGGGTACAAGACGAATTCAATGAGTTATTGGATGCAACATCTCCACGTAGGGACTTCTTGAAATATCTCGGATTTAGTACAGCTGCTGCTGCAGCTGCTGCAAGTTGTGAGATGCCTGTTAAGAAGAGTATTCCATACTTGAATAAGCCTGATACCATTATTCCAGGTGTTGCAAATTATTATGCTACTACATATACGTTGGATGGTGATGCAGTCCCGGTTGTAGCTAAAGTGCGTGACGGAAGACCTATCAAGATTGAGGGTAATGATTTGTCGAGTATAACAAATGGTGGTACTTCTGCACGTGTGCAAGCTTCAGTACTTGGTTTATATGATACAGCTCGTTTGCGTTTTCCTTTGGCCAATGGCAAAGAGGTTAGCACGTTCGATGCTTTTGATAAAATGGTTGCAGAGGGAATGAGTGGAATTGCAGGCAAGCAAGTTGTATTGCTTACTGAAACCATTACTTCTTCAACAACAAAAAGTGTAATTGCATCTTTTCTTTCAAAATATCCTGGTGCTCGTCACGTTCAATATGATGCGCTTTCATCAAGTGGTTTATTGAATGCGAATCAGTCTTCATTTGGTAAGAGGGCAATCCCATCTTATCAATTTGATAAAGCAAAAACCATTGTTGGATTGGAAGCAGATTTTCTTGGAACATGGTTGAGTCCGATTGAATATGCACGTCAGTATGCTGCTGGAAGAAAGATCAATCAGCAACATCCTGAAATGAGCAAGCATATTCAATTTGAGAGTATGTTGAGTCTTACAGGTGCAAACGCTGACGATCGTTTTGTTCATCGTCCGAGTGAAGCTGCAGCTGTTGCATTGAATTTATATGCTGCTATTGGCGGATCAGTATCTGCTCCAGCATTGTCTGATGACAGATTAAAGAAAGGAATCAAGTTGGCTGCTGATGCGTTGAAAGCATCTGGTAGTGCTTCATTGGTGGTAAGTGGAAGCAATGATGTTACTCTTCAGTTGATTGTTAATGCGATCAACCATCAATTGGGTGCTTATGGCAACACGATTGATTGGGGAACAACTTTGAATACGCGTCAGGGTGATGATGCTGCCATGGTGCAGTTGGTAAAAGACATGAATGATGGTGCTGTTGGTGCATTGTTGATTCATGGTGTGAATCCTGCTTACGATTATTTTGATGCAAAGAAATTTGAAAGCGGAATAGCAAAAGTTGCTGTTTCTGTTTCATTCAATGATAGAGAAGATGAAACCAGTGTGTTGTGTAAATATCAAATTCCTGATCACCACTTCCTTGAAAGCTGGGGTGATGCAGAAATCAAATCTGGTTATGTGAGTTTCATCCAACCAACTATTGCACCTCTTTTCAAAACAAGAGCTTTTCAAACTTCATTGTTGAAATGGAGCGGAAATGATACATCATATGGTGATTATTTCAAACAATATTGGAGCAGCAAGTTTGGCTCGCAGGATGCATGGGATAAAGCCTTGCGTGATGGGGTGTTAGAAACTCCATCTGCATCAAGTGCAGGTTCATACAATGGATCAGCATTTGCAAGTGCTGCATCAACTGTAACTGCAGGAAAAAATTCAGGAAAAGAAATTGTACTCTATGCTAAAGTAGCATTGGGTAGTGGTAAAGAAGCCAACAATCCTTGGTTGCAAGAAATGCCTGATCCTATTACAAAAGCAACTTGGGATAATTATGCTATTATTTCATTTGCAACTGCAAAAGAATTGGGAATTAAAGTGGATGATGATTATGAAGTAGAAGTAAAGAAGCCAGTGATTAAAATTACAGTTGGTCAAAAAGAAATTTCACTTCCAGTGCTTGTTGTGCCTGGTATGCACAAAGATGTAATTGCTATTGCAGTTGGATATGGAAGATCTGAAAAAGCTGGTAAGGCTGCAGCCAATGTTGGAAAGAATGTTTTCTCATGGGTTGGTTTCAGCAATACATTTACTTATTCCGTTGCAAATGCAGCAGTTGAAAAAACCAAAGAAACTTTCAAACTTGCTTATACACAAACGCATAATCAGTATGAGGGTCGTGATGAAGTGATTCGTGAGTTTGCATTGGATGAGTTCAAAAAGAATCCAACCATTCTTAAAGATCAGCGCAATGAGTTGGTAGAAGATTATGCTAAGGAAACAGGTGACTATCGTGCAGAAGGAACTTTATATCCTAACTATCCTTATCCAGGTGCTAAATGGGGAATGAGCATTGACCTCAACTCATGTATCGGATGTGGAGCTTGTACTGTTGCGTGTACTTCAGAAAACAACGTTGCAGTTGTTGGTAAATCAGAAGTATTGCGTTCACATGAAATGCATTGGTTAAGGATCGATCGTTATTATGCTACTTACAGAGATGATTCTGGTAATGATAATTTGGATGATTTGAACGTGGTGTTCATGCCAATGCTTTGTCAGCATTGCGACAACGCACCTTGTGAGAATGTTTGTCCGGTTAACGCAACCAACCACAGCAGTGAAGGGTTGAATCAGATGACATACAATCGTTGTATTGGTACTCGTTATTGTGCCAACAACTGTCCTTATAAAGTTCGTCGTTTCAACTGGGCTGATTATTATGGAGCGGATAGCTTCGGCGACAATCAGCGTGGAGTATTGGATGATTCGGTAATGATGATGAATGATGATCTTACCAGAATGGTATTGAATCCTGATGTTACTGTAAGGTCTCGTGGTGTAATTGAAAAATGTTCTTTCTGCGTACAGCGTTTGCAGGAAGGAAAACTCAAAGCGAAAAAAGAAAACAGACCGCTTGAAACAGGTGCTGATGGTAAGTGGGATATCAAAACTGCTTGTCAGCAAGCTTGTCCAACCAACGCCATTGTATTTGGTAATGTAAATGATAAGAATAGTCCAGTTAGCAAGATTCGCAATGAAGAGCAAACAAACAGATTATTCTATTCATTGGAGCAACTTCACGTATTGCCAAGTGTAAGCTACCTCGCTAAGATCAGAAATACTGATCGTAAAGTTGGTGTAGTTGAAGAAGAGCATGCAGCTCCTGCGGCACATGGCGAACACAAAGAAGAAAAAAAAGAAGCAGCGGCACATTAAAAAATTAGAGAGTATTATCTCATAAACGACCAAGCATGAGTCTAACAAAGTACGAATCACAGTTAAGAGAACCATTGGTGAATGGTAACAAAACCTATGGTCAGGTTACAAACGATATTGTGCATACCATTGAAGTAAAGCCTACACGTTTGTGGTATATCGGCTTTTATGTATCAGTAGTATTTCTATTGTTTGGAGTGTACTCCGTATACCGTGAGGTAACTTATGGTATCGGCCAGTGGAATGTAAATAAAACGATCGGATGGGGTTGGGACATCACCAACTTCGTTTGGTGGGTTGGTATTGGTCATGCTGGTACATTGATTTCAGCAATTTTGTTGTTGTTCCGTCAAGGATGGAGAACAGGGGTAAACAGAGCTGCAGAGGCAATGACCATTTTCGCCGTAATGTGCGCAGGGCAGTTTCCTATCTTCCACATGGGAAGGGTATGGATGGCATTCTTCACTTTGCCTTATCCAAATACACGCGGACCATTGTGGCCAAATTTTAATTCTCCATTGTTGTGGGACGTATTTGCGATTTCAACTTATTTCACTGTATCACTTTTATTCTGGTATTCTGGATTGTTGCCTGATATGGCAACTATAAGAGATCGTGCTAAAACAAAATTGCGCAAACACTTATATGGTCTTGCATCATTTGGATGGAGCGGAAGTACCAAGCACTGGCAGCGTCACGAGAGTTTGTCGTTGGTGTTGGCAGGACTATCTACTCCACTTGTATTGTCAGTACACACTATCGTATCGTTCGACTTTGCAACTTCTGTTGTGCCTGGTTGGCATACTACCATCTTCCCTCCTTACTTCGTTGCAGGTGCGATCTTTTCTGGATTCGCGATGGTACAAACATTGATGTTGATTACAAGAAAGGTGATGAACTTGCAAGATTATATCACACTTGGGCACATTGAAGCAATGAACAAGGTGATTGTATTGACAGGTTCAATTGTAGGTTGCGCGTATCTAACTGAATTATTCATGGCATGGTACAGCATGGTGCCATTCGAGCAAGATATTTTCTTCAAATACAGAATTGCCGGTCCTTATGGCTGGAGCTACTGGTTGATGATGACATGTAACGTAATTTCTCCACAGCTATTCTGGTTTAGAAAGTTGAGAAGAAACGTAACATTCACTTTCATCATGAGTATCGTAGTGAATATTGGTATGTGGTTTGAACGTTTTGTAATCATTGTTTCTTCATTGTACCGCGATTATCTTCCTTCTTCTTGGTCAGTGTATTACAGACCATCTATTTGGGAGGTTGGTTTCTATCTCGGAACATTTGGGTTATTCTTTACATGTTATTTCCTTTTCTCTAAATACTTCCCTGTAATCGCTATTGCTGAAATCAAGCATGTATTAAAGACTACAGGTGAAAGTTATAAAGATGAAATGAGTGCATTGGAAAACAAAGGAGCAGATAGTTTCTACGATGAGATGCACCATGATCATCATGAAGAGGGTACTGTTAAAGTAGCACATCACTAATTAAAAAGTAAAAAGTATACAATGGCGTTGAAAAAATTTGTGGTAGGATGTTTTGAGGATGAAAAAGTTCTCTTTCCTGCTGTTGCCAAAGTAAGAAAGTCTGGATATAAAATCCACGATATCTACACACCATTTCCGGTTCATGGATTGGATAAGGCAATGGGATTGAGAGAGACCAGCTTGCATACTGCAGGTTTCTTGTTTGGATTAATCGGAACAACAACTGCAGTAACATTCATGACATGGGTTTTTACCAAAGATTGGCCTGTTAACATTGGTGGTAAGCCAAATTTCGCTTTACCAGCTTGGATTCCCATTACATTCGAATTGACGGTGCTTTGTGCAGCGGTTGGAATGGTACTTTCATTTCTTTACATCTGTCAATTGGCTCCATTTGTAAAAAGACATCATTTTCACCCACGTGCTACTGATGATCTTTTTGTAATGGTAATTGAATGTGGTGATAAGACCAACGAAGCTGAGCTCAGTTCATTTTTAAATAGTGTTGGCGCAACTGAAGTAAATACGCAGGTTGCAGAAGAAGGTTGGTGGATTGGCAGGTATGATAAGGAGCAGGAATTGTATAAACAAACAAATATTGCATAATTAAAGTAGAGAAGGGAAAGCAGAGATTATAAAACGACAAAGCGATGAAAAGATCAACACTTGTTTTTTTAGGAATGATAGCACTGGTGGTGATAGCAGCGAGCTGTAGTGATGTTAAAAGAACACCAGGTAAGGTATACATGCCTGACATGGCATACAGCCGTGCGTATGAAACCTATTCTACGAATCCAGTATTCGCTGACGGAAGAACAAGTCAGGGTCCTGTTGCTGGTACAGTTAAACGTGGAGATGATTTTCCAGTGCATATCCAGCAGGATGCAGTTGGAGATACTGCCAACTATTATGCATCACGTCAAATGCCTAATCCAATTGCATCATTGAGTGAAACAGAATTAAAAGAAACTGAGCGTTTGTATCTAATCAATTGTGGTATCTGCCACGGTGCAAAATTAGATGGCAATGGTCCACTTTGGAATAATGGTGATGGTCCTTATCCCTCTAAACCAGCTACATTGGTTGGAGATGCTAAGTATGAGTCAATGCCAGAAGGACAAATGTTTTATTCTTTGACTTTTGGAAAAAATTTAATGGGAAGTTATGCATCACAGTTGTCGGCTAAACAGCGTTGGCAGGTGATCCATTATATTAAAGTAAAACAAGGTAAAATCAAAACTGCTGCTGCATCAAATGACAGCACTGCCGTTGCGATGAAATAATAACTAGAACGTATTAAATAATCAGGGATGATCAAGCAACAATTTGAGATTTCAGCGGGGTACAAAAAGTGGACCAACATTTTATTAGGTGTTGGTGGATTGGCTTTTGTGTTAGGTGTAGTATTCCTCGGCATGAGTAAGGACGAACTGGCACAAACCAGATTCTGGTCGGTTTTGTTACAGAACAGCACGTTCTTTCTTCTCGTTGTAAATGCAAGTATGTTTTTCATTTGTGTTACAACACTTGCAATGGGTGGATGGCAAATGGCATTCAGAAGAGTACCCGAAGCAATTTCATCGGTTGTTCCCGTATTTTCAATTTTAGCTTTATTGGTTTTCGTTGGACTAATATTTGGGCACAAGCATAATATTTACCATTGGTTGGATAAAGAACATGTAGCGCATGATCCAATATTGAAAGGGAAGTCAGCTTTTTTGAATCCGACTTTCTTCATGGTGTGGACAATCATTACATTGACACTCTGGTCATTTGTAGGTGCAAAGATGCGAAAGCTATCTTCAGAAGCTGATGAGCAAATGGATCAGGAAGCATCAAAAAAGTTTATTTGGAACAATACGGTTTGGGCGGCAACGTTCATCGTATTTTTCGCATTGACTGTTGCTTCAACCATTCCTTGGTTGTGGCTGATGAGCATCGATGCACACTGGTATTCTACGATGTATAGCTGGTACACATTCGCCAGTACGTTTGTTGCCGGTATGGCACTAGTAGCCATATTCGTGGTGTATTTGAAAAATCAGGATTATTTGGAATATGTAAGTGAAGAGCATTTGCATGACCTTGGTAAGTTCATGTTTGCTTTCTCTGTATTCTGGACCTATTTATGGTATTCACAGTTTATGTTGATTTGGTATGCAAACATTCCTGAGGAAACAGTTTACTTCAAACCTCGTATGCAAGGTCCTTACAGAGGAATTTTCTTCCTGAATTTGATCATCAATTTTGTACTTCCATTCTTATTGTTGATGAGAAGAGGTTCAAAGAGAAATTTTACAACAATGACTTTTGTAGCCGTATTGATCATCTTGGGTCACTGGATTGATTTCTATCAAATGGTGATGCCAGGAACATTGCATGAGCATTACAGTCTTGGTTGGTTCGAGTTTGGAATATTAATATTCTACGCAGGATTGATCATGTATTTTGTTGGACGCGGCTTAACCAAAAAACCATTGTTGGCAGTGCATCATCCTTTTGTAAAAGAAAGCTTGATTCACCACACCTAAAAATAAATTCAATTCATTAACTAAACATACGAAAGAACATGTCGGGTTATTTCATCTTAGCAATATTGACACTAGCATTTGTGGTCACTTTTCAGATCGCAAAAGCAAGTGAATATGTCTCTGTATTGAAAGGAGAAGAGAAAGCATTTAGGCAGAACAACCGCATCAACGCATTCTTGTTCATTGTATTCCTAGTATTGGGATTGATTGGAGCGTGGTGGTGCAATGAGATGTTCTACAAAAAAACTCTTTTGGCACAGCCTGCAGCATCTGATCATGGAGAGAAAGTTGATTTCATGTTGTTGATTACAATTGCTGTAACTGGAGTTGTATTTTTCATCACACAAATTTTATTGTTCTGGTTTGCATTTAAATATCAATACACAGAAAAGCGCAAAGCATTTTATTTTCCTCATAACAATAAGCTGGAGTTGATATGGACAGTTGTTCCTGCAATCTTCTTGACACTGTTGGTTGGATTAGGAATGTTTTATTGGTTTAAAATGACCAGTGATGCGCCAAAAGATTCTCAATTGGTTGAGATTACAGGAAAGCAATTCAACTGGTTGGTTAGGTATCCAGGTAAGGACAATGTATTTGGAAGAAAAAATTACAGATTGACAGATGCATCAAACGGCAATGCATTGGGTGTTGATTGGGAAGATGGAGCGAGTCATGATGATATTGAAGCAACGGAAGTCCACCTCGTTGTAGGCAAGCCAGTTCAGTTAGTAATCGGTGCACAGGATGTTATTCATGATGTTGGATTGGTTCATTTCAGAATGAAGATGGATGCTGTGCCGGGAATTCCAACAACCATGTGGTTTACGCCAAAGTATACCACTGCTCAAATGAAAGAGATTACAGGAAATAAAGATTTTGTTTATGAAATTTCATGCGACCAAATGTGTGGAAGCGGACATTATTCTATGAGAGGAGTAATTGTTGTTGAAACACAGGAGGAGTTCGATGCATGGATGGCTTCGAAGAAACCACAGTTTGTTACAGTTAAAGAAGCTGCTGCTCCAGCACCTGCTGCTGACAGTACAGCAACTTCAAAACCACTTGCAAAATTGAATTAAAGAGGTAAAGAAAAAAACATTACAAATGAGTAGCGAAACAATCACACACGGACACGCAGCAGTACAAACAGCTGCCCATGCGCATGATGAACACGGACATGATCATCATCACGAAGAGTCGTTTCTTACCAAGTACATTTTCAGCACCGATCACAAAATGATTGGTAAGCAGTTTTTAATCACAGGAATCATTTGGGCAATCATCGGTGGATTGTTCTCAGTGCTCTTCCGTTTACAATTAGGTTATCCAGAAATGACCTTCCCTTTCCTCGAAGATCTTTTCGGGAAGTGGGCAGCAGGTGGAAGGATCACCAATGAGTTTTACTATGCGTTGGTAACAATGCACGGAACCATTCTCGTGTTCTTTGTATTGACTGCCGGTCTTAGTGGAACCTTTGCAAATATTTTGATTCCTCTTCAAATTGGTGCAAGAGACATGGCATCTGGATTCTTGAACATGTTGAGCTATTGGTTCTTCTTCTTGGCCAGTGTGGTGATGTTTGCATCTCTCTTTATTCAAACTGGTCCAGCATCAGGTGGTTGGACAATTTATCCTCCACTGAGTGCATTGGGACAAGCGAGTGAAGGTTCAAAATTGGGCATGGACTTCTGGTTGATATCAATGGCATTGTTCATTGTATCTTCTTTGTTGGGTGGATTAAATTATATCTCTACTATTTTGAACTTGCGTACAAAAGGAATGAGCATGACAAGAATGCCGTTGACCATGTGGGCAATCTTCTTTACTGCAGTTCTTGGTGTATTGTCTTTCCCTGTATTACTTTCAGGAGCAGTGTTGTTGTTATTTGATCGTAACCTCGGAACTAGTTTTTACTTATCAGAAATTGTGGTAAAAGGTGAGATCCTTCCAAACGAAGGTGGATCAGCAATCCTGTTCCAACACTTGTTCTGGTTCTTGGGTCACCCTGAAGTATATATCATTCTATTGCCAGCCATGGGAATGGTTTCAGAAATTCTTTCTGTGAATTCTCGTAAACCAATCTTCGGTTATTTGGCAATGGTTGGATCGCTTTTTGCAATTTGTATCCTCGCCTTCCTGGTTTGGGCACACCATATGTTTGTTACTGGATTGAATCCATTCCTCGGTGCATTCTTTGTATTGTTGACATTGTTGATTGCCGTTCCATCTGCCATCAAGGTGTTCAACTGGTTGACAACCATCTGGAGAGGTAATATCAGATTTACTCCAGGGATGTTATTTGCAATCGGATTTGTGAGTTTGTTTATCTCAGGTGGATTGACCGGTATTTTCTTGGGTAACTCAACATTGGATATTCATTTGCATGATACTTACTTTGTAATTGCACACTTCCATATTGTAATGGGTGTTGCATCATTCTTTGGAATGTTTGCAGGTGTATATCATTGGTTCCCTAAAATGTATGGAAGATATTTGAACACAACAATGGCCTACATTCATTTCTGGGTTACGTTTGTTGGTTCTTATTTGATTTTCTGGCCAATGCACTATCAAGGTTTGGCTGGTATGCCACGCAGATATACTGATTTCAGTAACTGGCAATCATTCAATCAGTTTTCTGATATGAACAGATTCATCAGCACTGTTGCAATGGTTGTATTTGCTGTTCAATTGTTGTTCGTATTCAATTTCTTCTATTCAATATTCAAGGGTAGAAAAGTAACATCTCAAAATCCTTGGGGTGCAAATACTTTGGAGTGGACTACACCTATCAATCCTGGTCATGGTAACTGGCCTGGCGATATTCCTGAAGTTCACAGATGGGCTTACGATTATGGTAAGGATGGAAGA
Organism: Parafilimonas sp.; assembly: GCA_017856455.1. Classification (GTDB taxonomy): domain Bacteria; phylum Bacteroidota; class Bacteroidia; order Chitinophagales; family Chitinophagaceae; genus Pollutibacter. The sequence continues at coordinate 35,345 of JAFMEZ010000017.1, forward strand.
GAGTTCATTCCACAGACAGAACCTGTAGGTGCGAATGAATCAGCTCATTGATAAATTGATTATTCAATCAGTTGTTATGCAACTGATTAAAAAATATTGTGATGCAAACCAATGAAGAGAAAACTGGGACAGCATCCATCATTAGAAACAAGCTGAAAGATTATCAGCAACTGATGAAATTCACATTGAGTTTCACAGTTGTATTCTCCTCGGTAGTTTCTTACCTGATGGTGCCAGACATCGAGTTTGACATCATTTCAGTTCTTTTACTTTTTGCTGGTGGTATGCTTGTAACAGGAGCAGCAAATGCCATCAATCAGATCGTTGAAAAAGAAACGGATGCCAAGATGAAGCGAACAGCATCAAGACCTGTTGCTTCTGGAAGAATGCACATCGACGAAGCAGCTACGTTTTCTGTAGTAGCAGCAGTCTTTGGAATATTCATTATTGGACTCTGGTTCAATTGGATGGCAGCTGGAATTTCTGCATTCAGTCTTTTTTTATATGGCTTCATTTATACGCCTTTAAAAAAAGTGCATTCAATATCTGTATTGGTTGGTGCAATACCTGGCGCACTTCCATGTTTGATTGGATGGGCAGCAGGCGATCCTTCACTGGGTATTGGTGGATGGGTATTGTTTGCTTTGCAGTTCTTTTGGCAGTTCCCACATTTTTGGGCAATCGCTTGGGTGGCACATGAAGACTACTCCAGTGCCGGGTTTAAGTTATTGCCGGATGTAGGCGGACCAACAAAGTATGCAGCTGTGCAAGCGATATTATATTCAGTACTGCTGATTCCAATTGGTGTGATGCCTTATGTATTTGGAATGAGTGGAATGGTGAGTATGATCATTGTTGGTATTGCAAACCTTGCCATGTTTTGGCAATGTGTGAGACTGTTTCGAGAGATGAATGTAAAAGCAGCAAGACGTGTAATGTTCGGCTCATATTTTTATTTACCGATTGTATTGCTTTCGTTATTGGCTGATAAATTGTAATGATGAACGAGCAAAGAAAAAAAATTCACCCACACAAGTTTACGTTGTGGGTAGCAATAGGAAGTATCTTGATGATGTTTGCAGGATTAACATCTGCTTACATCGTAAAGAGAAACCAGGCCAGTTGGATGATGTTGGAAATACCAGTATTATTTTGGTATTCAACCATTACGATATTGGCGAGCAGTGCAACAGTTTATCTGGCACTGCAAAAACTGAAACAGAGAGAAATGGTTGCCTATCGCAGATGGTTGGTAATCACAGCTGGATTAGGAGTTCTTTTTTTAGTGTTGCAGATTGTAGGATTTATGCAATTTGGAGAGTTGGACATCAGGCTCATTGGCGCTGGGTCAAACGCTTCTTATTCATTCTTGCTTGCAATATCTGGATTACATGGACTGCATGTTTTGGGAGGTGTTGTTGCCTTAGTTGTAATTGCTATTAGAGCATTAAGCACCACGAACCGAAATTACAGCAGCATTCCACTGGAAATCGCAGCAACCTATTGGCATTTTGTAGATATCCTTTGGATATACTTATTTATATTTTTCAATTGGATGAAATAATTCTGATTGAGTGAACCTTTAAAAAGATAAAGCATGGCAACAGCCGGAGCACAAATGGAAACCAAATGGTGGAGTGGAGGTAAAAGTCCATTCAACGTTGAGTATGGGAAATTGATGATGTGGTATTTCCTCATGAGTGATGCCTTCACATTTGGGGCATTCCTTATTTCTTATGGAACCATTCGTTTTAGTCAAAACTATTGGCCTGATCCAAACGTGGTGTTCAATGCATTTCCTTTTGCAGGGCATGCTAACCTGCCACTTGCATTTGTGAGTTTGATGACTTTCATTCTCATTGTGAGTTCTGTAACCATGGTATTGGCAGTTCACGCTGGGCATAAAAATGATAAACAAGGTGTTATCAAGTGGATGATATGGACAATCATTGGTGGTATTGCTTTCTTGAGCTGTCAGGCTTGGGAGTGGACGCACTTGATTACTGGTGATCATGCAGTTTTGATCAATGGAGAAATTGAAAATATTGGTACTACTGTTACTAGAAATCCATGGGGACCTGCAGCGAATGTTGCAGCACATGATGGACATCATGTTGGTACTACTGGTCCGGTTGCTTTCGGAGGTTATTTCTTCGGCATCACTGGATTCCACGGTTTCCACGTGTTATCAGGTGTTGTGATCAATATCGTAATGTTGATCATGACCATTAATGGTGTATTCGAAAGAAGAGGACATTATTTGATGATTGAGAAGGCTGGTTTGTACTGGCACTTTGTAGACCTGGTATGGGTATTTGTATTCCTTTGTTTTTATCTTATCTAATCAACTAAGTAATTATCTATATGGAACATTCAGTACAAGAGGTAACATTTCACCATGAGCCTGGAGGAAATGAAGTTGTAAAAAAGATCATCAAAACCACCATTATCCTTTCAGTGATTACCATCATTGAACTTGGAATGGGACTAGCGATGTATGCTTTTCCAATGGCAGCAGGTCTTAAACTATTTTTGAAAGGAGTAATTGTTATACTCTCTCTTCTGAAAGCATTTTACATTGTAGGTGTATTTATGCATTTGGGTGAAGAACTTAAGAACTTGATTATGACAATCGTAGTTCCTTTGTTGCTATTCATCTGGTTTATTGCCGCATTCTTGTGGGATGGAAATTCCTGGAAAGTGTTGAGAAACACATACAACCCGAAAGCCACTACTGAAGTGCATGAAGGTGGGGAGCATCATTAATACAAAGGGAGGAGAGAAAAGGGAGGAGGGGAAAAGGAAGAGTGACAAGGGAATACAGTTCACCGTTAACTGTTAACCCACAACTTTACTAGAAAGCATCGACTGGATACAACCTCTTGATGCTTTTTTTGTTTATATCTTAATAATGAAAAGTAGAGTCCTAATAGCATTTATCGTTGTAGTATTTATACCTGTTGCCAGCTATCTGATTGTTGATCATTATAGCAAAGATGCGGTAAACATGCCTCGCAGGTATTTTTATGATACTGTAGTTGTAAAGAAAGAGAAAGGCAGAGAAGTAAATGATACTGTTTGGCATAAAATAAGACCGTTCAAACTAAAGAATCAATTCGGGAAAGAAGTGGGATTAGATGATTGGGGTGATAAAATAATTGTAGTTGATTTCTTCTTCACCTCATGTCCATCAGTTTGTCCTACGCTCACACGCAACATGAAACGTCTTCAAACTGCATTCAAAAAAACAGATACCATTGTACGATTTGTTTCATTTTCTGTTGATCCAGAGAGAGATAGCGTGCCTAAGTTAAAAGCTTATGGCGACAAATTTCAAATCGATCATGATACGTGGTGGATGCTAACGGGCGATAAAAAAGAAATTTATGATTTAGCCTTCAATGAATTCAAGGCATCCATCGCTTCCAATGGCAATATTGATACTGGGTTCATTCATACTGAAAAACTCTTTTTGATTGATAAAGATCGCGTAGTGAGAGGTTGGTACAACGGACTAGATAGTGTACACCTCGATCAAGTGATCAAAGATGTTGTGTTGTTGAATATGGAAAGGGATAAAAAACGAAAAAGAAATTTATTTAGAAAATAAAATCAATCTTATGTTAGAAGCAAGTATTCAAAAAAATGATAAGAGAGCTAATTTCTTGATCATTCTATTTTCAATAATTGTATTTGTTGCTGTTGTTTTTCTATCTAAAATAAAATTAGATGTTCAGCTACCTTTTAATGTTCATCTTTTCGCACAGCTCAATGCACTGATCAATTCTGCAGTTTCTTTTTTATTGCTCGTAGGACTCCTTTCCGTAAAAAGAGGGCGATATGCTTTGCATAAAAAAGTTATGATGAGTGCCATGGTTTTATCATTATTGTTTTTGGTTTCTTATATCTGTCACCATCTATTTTCTGAATCAACTTCATATGGTGGAGATGGTGCAATGAAATCTGTTTATTATTTTATTCTGATCACACATATCATTTTAGCTGGTATTATTCTACCATTCATATTGTATACATCATATCGTGCGTTGATCGCAGAATGGCCTCAACATAAAAAGCTTGCTAAGATAACCTGGCCAATATGGTTTTATGTTTCAGTAACGGGGGTGATTGTATACCTTATGATTAGTCCATATTACAGTTAACAGTTAACTGTTGACGGTTGTAAGTTGTTGTAATTGTTGTCGTAGTTATCTTTGTTGTTTTTAAATTCTA
>JAFMEZ010000098.1 GCA_017856455.1 Parafilimonas sp.
CCGCATATTCCTATCGCATTCGACCCCAGTGCATTCAGTTTTGCTACAATTTGTTTGTTGATTAATCCCGCATAGACCATTGTAACAATTTTCAATGTTTCAGCATCTGTGACTCTTCTACCATCGATCATTTGTTGTGTGATATTGAGATCCTTTGCGAGTTTTGTAGCAAGCTTACCGCCTCCGTGAACTAGTATTTTATTGCCTTTTATTGAAGCAAATGATTTCAGGAATGCATCCATTTTTGATGCATCGTCGATTATATTTCCTCCAACTTTTATAATATAAAGTGGATCCATAATGAAAATTTTAAGTTTTGAGCATGGAAGCAATCACCGCTTGAGCTGCCCATACTCTATTTGCGGCTTGTTGATTGACAAGGCTATAAGTACCATCAAGTATTTCATCCGAAAGTTCCACATTTCTTCTCACAGGAAGACAGTGCATCACTTTAGCTTGATTTGTTTTTTCTAATTTTTTGTTGTTCAACATCCAATCACCATCGTAAGGAGGCATAGTTCCGTATTGTTCAAATGCACTCCAATTCTTGACATAGATGAAGTCTGCATTGTTTAATGCTTCTTCTTGGTCATGAATAATTGTTGCTCCTTTGGTGAATTGGGTGTCTAGTTCATATCCTTTCGGATGAGTAATTGTAAATTCTGCTTCCCCCCAAACATTTACCCATTGGGCAAAACTATTTGCAACACATTGTGGTAATGGTTTCACATGTGGAGCCCAACTAAGTACAACTTTAGGTTTATTGGTAATTGATTTTGCTAAGACCGATTCATGTATGGTAATCAAATCAGCAAGACTTTGTAATGGATGTAAAGTTGCGCTCTCTAGGCTTATAACAGGTATGCCTGCGTATTTTATAAACTGGTGTATGATGTGTTCGTTGTAGTCTGCATCACGGTCTTTTAATCCTGGAAATGTTCTAACTGCGAGTATATCAAAATAATTGCCCATGATTGGTGCTGCATCTTTGATATGTTCAACTGTAGTTCCGTTCATAATGGCACCGTCCTCGAATTCCATTGCCCAGCCTTCGCTTCCAACATTGAATACTACTGTTTCCATTCCAAGTTGTTGAGCAGCAATTTGTGTGCTCAATCTTGTGCGCATACTTGGATTCATAAAGAGGCAGCCCAGCCTTTTGTGTTTTCCCAACGTTTCGTCTTTCCATGGCGCTGCTTTATATTCCAATGCTGATTGAATGATTGCAGGAATACTTTTTACATCGTATGCAGATAAAAATTGCTTCATCATGGCTTAATCTTGGTATTGCTCAATGGCAAGCTTTAATTGTTGAATGAAATAGGATGCATCTTCCATGGTTAGGGCCAATGATGGAAGTAATCTGATAACATTTGGTTTTGCTTCTCCAGTAAAAATTTTATGTTTGAATAACAGGTTTTTTTTCAAATTTTTAAGATGATCTGGAACATCAAATCCGATCATTAGTCCTCTACCTCTCACACCAGTTAAAGATGAAATTGATTTCAATGAAGCAGATAAATATTCACCCACCTGTTCTGCATGTTGAATCAGGTTTTCTTTTTCAATAACCTCAAGCACAGCAAGCGCTGCAGCACATGCCAAGTGGTTTCCTCCAAATGTAGTTCCCAGCATGCCATGTTTAGGTTTCAGATGTGGTGCTATGATAATGCCTCCAATCGGAAATCCATTTCCCATCCCTTTCGCCATAGTGTAAATATCAGCGGTTACTCCAGCGTAATCGTGACTGAAAAATTTGCCAGATCTTCCATAACCGCATTGCACACTGTCAGCAATATATACTGCTCCGTATTGATCACAATTCTTTCGAATAGAAAGTAAAAAACTGTTTTCTGCAACGTTTATTCCACCCACACCCTGAATACCCTCAACAATTACTGCTGCGATTTCATTTCCGTTTTTTTTGAAAGTTTCTTCTAATGCAGACGAATCATTAAATGGAAGAAAAATGATATTGTCGGTTTGGTTGACTGGTGCTAGAATCGATGGGTTATCTGTTGCTGCGACCGCAAGTGAAGTTCTACCATGGAATGATTTGCTGAATGCAATAATTTTTTTTCTTCCTGTGTGGAAGGACGCCAGCTTGAGTGCGTTTTCATTTGCTTCTGCTCCTGAATTGCAAAGAAATAATTGATAATCTTTTTTACCAGATATTTCACCAAGTTTTTGTGCCAGCTCTTCTTGGATGGGAATTTTTATTGAATTTGAATAGAATGCAATCTTTTTGAGTTGCTCTTCAATTCGATGTACCCAATGTGGATGAGTATGACCAATGCTTATTACAGCATGACCACCATAGAGATCTAAGTATTGGCGTTGTTGGTCGTCCCATACTTTTGAGCCTTTGGCATGAGTAATATTGATATCATTGATTGGGTATACGTCAAAAAGTTTCATGTAATAATTTTAAAATGCCACAGATTTTAGTTTTAGTCCTGATGTTTGATCAAGTCCAAACATAATATTCATATTCTGCACCGCCTGTCCACTTGCTCCTTTGAGAAGATTATCAATTGCACTATGTATGACTAGCTTGTTACCATTTTTTTCCAAAAAAAGCACTGCCTTATTGGTGTTCACTACTTGTTTCAATGAAATCTGTTTCTTTGAAACGATGCTAAATGGATGATGTTTATAAAATGCATCAAAAATTGAATTGGCTTCATCTAATGAAATGTTGCAATCTAT
>JAFMEZ010000044.1 GCA_017856455.1 Parafilimonas sp.
GATTGTTAAGATATATTTGCATCATTCCTATTGCCTTAATTGTATTTGCCTGTTCCAGTTCTGCCTTGGGAGATTGTTTGTAATAACAATAAGCATTCAAGTATTCAACTTCATCTGCCCTCGGACTATTAGGGAAGACTTCTAAATAGCCTTTTAGAAGGTTTTCTGCAGTTACGTAATCCTTTAAGTTAAAATGAGCGTATGCGTATCTGTAATACAGGTCTTCGTGCTGAGGCGTACCCTTAAAAACAGGAAATAGCTCTTCAAAAAGTACTTGTGCCTTCCTGAAGTCTTTTTTATCATAATACAGGTTGGCCATTTTTAACTTGAATTCGTAGTCCTTACTCTTCAAGACCTTCCCAAATCGAGAGTTCTCGGTAAGTTGCACGTCTTCCTTTTTACGCTTCTGCCCTTTTTTGAATATCGAGCAAGATGCTAAAGAGAATACCATCAATATTAAGAGAAGTTTATATCTCATAGAGGGCGACAAAGGTAAGCATTTGGAATCAGATCTGAAATTAGTGCTAAGGCATTCATTTTCAGGTTAAAAAGCTCATAAAAAAGGCCCTCGAAAGGGCCTTTTTTGAATATTTGAAGCTTTTTTAGTTTTTGCGAAGATTTGGATGAGGTGCTGGAACTGTATTTGGACCAGATGTATTTTCAGCTGTAGCTGAAAAATCTACTGTATTCACATCACCATCTCCTTGTCCGTACTTATTGATTAAACGCTCTGCAGCAATACCTTGCTTTTCAACCAAATAATTAATAACTGCATTAACCCTATCCCAGCTAAGTTGCTGACTAGCTTTGGTTGATTGAGCATATCCTGTTACAAATAACTTGCAAGTAGGATTATTTTTTAGTCTGTCTGCAGTTGAAGCCAATAGACCCATAGCTTCGCTTGAAAGCTGAACTGAACCCTTCTTAAACACAACGCTTGGCACATTACCCATTGAGCAACCAACTGGTGCAGCAGTCATATTCTTGCAACATTCTGGCTCAGGGCATTTACCAACACCGTTAACATCAACTGGCTGGCATTCTGTTGGAGTGATTAATTGTTTGTCTTTGTAATCAGGAACTCCATCACCATCTGTATCCCTGCTTACTCCATGAGAATCAACAGGAGCTCCAGCAGGAGTTTTAGGTTCTTTATCAAACTGATCTGCAACACCATCGCCATCTGCATCAGGCAATACAACCTTTGGCATTTTCATACGCTTAGGTGCGTTCAATTCAGAGTAAACAAAATTCAAAGGATTGATCCAATAGAGTGGCTCTACCGATTTTGTCTTTTTTTGCGCGAATGTATCTTGAGCCATCATCAAAAAGATTCCGAAGAAGAGGGCTGTAAGTATTTTATTGAATTTCATAATTATTTTTTTAATAGTTAGTCTTCTTAGAATAAATTGATGTTTACTCCTATAGAAAGGAAATTATATATATCATTCCTATTGGAAACTATTGGAGCAGCACCACTTACGCCAATTGGTGTTGAATAGTAATACTTAACCCCATCCAATAAATCATCCTTTAACATCGTAACTCTCTCTTCTAAAGAGATGTTTACTTTATTAGACAACTTGAATGAAGCACCAAATCCAAAATTTGTAGTTGTCTTGAATTTACTTCCAGAAGTTGCAGCAGGTGTTTCGTAGCTACCATCAAGCATTGCTTTGATTCCGTCTTTTGTCATACCTGGTGTAAATGCATATGGGGTTGATCCATTCAAGGCATCAACTTTTGTATCATACAATAAGAAACCTGCTCCAAACAATGCATATACCAATACTTTTGGCTCTGCTCTGTGAAAGCTGATATTGTTTAGATTCAAAATACCATGAAGCGCAAATTCGTTTACACTGGTCTTGTAATTATAGTAAACCTTTCCAGCAGGGTATGAAGTCCAAGCTGTGTTAAATGTTGTAGGAACTGAGATATAAGTTGACCCAACTCCACGTGCAGAACCATAAGTATACTCTCCTCTAAGAGAAAAAAGATACCCTAATGATTTTCTAGCGTGAACGCCAAATCCAACGCCAGGGAAAACAGCATCTACATCCCCATTCACTGTAGGTGTTCCAACTTTTACACCCAATTCCCATTGACTTCTTGGTTTTGCAGGAAAAATGTATTGATTGTTTTGAAATTCATAGTGTTGTTCAAGTCGAGATGGAGGAATAACTGATGAATCTCTCCAATCATATCCACCTGGTGAAGAAACCTGTGCATCTACAGCAAATGCAGACACCAAAATCAGGGTAACGAGGAATAACTTTTTCATGATCATATTATATAGTTAAAATTGAAAAAACACTTTTATGAAATACAAATTTACTTCTATTCACTTGAGATGCAATAATACTATCTGCCTTTTTTATAGTTTTTTTAGCATTTGTCATGAAATGAATAAACTTCAGTTTGACTGCTTTTTACATGTGAAGTTTATTCATACATCAAGATAGCGGTAAAATATTCTGTAAGTTTGCCGTCCATTAATGTCAACTTCAACACATCACATTAGTAAGGAGCTTGCAGCATTTGAAGAACTGTTCAAAAATGCTGTGAAAAGCAATGTGCCATTGCTTGATAGGATTTTGAAATATGTTGTAAAAACAAAAGGCAAACAACTGCGTCCAATGTTTGTGATCTTATCTGCAAAGCTATGTGGGGATATAAATGAAAAGACATACAGAGCCGCATCGCTCGTTGAATTACTTCACACTGCAACGCTCGTACATGATGATGTGGTAGATGAGGCTGCGCAAAGAAGAGGTTTTTTTTCAGTGTACGCACTCTGGAAAAACAAAGCATCAGTTTTAGTAGGAGATTATCTTTTAGCAAAAGGTTTATTGCTCTCACTTGAAAACAATGATTTCAAAACATTACATATTTTATCCGAAGCAGTGAGTAAAATGAGTGAAGGCGAATTGCTTCAAATGGAAAAATCCAGATTGCTCAATATTACCGAAGATGATTATTTCACCATCATAAAAAATAAAACTGCTTCACTCCTTGCGTCTGCATGTGCAGCAGGTGCTAACTCAACAAATAACGATGATGCCATTACTGAAAAAATGAGGTTGTTTGGAGAATACACTGGCATTGCCTTTCAAATAAAAGATGATCTGTTTGATTATGGTAATGATGACGTAGGAAAACCAACAGGAAATGATATCAAAGAAAAGAAGTTAACACTTCCACTCATTTATACTTTAGGAAATGTAAATGCGAGTGAAAAAAGACATCTTAAACACTTACTCAAAAACAGTTACAGGAGAAAAGAAAGTGTTGATTTTATTATTGAAGCAGTAAAGAAATCAGGTGGTATAGGATACACGATTAAAAAAATGAATGAATACAAAACCAAAGCGTTGGAAATTCTGCATCAATTTGAACCTTCCGAAACCAGAGATAGTTTAGAATCATTGGTTAGGTTTACAACTGAAAGAAAGCGTTAATGAGTGCTATACAAAAAAGATGGAAATTCAAGACTTTTGATTTATCAATCGCTCGTGAGTTATGCGAACAACTGCGTATTCATCCAGTCTTATGCAACATCCTCTCATTACGCGGCATAAAAACATTTGAAGAAGCAAAGCATTTTTTCAGGCCAAGCATAAACGACCTGCACGACCCTTTCCTGATGAAAGACATGCATGTTGCAGTTAAAAGAATTATCAAAGCCATAAAAGACAATGAAAAAATTTTGATTTATGGCGACTATGATGTAGATGGCACAACCTCTGTTTCTTCTCTATTTGACTTTCTGAAATTCATATATCCTTCCAATCTAATTGAATATTATATACCTGACCGCTACAAGGAAGGCTATGGATTATCGTCGGCTGGAATTACCTATGCGCATGAAAACCAATTTTCTTTATTGATAACCCTTGACTGTGGAATTAAATCAATAGACCTCATTGCAGAAGCAAAAGAAAAGCTAATTGATACTATTGTTTGTGATCATCATTTGCCAGGCAATACTCTACCTCCTGCGTTTGCCATATTGAATCCAAAACAACCATCATGTAATTATCCCTATAAAGAATTATGTGGATGTGGTGTTGGACTCAAATTGATTCAAGCACTATGTCATGAGCTTAATCTTGATAGTGCTCACTACATTAAATACCTTGATCTGGTTGCAACTGCAATAGCAGCAGACATCGTACCAATTACTGGCGAAAACAGGGTGCTGGCTTTTCATGGACTCTTAAAGGCAAATGAAAACCCCAATACCGGCATCAAAGCCTTACTGGATCAAAGTAAATTAAAAGGTAATCTGTCTATTCAATCTCTGTCTTTTGTTATTGGTCCGCGTATCAATGCTGCTGGTAGAATGGGTGACGCAAAAAGAGCTGTTGCATTGTTTATAGAAAAAGATATTGAACATGCAAAAGAAATTGCATTAACGCTTCAATCAGAAAATACCAATAGAAAAGAAGCAGATAGCTCCATTACAGAAGAAGCTCTGCTACAGATTAGCCAAGAAGCAAACATCCACCATAAAAAAACAATTGTCGTATACAATGATCATTGGCACAAAGGAGTATTGGGCATTGTGGCAAGCAGATTACTTGAGAAATTCTATAGACCTACTATTGTGTTGACCAAGAGTGGCGACTTTTACACAGGCAGTGCTAGAAGTATTGCTGGCTTCAATATTTATGAAGGATTGGATAAATGCAGTCATTTACTACATGCATTTGGGGGACACTATTTTGCAGCGGGGATGACCATTGCACCCGACCAGCTTGAACTTTTCAAGTCAACCTTTGAATCAATTGCGAACGCTACACTTGAAGCAGAAGATATGATTCCTGAAATTGAAATAGATGCAGAGATAAAAATAAAAGATGTCAACAATGCATTTTACAATATCATGCAACAAATGGAACCTTTTGGTCCTGAAAATAATCGTCCTGTTTTCTGCATAAGAAATGTAAAAAATATAGGCTGCAGGATTGTTAAAGACGAACATCTTCGATTTGAAGTTGCTCAAGAAGGAATGATCATCACTGGAATTGGCTTTAATCTGGCGCAGAAATATGAGCAGCTCAATCGACCAGATCTTATGGATATTGTTTTTTCTATTGAAGAAAATATTTTCAATGGCAGAACATCTCTTCAAATGAAAGTGATTGACTTTAATCACCCAATAAATTAAAAGGCCCCGATTGGGACCTTTTAATTTATTGATGACCTGTTCAATTTTTCATCAAATCAACACTTCGATGAATGAATTCAGTAAGCTGAGACCCTTTTAGCATCCCCTGTGAGAGCAATGCTAGATCTGCAAGATTTCTAATTTGTTTTTCCTGTACTTCTTTATTTGATTCCTTCAAGAGTTTGTCGAAAATGGTATTGTTCCCGTTTACCGTTAATAATACTTCATCAGGCATGCTAGCATAGAAACTTCCCATTGGTCCGCTCATCGCAGCCATGTCTTTCATCCTGCGCATGAACTCTGGTCGCGTTGCCACAACCGGAGGCATTTCAGGACTCAACCCTTTGACTTCAACATTGATAGTAACATCTGGAACTTTGAATTCAAACAATGCTTTTAATTTTTCTTCATCTTTCTTACTCAGCACTGACTTGTTATCGTCTTGTTTATCGATCAGGTTATCAGTTATCTCTGAGTCAACTCTGGTGAATTGAACATTCTCCCATTTTGATTCGATTTGTCCGATGAAAGAAGCGTCAACCAAAGTGTCCATTTTAACAACCTTGTAGCCTTTGTCTTGAGCTGATTTAATGTATGCATCTTGTTGCACTGCATCGGTTGTATATAATATTACGAGCTTGCCATCTTTATTTTTTTGCAATGCTTCCGCTTCTGTTTTATACTCTTCCAAAGTATAAAACTTATCTGTATTCAAAGCATCTTGCATGATATGAAACTTATCGGCCTTCTCACGGAATTTATCATCAGTAATCATTCCGTACTTAACAAACAAACCAAGGCTCTCCCACTTTTTCTCAAACTCAGATCTTTCATTTCTAAAAATTTCATCAAGTTTATCTGCTACTTTTTTAGTGATATGGTTATTGATCTTTTTTACATTAGGATCTCCTTGTAAGTAGCTCCTGCTTACGTTTAGAGGAATGTCTGGTGAATCGATAACACCCTGTAAAAGCATCAAAAATTCAGGGACGATATCTTTTACTTCATCAGTAACGAAGACCTGATTACAATACAGTTGAATTTTATCTTTTTGAATTTCGTAAGACTGTTTGATTTTGGGGAAGTATAAAATACCTGTTAGATTAAATGGATAATCAACATTCAAATGAATCCAAAACAGTGGTGTTTCATTGAAAGGATACAATGTTTTATAAAACTCTTCATAGTCCTTCGCCTCAAGTTCAGCTGGTTTTCTTACCCAGGCAGGATTGGTAATATTGATTTGTTTATCCTCAAAATAAATTGGCACTGGTAGGAACTTGCAGAATTTTTCGAGAATGCTCTTAATTCTGAAAGCATCTAAAAATTCTTCACTCTCATTATTGACATGAAGTGTAATGGTGGTACCTCTTTCATTTTTTTCTGTAGGGGAAAGTGTAAACTCCGGACTCCCATCGCATTCCCAGATTACAGCTTCGCTATTCTCTTTGTAAGAAAGTGTTTTTAGTGTAACCTTTTCACTAACCATAAAAGCACTGTAGAATCCTAGTCCGAAGTGACCGATAATATTCGCTTCGTTTTGTCCCTTGTATTTTTCCAAAAATTCTTCTGCGCTTGAAAAAGCAACCTGGTTGATGTATTTGTCCACTTCCTCAGCCGTCATTCCAATACCACGATCAGAAATGGTAATTGTTTTTTCATCCTTGTTTACAGCCACATCTATGCGCACATCGCCCAGCTCCCCTTTCACTGCACCAGAAGAAGCATAGGTCTTCAACTTTTGTGAGGCATCTACTGCGTTTGCAATCAACTCCCTCAGAAAAATGTCGTGGTCGGAGTAGAGGAACTTCTTGATGATCGGAAAGATATTCTCTGTTTGAACACGTATTTGGCCTTTTTGCATACGATTGGTTTTAAGGCAATTAGGTCAAATGAAATGCCAAATGACAAAAATGACAGGTTGACACGCTCTAGGGAGTATATTTCTAGAGAAAAGAGGACAAAAATGTAGGAAAAACTGGCTTAAAATGCCTTGTTTGCATTACCTTTGCAGCCCATTATTAACTAACAAATACAGGGTATTATGCAAAATTATGAATTGATGGTGATTTTTACCCCTGTTCTGAGCGAGGACGAATTCAAGTCTGTTCAGAAAAAATATGTCGATTTTATCTCCGCTGGCGGTGGTAAACTCGTTCATAGCAACCCCTGGGGGTTGAAATCACTGGCCTACCCCATCCAAAAGAAAACCACAGGTATCTACTGGGTGATGGAATACGTAGCGCCAACCGACATGAATGAAAAGCTGAAGATTCAGCTCCTGCGTGACGAGCAGGTACTCCGTCACGTTGTTATCAAGCTCGATAAGTACGCCGTCGAGTACAACAAGAAAAAAAGAAGTGGTGTATCAACTGGAACCGAAAAATTAGTGGAGGGTTAATCTCATGGCAAAAGCAAATGAAATCAAGTATCTAACCGCCATTAAAACGGAGCAGCCCAAGAAGAAATTCTGCCGCTTCAAAAAATATGGTATCCGTTATATCGATTACAAGGATGCTGAATTCTTGAAGAAGTTTTTGAATGAGCAGGGCAAGATGTTGCCACGCCGCATTACAGGAAACTCTTTGAAATATCAGCGCAAGGTTTCTGAAGCAATCAAGCGTGCGCGCCAGATGGCTTTGTTGCCTTATGTAACTGACCTTTTAAAATAAGAAACATGCAAATCATTTTAATACAAGATGTCAACAACCTTGGTGGTGCCAACGAATTGGTTACCGTTAAGAATGGTTATGCAAGAAATTTTCTTATCCCTAACAAGATGGCAGTTGAAGCATCTCCTTCTAATGTAAAGCAATTAGAAGAGCGCCTCAAGCAGATCAAGAAGAAGGAAGAGAAAATGATGGCAGAAATCAACAAGGTTATTGCAGCTCTTCAAGCAGGTGCTGTTAAAATTGGTGCCAAGACGGGAACTTCTGGCAAAATCTTTGGTAGTGTAACTACTGTACAGATTGCCAAAGCTGTTCGTGAGCAAAAGGGCTATGAAATTGATCGCCGCCGTATTCACTTGACTGATGAAATCAAGGAATTGGGTACGTATAAGGCAAAAGTTGATTTTGGAAATGGCAATGAAACCGAGATTGAATTAGAAATAGTTGCTGAATAACAAAACAATGCTTTAAAAAGAGCCCTCTGATATCAGGGGGCTTTTTTATTTATGTAATTTTCAAGTAGATGCGCAATTGGGCAACCATCCTACTTATTTCGATTTGTGCTTATGGCTGTAATATCTCGGGCAATGGGCATGAAAACGCTATTTCATCGATAAGCAATATTGATACTATTTTTCCCAAGGAACTTGCCGGAAACTTCAGCGATCAAAAAATAATTAAACTTGATAGCACTGCGATTGAAATGTTTTTAAATACACATGAGCATTTCAATGAATTCAGAAAAGAACTTTTCAATTTCTATAGGAACCGTAAATATGCAATGGCTTGGTTTGATACTACTGGGATGATTGAACAATCCAATATTCTATTCAATAGAATTGTAAAGATGAAAGATGACGGATTAAGATTAGACATTCCTTATTATGATGAGTATATAAAAAATATTTCGGTTGCAGATGATACCGACAGGGTATTAGCTGAGTTAATGCAAACATCACAGTATTTACATTTTGCACGTAAACTAGTTTCAGGTATTCCAGAAGAGATCAGCACTTCACTGGAATGGTATATCCCCAGAAAGAAAATAGATTATAGTAAATTTTTGCAGAACACATTGGAGGGTGATACTACTGCAGTTAACGCTTATTTATTTCCTCAATATGATCTGCTTAAATTACAACTGGCGAGATTTCATCAGATTGAAAATGATGGTGGATGGGATAGTATAAAAATGAGCAAAAGGTATTTAAAATATGGTGATACAGGAAGAGTAATCACTGCCATAAAGAATAGACTTTTAAAAACCGGTGAATTCACCAATACTGATTCTTCATCAATTTTTGATGCTGAACTTGAAATGTCAGTCAGAAAATTTCAGCAATCACACGGATTAAAACCAGATGGTATTGTAAATAAAACAACATTGTCTGAGATGAATATCTCAGTTGTTGATCGTATTCAACAAATCATCATCAATATGGAGCGTTGCAGATGGTTGGCGAATGAAACACAACATGCCTATATCATGGTCAACATCCCTCAATTCAAATTATATGTATTCGAAAAAGACAGTCTTGTTTTTGACTGCAAGGTAGTTGTTGGCAAAGAGACCAATCGCACTGCCATATTCAAAGGCAATATGAAATATGTTGTTTTCAGTCCGTATTGGAATGTTCCACCCAACATTTTAAAGAAAGAGGTATTACCTGCGATAAGAAAGAACAATAATTATTTATCCATCAACAACATGGAATGGTTTAATAATGGAGTGAGGCAGTTACCTGGGCCATGGAATGCGCTGGGAGGAGTGAAATTTTTATTTCCAAATGGGTATGATATTTACCTGCATGATACCCCTAGCAAGTCCCTTTTTAATGAATCTACCAGGACTTTCAGTCATGGTTGTATTAGAATTTCAGAACCTAAGCGATTGGCAATGTATTTGTTAGCTGATCAACAGCAATGGACATCTGAATCGATCAACAGTGCAATGTCCAGCAGAATAGAAAAGTTTGTACCTTTAAAAAAGCCAGTTCCCGTATACGTTGTTTATTTCACGGCATTTGTAGATAGTGATGGCGTGTTAAATTTCAGCAAGGATGTATATGGAAGAGATGAAAAGCTTAAGAGAATGATTCTGAATTAGGCAATGTTCCCGCTTCCGCTCCCCTTTTTATTGTGCTTCTTACTTTATAATAAACAAAAAAGCCAAGCATGAACATTTTCGTAGGTAATCTCAATTACAAAATGACCGGTGATTCACTCACCGAATTGTTCAGTCCATTTGGACAAGTATCATCATCTCGCATCATCATTGACAAAATGAGTGGGCGTAGCAAAGGCTTTGGTTTTGTTGAAATGCCAGATAATGACGAGGCATTGAAAGCAATTGCTGCAATACATGAAACGGAGGTTATGGGCAGAAAAATCATTGCGAGTGAAGCAAGAGCTCCTCAGCGATAGATCTAGTAATTCTTTTACATCAATCAAGTATATTGCGGTTGAATTTATTTTATGAAATCATCAACCGTCATTGCAGGCTGTATGAATTGGGGCCAATGGGGTGCCAATTTCAACACACAACAGTATCTTTCCCAAATTAAAAAAAGCTTGGAAATTGGGATCAATACATTTGATCATGCAGATATTTATGGTCACTATACAACTGAAGAGGAATTTGGAAATGCATTGAAGTTGGAGCCCTCGTTGAGAGATAAAATGCAAATCATCACCAAATGTGGAATTTGCATGGTTACTCCTAATCGTCCTCTGCATCAAATCAAATCCTACAATACTTCAAAGACCCATATTTTAGCATCGGTTGAAAAATCATTAGAGAACTTTCATACTGACTATATTGATTTGCTTTTGATTCATCGTCCTGATCCTTTGATGAATCCACATGAAATTGCTGAGGCATTTAGTGTATTGAAACAATCTGGCAAGGTCAGGCAATTTGGTGTTTCTAACTTTACTGTTAGTCAGTTTTCTGTATTGCACAACATATTTCCTTTGACAGTGAACCAGGTTGAATTGTCAATCATCCATACTCGTCCATTTTATGACGGCATTACGGATCAGTGTATTGATTTAAACGTTGTTCCACAGGCATGGTCGCCCATGGGTGCTGGGAAGATTCATTTGGATGCAGAAGATGAAAGAAGCAGGAGGATTATTTCAATGGCAAATATTTTGGGTGATAAATACAATGCGAGTTTTGATCAAATTTTGATTGCATGGTTATTGAAGCATCCATCTGGCATTGCACCAGTATTAGGCACTACAAAAATAGAACGTCTGCAAGCCGCATTGGACAGCCATTCCATTGAATTGACAAACGAGGAGTGGCATATGTTACTCCGGGCTTCAAATGGATTTGATGTACCTTAACGAACCAAGAAACGATCAAAAAGGGGATTTGAAATAGTCAAAATTTTTCCCTCTTTATTTTCGTAAACAATGAACGCCCCTATTGAAGGATAATTTTTTAACCACTCAAATGCAGTTTTAGTTCCCATAACCATCAAGGCATTATCAAGGGCATCTGCAGTAATCGCATCATTTGCAAGAATGGTTACTGAAATTATTTTTTCTTGTATAGGTTTTCCTGTTATTGGGTTGTAAATATGGCTATAGTAATTGTTACCGATGCGAATGAATTTATTCATGCTACCAGAAGTAGTTAATGCAGCATTGTTCAATGCAATAATATATGCATCAGACAGCATACGCTGAGATGAAGAAGATTGCACTGCTGTATACCATGAATTTTTATCTTGAGGTTTCCCATGTGCAAAAACTTCTCCACCAAGTTCAATAATAAAGTCATTGATATTATTTTTTAACAACAGTGTTGCAATTTGATCCACTGAGTATCCTTGGGCAATGCCATCACAATCTATTTGAACGTTAGGATTATTTTTTATCAAGCTATCGCCCTTTATAGACAAGTGTTTATATCCCACATAATTGAGAACTCGCTTGATTTGTTGTCTAGAGGGAATTTTATTTAATGATAATGCTGCATTCCATAGTTGTATAGCAGGCTTACATGTTATATCAAAAGCACCATTGGTAGAAGCAGAAATATCAATAGATTTTAGGATCACCTGTTTAAAGTGTGGATCCATTTTAATTCCGCGATGCTCCAGATTAAACCTGTTGATCAGTGAGTAAGACTTATACAGTGAAAGTGAGGAATCAATGGATGACAGCAGCTCATCAATTTCGTTTTGATTGATGATCGATGATTTTGAAAAATAAGCAATATGGTAAGAGGTGCCTTGAGCGAAACCATTGATATGGTAAGTGTGGATTGAATCTTTTTCTGTGTTTACAGGAATAAAAAAAGTATGAAGAAAGATCAGCGCTTGGATCATACTTGAAAGATATAATGAAAGAAACAGAGATGTATAAAATAAAAAACCCTGATCGAATGAACGATCAGGGTTTCAATAAATATGGCACCTACCTACTCTCCCAGAAAAAATCTAGTACCATCGGCCATGAGGGGCTTAACTACTCTGTTCGGTATGGGAAGAGGTGAACACCCTCGGCAAAAGCACCATAAGACGCTTTCCCGAAAATTGGGAATAATAAGATGATCATATTGGGGGTTGTAAACGGAGTAATATAAAAAAAATTAAAGCTTACGGGCAATTAGTACTACT
>JAFMEZ010000099.1 GCA_017856455.1 Parafilimonas sp.
AAGTGGACTAACTTACCTAATCAATTGATTGAAAATGAGTAGGACAATAAAATCATTGCTTGTCATCATCTGTTTCGGATCGTTTTTGGGAAGTGCAAATGCCCAAAAAATCGACTCCATGATGAACGTTTATTATAATAATTTCCCGAAGGAGAAGTTCCACGTTCACTTTGATAAAAACACTTACAACAAGGAAGAAACAATTTGGTACAAAGTGTATATCCTAGAAAGTGAAGGTCTTACAAGATTGAGCAAATCTGTCTATGTTCAATGGTTTGATACAAAAGGAAAAATTATTACACAAACCGTTGCTCCCCTCTTTCAGTCAACCGCAAAAGGCTCCTATGAACTGCCAGCTGATTATGAAGGAAATTTTATTAGAATGAAAGTCTTCACCAAATGGTCTCTAAATGAAGATTCTGCCTTCATGTATACCAAAGATATAGTTATCAATAATGATAATGTGCAAATAGAAGGATTACCTAAATCAACAACTTATTTAGACGTCTTCCCGGAAGGAGGCGACTTAATAATGGGTATCAATGCTAGAGTTGCTTTCAAAGCTTACAACAACTACGGTAAACCAGTAAAAATCAAAGGTTTCCTGATGAATGACAAAAACAAGATTTTAGATACCCTAAAGGTTGCACATGATGGAATGGGCAGTTTTTACATCAGCCCGAAGCCGTCTGAGAAATACTTCATAAAATGGACTGACCCCAATAATATTAATGGATTAACAAACTTACCCCTTGCAAAAAATGTAGGTGCCACAATTTCAATAAGATCAACCAATGAGGCTGCACTTGTAAAGATTGAAAGAACGGCACAAGCTCCAGAAAATTTCAAACAGCTCAATCTACTGGTGCACATGAATCACCAACCACTATACAGTGTAAGTATCAACGCAAGCGAAAAACTTATAACCAATACAAGTATACCTATTGCTGAACTGAATACTGGCATTGTTCAATTTTCGCTTTTTACGAGTGATTGGATACCAATTGCAGAAAGAATCCTTTTTGTAAACAATAGAACTCATGAGTTTGGCGCAAAAATCATTACCCAGCTGACTACTCTAAATAAAAGGGGGAAGAATGTATTCGACATTTATGTTTCAGATACAACGGAAACCAATATGTCGGTAGCAGTGATAGATGCTGGGGTTGACACTTCTCTCTCTTACTCCACTATTTACTCGGATCTATTATTGAGTAATGAAATCAAAGGGAAAATTCACAACCCGGGATATTACCTCTCAAGCGATGCAGACAGTGTTATGAATCATCTCGACCTGGTTATGCTTACACATGGCTGGAGAAGAATTGATTGGGAGAAAATGAAAAAAGGCATCCCACCAACATATCAATATCTCCCTGAAATGGAAAAGATGAAAATATCGGGGAAAATATATGGACTCAAAAATGCCAATGGAACCGATAATATGCTGATGAACATGATTGTTCAATACAAAGACAGTAGTAAAAACTTTATTTTTCAGCCAATCTCAAAAGATGGCTACTTCGAAAACCGTGATTTGTTTTTCTATGACACTGTAAGAATATATTATAGTTTCAACCAAAACCAAAAACTAAATGAGGTTGCAACAGTTCAATTTGACAACGGATTATTGAAATTCAACAATAAAACTTCTATCATATCAGTACAGGATCGATTGTATACATGGAGTGATAGTCTTGCTAAATCACGTATGGCTTATTTCCTGAAATTACAGGAAGACTGGAAAAAAAGATCTCAATACAAAACATTACAAGAAGTTCTTGTAAAGTCAAGGGTGAAACCAAAAGAGGATGTAATTGAAAAACAATATGCTACGGGAATGTTTTCCGGAGGTGATGCATTTGTATTCGACCTGATGAATGATCCAGCAGCACAAACTGGGTTTGATATATTTGCTTATCTCCAAAGCAGGGTACCTGGATTGCAAATTTCAAGAAGCGGTATAAATGTATCCATGAATTGGCGCGGTGCAACACCCGATTTATTTTTAGATCAAACGCCCTCAGCCGTAAGCGTTTTACAAACTTTAACTATGCAAGATATTGCAATGGTAAAAGTGTTTAGGCCGCCATTTTTTGGATCAATTGGTGGCGGCTCTGGTGGCGCTATAGCCATTTACACTAAAAAAGGCGCGAGCAGAAACACCAGTAATAGCAAGAGCAACAAAGAGATGTTCTCAACCGTATTGGGTGGATATTCAAGGTTTAAAGAATTTTATAACCCCCAATATGATACTGGAGAAAATCCAGAAAACGATATCCGCACAACACTCTATTGGAATCCCTACGTAATTACCAATAAAAAAAGTCCGCGTTACCGCATTCAGTTCTTCAATAATGATCACAGCAAAAGACTTTTAATCGTTTTAGAAGGCATCAATGCAGATGGGAAGATGACAAGGTCCACAAGAATTATCGAGTGATGAAGATATTGATTAACGTTTAGATCATATCCTGGATTGACCCATCTCATAATTAAGCTATTGTAATTGATTTTATTTTGATCTAAATTTTTGATCAGTTAAAATCATTTTTATGTTTAAGATTTGGTTCTCCATCATAGCATTCACCTTTTTTCTCTTCAAGTTTTCATTCGGACAAGATAAAGGCAAGGTTGTAACCCTTCCTGAAATTCGAGTGAAAGCAACCACTGAAGTAAATCAACGCTTAT
>JAFMEZ010000100.1 GCA_017856455.1 Parafilimonas sp.
GCTTAGCTGCTGGCGGAGGATGGCTGATATTTCGTCGGGTTTAATCTCTATCATTGCTTTGAGTTTAAAAATCTTGAAATTATATTTTACTGATATACATGTTTTCTATGAACTGTTTTTTGATGACTTGCAGATCATGACGAATGCTTGCATCAAATAATTTGTCATCAACTTGAACAATCAATCCACCTATTATCGATGAATCAACTTTTGTTTTCAGTTCAATTGACTTTCCCTTTAAAAGGCTGTTTTCCTTTAAAACTTCAGAGATATTTCCCTGAATTTCCTTAGAAACTTCCACTGCAGTAGTCAACTCAACCAATTTGATACCTTTTTGAATTCTATATTTTTCAATAAAGGCATTGATGATATCATTGATTGCAACTGAACGTCCTTTAGAAAAAATCAGCTTGAAGAATGAAGATGTGATGGGTTGAATATGTTTTGAAAAGACTGCTTCAAAAATTGCAATCTTTTTTTCGCCCTTCACAATAGGTGACATCAATATCAAATGAAGATCTTTATTTTGAACAGATTGAATCAATTCAAAATCATTTTTCACTTCTTCTAACTTGGAAGTCTCTACTGCCAAATCAAAAATCGCTTTCGCGTAACGTTGAGCTACTTTGGTTTGACGCATAACGTTTATTTTCCGACTTGATTTAATTCACCTGCCATCTGCTGAATATACTTTTCCTGTTCAGCTTTATTGTCCAATTGTTTACGGATAACTTTTTCTGAAACCTCAATCACCATGTTTCCAATTTGATTTTTGATTTCAGTCAACGCAGCCATTTTTTGAGAATGGATAGCAGCATTTGCATCGGCAAGAATTTTAGAAGCTTCCGCTTTTGCCTGCTCCTTTGCGTCGTTGATTAATTTATCTTTTGTTTCCTTTGCCTCTTTCAACAATTGAGCACGTTCTTCACGCGCCTGTGCCATCAATGCTTCATTTTCATTTTTGAGTTGAGCCATTTCAGCTTTCACTTTTTTTGCAGCATCCAAGGAGTCTGCAATACCTTTTTCACGCTCATTCAATGATTCGATGATTGGCTTCCAAGCATATTTCTTCAATACGAAGAATACCATGCCAAAAGCGAGCAAAGTCCAAAACAACAAACCTATACCAGGTAATAAAAGATCCATATTGATAGATTAACTTTTTTTAAAATAAACTGTATCCTCCGCCCTGTGCTTTGGATACAGTTTTTTTGTGCAAAGTTTAGGCTTTCAAAACAGCCAATAATCCTGCGATTACCGCGAAAAGGGCAACACCCTCAACGAAAGCGGCAGTCAAGATCATATTTGCACGAATGTCATTAGAGGCTTCTGGTTGACGGGCAATAGCATCTACTGCACCTTTACCAATTTGACCGATACCGATACCAGCACCGATCGCCGCTAGTCCAGCTCCGATAGCACCACCTAAGTGAGAAACGCTAACGTCGAGCAGAATGTTCATAAGACTCATGATACTTGTTTTTATTAATGAAAAAAGAGTTAGTGATGCGCTTCATCATGATGCCCACCTTCAAATGCTTGACCGATGAACACAGCAGTCAGATTGGTGAAGATGAACGCCTGAATAAATGCAACCATTATTTCAATCAGATAAATAAATACTGCAAACAAAACCGACATAGGTGAAAAGCCCCAGCCAGCAACAGCATTCATTGATCCGAAAATAAATATCAATGTGATGAAACTAAGAATGATGATATGCCCTGCAACCATGTTTGCAAACAGACGCACAATCAATGCAAATGGTTTTGTAAACACACCTAATAATTCTACTGGCAACATGATCAATAGTCTAACAACTACTGGAACCCCTGGGTACCAGAATATATGTCCCCAGAAATGTTTGTTGGTGCTGAATAGAATTACAAAAAAGGATATGACTCCTAGAACAATCGTAAAGGCAATATTACCAGTAACATTCGCAGAACCTGGTAATAGTCCGAATAAGTTATTGATAAGAATAAAAAAGAATACAGTTAAAAGATATGGCAGGTATTTATTGTATTTACCAGCGAGGTTTGGTTTTGCTACCTCATCTCTTACAAATGTAATCACAGGCTCTATTGCATTTTGCCAACCTTTAGGGGCAGTTTGCACACCTTGTCCTTTTTTATACTTGTTGGCGATACCGATCATCAATGAAACAAGAATAGTCAATGCAAGCAACATTTGCACTACGTTCTTAGTAATTGAGAGGTCGTAAAACTTATCGTTAGGATCTTCAGCATGAATCTTGCCTTCTTCCAATTTGTACCCATTGTATGCTGCATGGCCATGCTCAAATCTTGATGAAGAGAACATTGAAATTCCCTTTGAAGATGAGTAAATGATTATTGGAAGTGGAATTGTCGCATGAAACTCGGAACCATCATTTTTCTTCAGTGTGAAAAAATGAAAATCGTGGGCATCCTGGATATGCTCCATGATAAGCTTAGCCGGATCAAGTCCTTCTTGCTCTTTATGATCATTGGCAAATGCCTGCTCATGTAAAACAACAAAAAACAGCCCCAAAATAGCTACCAGTAACGATTTCAGCCAATTTCCCTGCATAAATGCCTCAAAATTTTTGCAAAGATACTATCTGGCGTGTAAATACCATGCTTTCAGAAAGAAAACTAATCCC
>JAFMEZ010000018.1 GCA_017856455.1 Parafilimonas sp.
CTTTTTTTGCTGTTGGCTTTGAAGCGGCAACTTTTTTGGCTGGAGCAGCCTTTTTCACTGGAGTTGCTTTTTTTGCTGTTGGCTTTGAAGCGGCAACTTTTTTGGCTGGAGCAGCCTTTTTAGGAGCTGGTTTAGCTTTTTTTACTGGTTTTGCAGCTTTCTTGGGAGCTGGTTTTTTTGTTGCCATAACTGTTGTTATTTTTTTATAACGTTGATCTTCAATGTTTTACCATCTATTTCGGTGTCAAATCCTTTCTCCAACCCCTTTTCTAACACAATTTTGTCAGCCAAAATTTCGGCGCAAATATAATCATTAAATCGAGTAAAAGAACCATCAAATTCTGGAACTGATTGAACTGACACCAGTATTCTGTCGGTCAGATCCAAATCAATATCCTTTCGGATTTTCTGAATTCTGTTTATCAGCTCCCTTGCATGCCCTTCTTCTTCCAACGCTTTGCTTACCTGAACATCAAGGGCAACCGTAAATGCACCTCTTGAGGCAACCATCCACCCCTCAACATCCTCACTTTGGATGTCTACTTCTTCTTTGAGTAACAAATACTTCTCTCCTTCCAAGTCAATTTCCATGCTTCCCTCTTGCTCCAGTTTACGAATTGACTGCTGTGAAAGCGCCGTAATAACAGTTGACGCTAATTTCATCTTCGCTCCTAGTTTTTTACCCAGGATGACAAAGTTTGGTTTGATTTTTTTCTTGATAAAATCATTGTCAGCTGGCAAGTATTGCACTTCCTTCACGTTCACTTCAGCCAAAATCAATTCTTCAACTTTTCTCAGTTGTTCCTGCATATCAGATGTAGAAACTGGAATCAGAATTTTTTGAAGTGGCTGACGTACACGAATATTTACTTTCTTACGAATTGACAATACCAACGATGAGAATTCTTTTGCCATGTGCATTCTTTCCTCCAGACCAAGATCTATCCAAGCTTCATTTGCAGATGGAAAATCTGAATGGTGCACAGATGCATGATGTTCCTTCCCAGTTACTGCATTTAGGTTGCGATAAATATAATCTGTGAAGAATGGTGATATAGGTGCTGCCAATTTTGCAATGGTAACCATACATTGATAAAGCGTTTGATAAGCACTTACTTTATCTGTTCCATATTCCCCTTTCCAAAAACGCCTTCTTGACAATCTTACATACCAGTTACTGAGCAATTCATCAACAAATTCATCAATCGCCCTACCTGCCATGGTTGGCTCATAATCATCGAGGTGTTTATTTACCTCTTTAATCAATGTTTGCAAGCTGGATAAAATCCAACGATCCAATTCTGGCCTTTCATTAAATGGAATATCTGCTTCTGTATACTTAAAGCCATCAACATTTGAGTAAAGCGCAAAAAATTGATACGTATTGTAAAGTGTGCCAAAGAATTTTCTTTGCACTTCTTTAATTCCCTCAATATCAAATTTCAAATTGTCCCATGGAGATGCATTGGTGATCAAATACCAACGTGTAGCATCTGCACCAAATGTATCAATGGTTTGGAATGGATCCACCACATTACCCAAACGTTTACTCATTTTGTTTCCATTCTTGTCTAAAACCAATCCATTGGAAACAACTGTCTTATAAGCAACATTGTCAAACAATAAAACACCCAATGCATGGAGTGTATAAAACCAACCACGCGTTTGATCGACACCCTCGGCAATAAAATCTGCAGGAAATGCCTCACCATGCTCAATCATTCCCTTGTTCTCAAATGGGTAATGCCATTGTGCGTATGGCATCGCGCCACTGTCAAACCAAACATCCACGAGATCAGGTACACGCTTCATGGGTTTGCCAGTTGGACTGACCAACAAAATTTCATCAACAAATGGTTTGTGTAAATCATTCAAACCATCCTTGATAAACTTGCTATTAACATCACCACCCAACACACTATTTGCTTTTTGAATTGCTGTCTTTAATTCATCAATTGATCCAATACAAATTTCTTCGCTTCCATCCTCTGTTCTCCATATTGGCAAAGGTGTTCCCCAATAGCGACTTCTGCTCAAGTTCCAATCCACCATATTCTCCAACCAATTTCCAAATCGACCTTCACCTGTTGTCTTTGGTTTCCAATTAATGGTTTTATTCAACTCAACCATCCTTTCCTTGCATGCTGTGGTTTTAATAAACCATGCATCAAGCGGATAATAAAGTATAGGCTTATCTGTTCTCCAACAATGCGGATAGTTATGTTCGTATTTTTCAACCTTGAATGCCTTACCCTCTTTTTTCAACTGTACACAGATGTCGACATTTACATCAACATACTGTTCCTCGTTTTTGTAGTTTTTTACAAAACGATTACTGAATGGTCCGACTCCTTCCACAAATTTTCCTTCGCGGTCAACCAAGGTTAGAATTCCCAGATTATTTTTCTTTCCTACTTTATAATCATCTGCACCAAAAGCAGGAGCGGTATGCACGATACCCGTACCATCTTCTGTGGTTACAAAATCACCTACAATCACTTTGAATGGATCTGCATCAGGAGTGATTTCTTTGATAACAGATAAAGTATTTGCATCAAAAGAAAGCAGTTGATCATAATACAATCCCTCTAACATCATTCCAGTAAAACTCATTTCAAGTTTCCATGGAATAAGTTTGTCTCCAACATTGTATGCATCAAATGAAACTTCTTTCGCTTCTTCTTTAAAATATTTTGAAATCAATGCACTGGCTAAAATCACATGTTGCGCATCTCCTGTATATGGATTGAAGGTTTTGATTAAAGCATATTCAATATTTCCACCAACTGTGAGTCCAAGGTTGGATGGCAAAGTCCAAGGAGTTGTCGTCCATGCCATGAAATACACATCTGATCCAGCTCCCAACAAATCAGTAATTTTTTTGTAGGATGGATGGTTGCTGTTGTTTTCATTAGACAATTTAAACAAGGCAACTGCAGATGTATCCTTCACGTCTTTATAAGTACCAGGCTGATTGAGTTCATGCGAGCTCAAACCTGTTCCTGCTGCTGGAGAATAAGGTTGAATACTTACACTTTCATATAAATATCCTTTCTCATACAATCGCTTAAGACACCACCAAAGGGTTTCAATATAATCATTTTCAAAAGTGACATAGGGATGTTTGAGATCAACCCAATATCCCATCTTGGTTGTAATCTCATCCCATTTATCCTTGAATCTTAAAACAGCTTCGCGACATTTTTGATTGTATTCAGCAACGCTGATTTTTTTGCCTATATCCTCTTTAGTAATACCAAGCTCTTTTTCTACTCCCAACTCAACAGGAAGTCCGTGTGTATCCCACCCACCTTTTCTTTTCACCTGAAAACCTTTCATGGTTTTATAGCGACACACCATGTCTTTCAATGTTCTTGAAATAACATGGTGTATGCCTGGCATTCCATTTGCGCTAGGTGGACCCTCATAAAATACAAAGGGCTTTGCACCTTCACGGATTTGGATGCTTTTACTGAATGCGTTTTCTCTCTCCCAATTTTCGAGCATTTCTTTCTCGAAAGCAGGCAGGTTCAATTGTTCAAATTCTTTGTAGGAGCCTTGTGTCATAGAAGGCTGCAAAGGTAGAGAAACTCCTCCTTACTGAAAACTGGCAGTGCCATTGGCCTGGTGCACAAATCTGAAGGTATAGAATCGCTGTGTTTTCAGCTTAATATCATCAGATGCACTTGGCGCTGGGGTTGACCCGCCTTTATAATAGTTCATGATTTCAACCTTTGCAAAGTTTCCTTTGGCTGTTTTGATCACTAAAACCCTTCCAGGAATGGGGGTAATAAGGTTGTTTACAGGATCATAAACATACCAACCTTTGTTGCTGCCGGATGTAATTGCATAAGAAGTAGGTGCATTGTCTTTTTTGAAAGTTGAATCTGTAGGAACAGTCTTTAACTCATCAAACGTACCGGTATACACAAATGCTCCCCCTGCTCCTGGTCCACTTGTCCCAGCATTTGTTATAATAGTTGTACCCCTAAAAGCAATATCCCATTTGGTAGAATTTGAATCAGTTGATGGAACAACTGCATTGTTTTCAAGACTGTAAAACGTGAATTTACCCACTCCAACTGGTTGTCCGTTAACGAGTCCAACGATTGTATCTGCAACCAAATCTTTTACAACATTGGAAGTCAAGGTACTCGTCCCTGTTGCATTGTCATCCTTGGTACAAGCATAAAAAAATACTGCAGATAATAACACGAAAGCAAAAACATTTGACTTTTTCATTTTCACTGGTTTTATGATTAAAAATTAATTTGAAGATCTACATAGCCCACTCTACCCGGATTACCTGGCAGATTGAGTATGTCTTTATAGTTGAAAATATTATCGACTCCTGCCATCAATTTGAAATATTTATTGAGCTGATACCCAGCGCTGGCATTCAACTGAAAATAACCCTGAGCGTATTCATCTGCACGGTTGATCAAACCATTTCCATCCAAATCCATTGTTCCCCATCTACCTCTATACATTGCTCTTGCCGTTGCAAAAACGCCAGTTGCGTTTTCATAATAAATTTTAAGATTGGCACTGTGCTTTGATCTGAAGGGAAGTCCACCGTAGTCAACCCACTTCATTCTTGTAACCATATTGGTGGATTGGTCTCTTTGAAAAACACTTCCAAGTCTGATTGCATCGAGCACATCTTTGTCTGCTGTATAGAGATATTGATATCCCCCCTGAAGGTTGAATGCTTTATTGAGTTGTTTTGAAAGATTGATCTCTGCCCCTTGAGTGACCGCCCTTTTGAGATTGAAGTAACTATATATCTGTCCACCATTCCTCTTAAACGCAATCACATCAGTTACAATCATATTGGAAAGATCATTTCTGAAAATATTCAAACCAACATTTAACTTTTGGGGATGATTGTATTTGATTCCAACATTGAGTCCGCCTGATGTTTCAGGTTTTAAAATGGAAAGTTTCGAAAACACGTCCGTCGTCTGCTCAAGCAACTTAGCATCTGTCATTCTTTTTATTTCTGCTTCAGCTACTTCCGTTCCAAAAACAGAGTATGCTCCAGCAGCCAGGTTGGTAAAATTCAAATACAATTGTCGGAAGTCAGGTGCCTTGAAGCCTCTGCCGTAGGATGCATTGAATGACCAATAAGAATTGATCTTGTATTGGAAAGAGATCTTAGGACTCAAAACTGATGCATATGCTTTATTCGCGTCAAACCTTGCTCCACCTATGACAACAAGTTTACTGTTGAAAGCATGTTCATGCTGAGCAAATAAATATGCAATCTGATTATTTCTTACAGTCGATAGGCTGTCATAACGATTTGAGCTCACTTGTTCTCTGATGATTCCAGCACCTAACGTAAGTGTAGATTGTTGTGTAGGATGTATATCAGTTTGTTGCTCAACTCTTGCAAATAATTGCTTGAACTGATCATTATAAGCACCATACGCATCTTTTACATCAAGTTTTTGCAATGCATTGAATCCGGTAATGTAGCCACGTAAAACAGATTTTATTTTTTTGTCAACTTGATACTGAACATAAGGTGTTACATTAAACTCATCGTTTTTTTCAAATCCTTTTGAAATGATGGTTGAGCCAAGATTTTGAACTGCAATACTGTTATCGATATAAGTATTGTTTAAACGAAGTCCCAATCCTGTTTTCCATCTTTCTGTGATGCGTTGATTAAGGTTAAACTGTTGGGATGATTTCCAAAAAGGCTCTACTGTTTTCTGTATGGCAAATGGCTTTAAACTGTAACCTTCAGATCTGTTGTAGTTGGCTGCAATTTGAATATCGGTCTGATTATATTTTCTTGAAAAATTGACAGCACCATCGATTGTACCAAACCTTGCATACCGCAGACTTGCATCTGTTTTATTTTGACCTGCACGATCTGTGATGATATTAATAACACCACCCATGGCTTCAGATCCATAGAGACTTGAAGAGGGACCTTTAATGATTTCAATTTTTTTGATGTTTCTGATGGTGATGCGAGAAAGATCCAAAACGCCACCAGTTCTTCCAATCAAAGGCTCACCATCCAACAAAATCAATGTATACTCTGAAGAAAGTCCCTGCATCTGAATCCCCTTACCAAAATTATCTGTAATCATTAATCCGGTCTGTTCAGCCAGGATATCATTCAATCGTAAAGATCCGCTCTGGTAAAGCATTTTAGCATTAATCAATGAAACAGGTATTGCAAGATTTCCCATTGTTCTGGGTGTACGTGTTGCGGTAACAACAACCTCATCCAATGACGCATTAAACAATGAATCACTCTTTTTTTGAGCAAACAAAATTGATGGAGCCAAGAAAAATAAAAGTAGAAAATGCCTCATGTAATTCAACGGGGCACAAAATTCTGCATGAGTTTATTCAACTTCATCACGAAATTGTCACAAATACATCATGATTGAGATTTTTACAATTGAATGACAAACTCCGGATTATTTCACCAAGAGTTCACAAGGCTTTAAGCCTGTATGCTTTTTAAAAGCAGTTGAGAAATGAGAAATAGATGAATATCCCAACATTGCAGAAACTTCTGAAACAGTCAATCCTTTTTCATAGAGCAAATACCTTGCATGTTCCATGCGTTGATCCTGATAGAAATCAAAAATGGTTGTACCGAACATTACCTTGAATCCTTTTTTAAGATAGCATTCATTGATGGCAACTTTTCGGCTAAGTTCTTTGATGGTGATGGGATCGCCAATATGACGCAATAAGATCTCCCTTGCATTCATGATTTTTTCACGCTCCTCATGGTATGCCAAAAATTTACAAGCTGGCACCTCTTCTTCCTGAATCGTATTCATTGATTCAAGTGTGTACAGCAATAGAATTTGCGTTTGCGCATTGATAAAAATATTTTCTACTGCATCTGCATAGCGATGATTCAGAATGGAGTCAAGTGTATGTCTAATCCGGCCATTAATGACAACTGGACGGCTAAAGCTATGTTCGTACTTGAATTTCAGCAATGCATTCAATTCGCTGTTCTTGCTTTCCGATTTAATGAGATTTTTCAAATGAACGGGCTCGAAACGAAAATCAAGCTGATCAATCGTGCCAGTTTGTTCAACACATTGGGCATTGGGATTCAACTTACATTCTTCACAATTCACAACAGACTCCTTGCAATATGTTTGTCCACCTACACAAAATGAAATGGACAAATACCTTTTTTCCTCTTGTTGATCAAAGTGATAGGTAAGCGTTCCCTGATCGTTGACCGACATTTTGGGGAGCAATTTTCGACGATTGATCTCTAAATGCCAAGAACCTGGTATATCCTTTCGCTTGGAAAATACCAGTGGCAAATCATCAAAGATGGCTTGCTCTGCTACCAAAACATGTGGAAATTCAGCTTTTTTCGACATTCAACGACAAAGATATGTCCCAATAACGTTGCAGATTGAAAATGGATCAAAAAACGGCGTTAAATATGTGGAAATCATCTTAAAAAACAGGCTATTTTTTGGACTTGAAATTCACGCCTAACCCCCTTATTTTCAGTAAATTTGTTGACCTAAAATTTCTTCGGAAAAAATCTATTATGAGTACAGAAAATGAAGCGCAAATGGACCCCAACCAAAGTGGCTATGGGGCTGACAGTATACAGGTACTTGAGGGATTGGAAGCTGTTCGAAAAAGACCTGCCATGTACATCGGAGACATTGGCGTTAAAGGTCTCCATCACCTTGTTTATGAAGTAGTTGACAATTCAATTGACGAAGCATTAGCAGGATATTGCAACAATATCATCGTTACCATTCACCCCGACAATTCCATCTCTGTTAAAGACAACGGAAGAGGAATTCCAACGGGTATGCACCACAAAGAAAAGCGTAGTGCTTTGGAAGTGGTAATGACCGTATTGCATGCTGGCGGTAAGTTCGATAAAAACACTTATAAAGTTTCAGGTGGATTGCATGGCGTGGGTGTAAGTTGCGTAAACGCACTCAGCACCAAGCTGCATGTTACCGTAAACAGAGAAGGGAAAATATTTGAACAAGAATACCAAAGAGGAGCACCAAGCTACCCTGTGAGAGAAATTGGAAGCAGCGAAGAGACTGGAACACTGGTTCACTTCTGGCCCGATACAACCATCTTCACCGCGCAAGTATACAACAAGGATATTTTAGAGGGAAGACTTCGTGAGCTTGCCTACCTCAATAAAAAAATCCGCATTACGCTGCATGATCTAAGAGAAAAAGATGAAGCAGGAAATCATTATCAACAAGAATTCTACTCTGAAGGTGGAATCATTGAGTTTGTTGAAATGTTGGACAAAAACGGCAAAAGAAATGCATTGATTCCTTCAATCGTTTATATGGAGGGGCATGATGAGGCTTCGAATGTTGCCGTTGAAGTTGCAATGAACTATAATGATTCTTACAATGAACATATCTTTTCATATGTAAACAACATCAATACCATAGAAGGTGGTACACATGTGTCAGGTTTCAGAAGAGCCATTACACGTGTGTTTCAACAGTATGGCAAGAAACAAGGTTTGTTTGAAAAATCTAAGGTAGAAGTAGAAGGCGATGATTTTCGTGAAGGATTAAGCGCAATCATTTCAGTAAAAGTTCCTGAACCTCAATTCGAAGGACAAACCAAAACTAAATTGGGAAATTCTGAAGTGATGGGGATTGTTGACGTAACAGTTTCACGCGTTTTGGAAGCCTACCTCGAAGAAAATCCACGTGATGCAAAAAATATCATCAGCAAAGTAATCCTTGCTGCACAAGCAAGAGCTGCTGCAAGAAAAGCGAGAGAACTTGTACAACGTAAGACTGTTCTCTCTGGAGGAGGCCTACCAGGAAAACTTTCAGATTGTTCTGAAAGAGATCCTGAAAAATGTGAATTGTTTTTGGTTGAGGGTGACTCAGCAGGTGGTACTGCAAAACAGGGAAGAGATAGGAATTTCCAAGCCATTCTACCATTAAGGGGTAAAATCCTTAACGTTGAAAAAGCAATGGAACATAAAATCTACGACAACGAAGAGATTCGTAACATGTTTACAGCACTGGGGGTTAAAATTGGAACTCCTGAAGATCCCAAAGCACTCGACCTTTCGAAACTCAGGTATCACAAGTTGATAATCATGACAGATGCTGACGTAGATGGTAGTCACATTGCAACACTTATTCTTACCTTCCTTTTCAGATACATGAAAGAGATGGTTGAGCAAGGGTATGTTTATATCGCTCAACCCCCATTGTATCTGGTGAAAAAAGGAAAAGAACAATTCTATGCATGGAACGAGGAACAACGTCGTGCATATGTAGAAAAATTAGGTGCAGGAAAAGAAGAGAGTGTTAATGTTCAGCGATACAAAGGATTGGGAGAAATGAATGCCAGTCAACTTTGGGACACCACCATGAATCCCGATTCCAGAACATTGAGACAAGTGAGCATTGAAAGTGCTGCAGAAGCTGATAGGGTATTTAGCATGTTGATGGGAGATGAAGTTGGACCAAGAAGAGAATTCATTGAATCTCATGCCAAGTACGCAAAATTGGATATTTAGTGTATATTTAATTAACCATAAATTTTATTCGCCATGTCAAACCCAAATGCAATTACCGCTTACAATGTAAAAACCAAAGAAAAAAATGTACCCATGCAGGATGCTGTAGTCAGCAGAACAGAGAGAGGTGGATACATTGCAAAAGGCCATGATGGCAAAGGAAATAAACTCACTTCATTATTGAGTGAAGCAAAAGCCCTTGCTGCTATCAAAGCCGGAACAGCTAAACAAGGTTGGTAGTACTCAAAAACACTATAAAAAAAGGCGGGTCTAGACCCGCCTTTTTTATTTTATCCCATAATTATTTTTTCGCAACCATGCCTGGGCCTTTTCCCTTTGATCTCCCTGCAAAATGATTTCGCCATCTTTAGCCGAACCTCCAGTTCCACAATGATTCCTAAGTTTCTTTCCCAATTCCTCTAAATCATCGTCTTTCCCGATAAATCCAAGTACAACTGTTACAGTTTTACCTGCCCGATG
Source organism: Parafilimonas sp. (assembly GCA_017856455.1). Lineage (GTDB taxonomy): Bacteria > Bacteroidota > Bacteroidia > Chitinophagales > Chitinophagaceae > Pollutibacter. The sequence continues at coordinate 10,016 of JAFMEZ010000018.1, forward strand.
TTTGGTTTCAAGTATAACCTTTAACTTTTGTTCATTTGGTTTTAAGGTTACCAACTCTTCCCCTTCTTCATTCATTTGAAAATTGGGATCAGTGCTATATACAAATGCAGATCCAGATTTATTTTTCTTTGACATCAGCTAATGATTGTAGGAACGTTTTCTGAAATGAATATACATGTAAATAAAGTAAATTTGTATTATGAAAAATAGAAAATCTATACTTATCATAATGGATGGCTGGGGCAAAGGCGAAGTTCGTTCGAGCGATGCTATTCAACACGCAAAAGTGCCATTTGTACAATCACTTTATAATACATATCCAAATACAACACTTACCACCTGTGGTGAATTGGTTGGACTGCCAGAAGGTCAAATGGGCAATAGTGAAGTTGGACATTTAAATCTAGGAGCAGGGAGAATTGTTTATCAGGAATTACAAAGAATCAATGTAGCCATCAAGAATGGATCGTTTCAAAAAAATGAAACACTCCTTGCTTCCATACACTATGCAAAAAAGAATAATAAGAAATTACATTTACTCGGACTCGTCAGTGATGGAGGTGTACACTCCCATACGAATCATTTGAAAGCATTAGTAGATGTTTGTAAAAACGAGGGACTCAGCAATGTCTTCATTCATGCATTCACAGATGGTAGAGATACTGATCCCAAAAGTGGATTAGGATTTATTCAAGACCTGGAAAATCACATTACGAATTCAACAGGTAAAATAGCAAGTATCATCGGAAGATATTATGCAATGGACAGGGACAAGCGATGGGAAAGAGTTCAACTTGCTTATGAAGCAATGGTGAAAGGTATCGGCAAAAAAGCAAAGCATTCAGTGGATGCAATAAAAGCAGCATATGCTGAGGAAATAACTGACGAATTTATTAAACCTGTCATTCTAATAGATAACGATGATCTTCCACTTGCAACGATTGAGAATGGAGACGCGGTGATTTGTTTTAATTTCAGAACCGATCGATGCAGAGAAATCACCGAAGTACTTACTCAAAAAGACTTTCAGGAATTCAACATGCATAAATTGAACCTGGAGTACACCACCATGACTGAATACGACAGCACTTTCAAACATGTGCATGTTGTTTTCAACAATGATAACTTAACACATACTTTAGGCGAAGTATTGGAACAACACGGTAAAAAACAAATAAGAATTGCTGAAACAGAAAAATACCCACATGTTACGTTCTTTTTTAGCGGAGGAAGAGAAGTGCCTTTTGAAGGAGAAAAAAGAATCATGGCTGCATCCCCTAAGGTAGCAACGTATGATTTGCAACCTGAGATGAGTGCTTTTGAACTTACTGATAAAATCATACCAGAAATTCAACAACAAACAGCAGACTTTATTTGCCTGAATTATGCCAATGCAGATATGGTCGGACATACAGGCATTTGGGAAGCAGCAGTTAAAGCGGTTGAAACGGTTGATCAATGTGTTAAAAAAGTTGTTGACGCTTGTTTAGAAAACGGCTACACCGTATTTCTTACTGCAGATCATGGAAATGCAGACTTCATGAAAAATGAAGATGGAAGTCCCAACACTGCACATACCCTCAACCCAGTCCCATTATTCATCATAGATAAGGAATGGCGAGGAAAAATCAAAGCAGGAAAACTAGGTGATATCGCTCCAACAATTTTGACTTTTATGGGAATCCCAATCCCTGCTGAAATGACTGGGGAAGTACTAATAGAAAATGTCTAAGCTTAAAAGACATATAGCAATTGCATTAACAATTTTGATGATCTCTCCATCAATCATTTCTGTTTTTTCATTTTCATATATACAATGGATCAAACATGAAATGAAGGAAAAGCTGGAGTCATCCAATCTACAAGCAATTACACTGAACAACAAAGACATAATATGGTACGAGCAGGAAAAAGAAATCATCATCAATGGTTCACTCTTTGATATCAAGAGCTATACCATAAATAACGACAAGACAACTTTCATTGGAATTTTTGATAAGGAAGAATCAAAAATGTCTGTTTTTGCGGAAAAATTAGTGAGTAAGACACCAGCACATAAACATTTAGCAGAGATTGGATCTTTTTTCCAATTAATTCAATTTTTTAATCCTTCAATGTTCACTTTCCAACCTTTAATACCAATTGAATCAGTTCAATATTCTGCTGATAAAACATTTATCGCTACTCATTTCAATATTGTTCCTACTCCCCCACCAAACATCTGTTTAAGCTGAGAAAAAGATTCATCACTTAAACAATTAAAATGAGGAATAAATTTATTTCAATGCTGTTAACAGCATTGTTCATCTGTGCATATACAAACGCACAGCAATCAAAGGATAGTTCTGAATTTTCAAAAGAACTCGAAGAGGTTATCATTTCTGGAAGCAAGTTTGCAGAGAAAAAGAAAAATATTGTACAACGTATTGATATTATCAATGCAAAAACAATTGAGAAAAATAACACACAAAATATGGGCGATTTACTTGCCTCAACAGGCAATGTATTTGTCCAAAAAAGTCAGCAAGGTGGAAGCAGCCCTGTGATAAGAGGATTTGAAGCCAGCAGAGTTTTATTAATTGTAGATGGTGTTCGCATGAACAATCTGATCTACAGGTCCGGACACTTACAAAACGTCATTACCGTTGATCAAAATATTCTGGAAAGAGTAGAAGTCTTAAACGGCCCGGCATCAACCCTGTATGGAAGCGATGCACTTGGCGGTGCGATTCACATGATTTCACAAAAACCGTTGTTATCAAGCACAGAAAAAAACAAGTTGATTAAAACAAATGCATTTGCCAGGTATTCAACAGCAAATAAAGAAAAGTCGATTCATGCGGACCTTAACATAGGAGGAAAGCGTTTTGCCTCATTAACAAGTATAACGTTAAGTGATTTTGGAGATGTAAGGATGGGATCGGTTGACAAGAAAGGATTTGAAAATTTTGGAATAAGACCACTCTATATTCAACCCTATACTGCTAATACCCCCTATGATACTATTTTAAAAAACAACAATGACCGAATCCAGAAGTATTCAGGTTACAGTCAATTGGATGTAACGCAAAAATTTCTCCTTCAACAAAATGAATTTATTAATCATAGTCTCAATATTCAACTTTCTACATCATCAAATGTGCCTAGGTATGATAGATTACAAGATATTAAGAACCTCACCTTAAGGTTTGCCTCATGGTATTATGGCCCACAAAACAGAAAACTTATCTCTTATCAACTCAGTATAAAATCTAAAAAAGGACCATTTGATGAATACAGGGCAACTGCAAGTTATCAAGATATTGAAGAGAGCAGGATTACAAGGGAATACAAAAAGTATGACAGACTTGATTCCAGGTTTGAACGAGTGAAAGTAGCAGGGCTCATCATTGATGCATTAAAAAAATTCAAAAAAGATGAGATAACAACTGGTGTCGATATTCAATTAAATGATTTAACGTCAACAGCAACCAGAACCAACATGATCACAAATGCGATCAGCAAACTTGATACAAGATACCCTGATGGGAAAAACAAGATGAACTATGCTGCGATTTACGCTCAACACATTCACAAATTCGCAAATAATAAGTTGATTTTGAACGAAGGACTAAGACTGCAGATGGTTTCATTGCATTCAAGCATTATTGATAACACATTTTTTTCATTGCCTATTACTGATGCACATCAAAATAATAGTGCAATTACCGGAAATATTGGATTTGCCTATAATCCCTCCAAAATCACTTCAATAAAACTGGGTTATGCAAGTGGATTCAGAGCGCCAAATATTGATGATCTCAGTAAAGTTTTTGAATCCAACACAGCAGCAAGGCAGGTGGTGATACCCAATACTGAGATAAAACCAGAATATACCAGTAGCATTGACATGACGCTTTCACAAAAAATTAGTCCTTATATAGAAATTCAAGGATCGATATTCTACACTCATTTTTATAATGCAATCGTAAAAGCTCCTTTTACATTGAATGGACTTGATTCAATTGATTATAATGGAATTAAAGCACGAGTTATGGCCAATCAAAATATCAATACTGCTAAAATCTTAGGAGCCAATCTAATGCTCGATATTAAATTAAGTAACCGCATGACATTCAATGGTACTTTCAATACCATCAATGGTAATTTTAAACTTGACCCAAATAAATCTGCAACAGTATATGAAAAACAAGTAGATGGAAACTATACATTGGTTACTAAAAATGTAAAATCAAAACCCCTTGATCATATTCCGCCTAATTATGGAAGATTATCATTGAATTATACAAATGATAAATACTATGCAGAATTTTTTATGATGTTCAATGGTTGGAAAAGATTAGACAAGTATAATCCAGATGGAGAAGACAATGCACAATATGCTACATCAAAAGGCACTCCCTCGTGGAAAACCCTCAATCTGAGGATGGGATACAGCATCAATCCTCATTTTAAAATACAGGCAGCTTTGGAAAATATTTTTGATATTAACTACAGGTATTTTGCCTCTGGATTTTCTGCACCCGGAAGAAACTTGCTGATCACTTTAAGAACAGCATTGTAAACCAATCTTTTATAAAGATTCCGGGGAAGCATTCTCGGGGTTTTACTTCTTCGAAAAAAGTCTTACATTCAGTATACGAATTCAGGATGTATGACAGAGGAAGTATTACTTCGAGGCTGCCAACAAAGAGACCCCATAGCACAACAAGAACTGTATCAACGATTCAGTCCAAAGATGTTGACGGTTTGCTATCGCTATGCAAAATCAAGAGAAGATGCAGAGGATATGCTTCAAGAGGGCTTCATCAAAATATTCACACAAATCAATCAATTTGAACAAAAAGGTTCTCTTGAAGGATGGATACTCAGAACTGTAATACATACATGCATCAACCATTTAAAAAAATATAAAAAGTTCAATGAAAATGTTGATCTATTGCATGCAGGTAATTTAACAAGCAATGAAGACTATCTGCCTGGCCTGCTTCAGGCGAAACAAATCATAGAATGTATCAGACAACTTCCTGTTGGCTATCGGACTGTGTTAAACTTATATGCAATTGAGGGATACTCACATAGAGAAATAGGAAAATTGCTTGATATTGAGGAAAGCACCAGCAGATCTCAATACACCAGAGCAAAAATGATGTTAGAAGAAATTTTGATAAGAAAAAATATACTCCATCAAAAACAAGAGCAAAAAAAGTGGCTTGTACCAGTTGGAAATTAATTGTAGTGACGACTGCAAACTGATGTGAACATGAGAAGGTATAATATAGATGAGTTAGAGGAATTATTGAAGGATAAAAGCGATCAATATTTAATGTATCCTTCTGATCGGGTATGGAAAAATATTCAAAAAAATATCCAGCCCAATCAGACGTTCACTATTGTATCCGCTTTCGTTGTATTTCTTTTAGCTGCTGGATTCTCTGTATTGCTCAACGAACAAAAAATATCCAAATACACTCCCCCATCTGGTCAACTGGCCTATCAATTAACTGAAAATAATTGGAAAACAGATTTGCCACTAGTGGAGATAACAGGACGCATAAGCAACAGGAACATATCTAATCGTAACGAAATTCAATCTTTCCGTAGCGCTATACCTTCAATTCAATCTGAAGAATCAATTTTTACAGAACACCCCTTACAATTACCAGTTCTTCCTAAAATTGAACTGACTAAAAATTTATTAGTAGAAAGAAATATTCGAATAAAAAATAAAAGACCTGGATTTATTGAAAGCATTTCAAATGTCATTGAAAAAGCCAAACAAATTGGAAAACAAGCCAAATGGCAGATTTATTTTGGTCCAAATATTGGATATAGAGCTCTCAATGGATATTCTTCAACCACAAATTATCTATATAATTCATACGCATACAGTACCAATTCTTTATTCGCAAGAAACGTAAAGGATGCTGTAATCCATAAACCAGCCGTTGGATTTATGGTTGGAGCAGCACTCCGTTATCCAATTTCAAAAAATATCACTATTCAAGCTGGCCTCCAGGCCAACTATCATCGATATCAAATTGAAGCATCCCGTGGCTTACCAGAAATTGCAACTTACGGAATGAATAATTTAGGATTTGGAGCATATCCCATCAATGCAGTATCTAATTATGTAAATGGTAATAACTACACCGCAGGTGTTAGCCTTAGCAATGAAAGATTCATGATATCAATGCCTATTGGATTTGATTATAAAGTCATAGGTAGCAAGAAACTAAATTTTTCAATAGCATCAACCATACAACCAACCTATATCCTTAATAGTTCAGCTTACTTGATCTCAACGAATCTTAGGAATTATGCCAAAGCACCAAATCTGAACAGGAGATGGAATATCAACACTGGACTTGAAGCAAACATAAACTTTGAAAAAGGGAATTATAAATGGACAGTTGGCCCTCAGCTCAGGTATCAATTGCTGCATAGCTTCACAGAGAAATATCCCATCAAAGAGAACCTCTATGATATTGGCCTCAGAGTCGGTATAATGAAAACTTTCTAATTCTGTCATAAGTTAATTGCTGTCATTAACTTTGCATCCGATTCACACATTGGATAGAAATACATTTATATCAATTCAGCAGACCCTCCCAAATGAGCCTGGCATCTATAAGTATTATGCTGCCAATGGAAAACTGATATATATAGGCAAAGCAAAACAGTTAAGAAAGAGAGTAAGTTCATATTTTACTGCAAAAGATCAAACCCTCAAAACAAAAGAGCTGGTCAGGCAAATCAAAAAAATTGATTTTACAATAGTGCCGTCAGAACACGATGCGTTATTGCTTGAAAATGCTTTAATCAAGCAGTTTAAACCACGTTTTAATATTGAATTAAAAGATGACAAAACCTACCCGTTTATTGTAATCAAAAATGAACCATTTCCAAGGGTTTTTTTAACAAGAAGAAAGATCAATGACGGATCAATTTATTTCGGTCCATATACTTCCATTCATGTTGTACGTGATTTATTGGAGCTGATTAAACAAACTATTCCACTAAGAACATGTCATTTGAATTTATCTGATGCAGCAATTCAGAAAAAGAAATATAAAGTATGCCTTGAATATCACCTTGGCAATTGCAAAGCGCCATGCGTTTCAAATCAGAGTACTGAAGAGTATAGAACTGGCATTGATCAAGTAAAACATTTATTAAAAGGAAACTTAAGCGGGATTATTCAAGATTATAAATCAGCGCAGAAACAACTTGTAGAAGCATTAAAATTTGAAAAAGCCGCATTGATTCAACACAAAATCAATGCTCTACAACAATACAAATCAAAATCGACTGTTGTCAGTACCCATATTGGTGACATGGATGTTTTTGCTTATGCTACTGAAGGTGATATTGTGATCATCAGCTTTCTTATAGTCAGAAATGGGACCATTATCAACTCAGGCACCTCTGCTTACAAGAATAAAGTAGATGATTCAATACAAGATATTCTATCCCAAGGAATTTTGCATTTTCAAGAGACACAACAAGATCACTCACAAACGATCATCCTACCCATTCCAATTGAATTTGGATTTGAAGATTTCAAAATTATCATTCCAAAATCTGGCGAGAAAAAAAAGCTGCTAGACATGGCTTTGACAAATGCCACCTACAGAGCTACTCAAATCAGAAAGAGAAAAATGCTCCATTTATCAGATGAGGCATTTGATAAATATGAGCTATTGGAGAAAGTAAAATCAGATCTGAAACTCAGGGAAACTCCATCACATATTGAATGTTTCGATAACTCAAATTTTCATGGTGAATATCCCATCTCTGCCATGGTATGTTTCAAAGATGGCATCCCAAGTAAAAAAGATTATAGGTTCTATCATGTCAAAACCGTTCAAGGCATCAATGATTTTGCTACAATGAAGGAAGCAGTTCATCGACGTTATAATGGATTGATTAGAGATGGTATCCCATTTCCACAATTAGTAATAATTGATGGAGGTAAGGGTCAGCTTAATGCAGCAATGGAAGCAGTACAAGAACTTGGACTGGAAGGAAAAATGACCTTGATTGGATTAGCAAAAAATGTTGAAGAGGTATTTTTTTACGGCGATCAGGAGTCACTCAAGTTACCTTATAACAGTGATGTACTACTCTTTATCAGGTCAATCAGAGACGAGGTTCATAACTATGGAATCAACCAACACAGGAAAACTAGAAGCAAAGGAACATTCAAAAATGTATTACTAGATATTGATGGGATTGGACCTAAAACTGCAGAAGAATTATTGATTCACTTTAAATCAGTTAACAATATAAGAAAAGCAAGTATAGAGGATTTAAAAGAAAAGGTTGGAGAGAAGAAAGCACAAATCATTGCTGATTATTTCAGTAAATAAAAAAAGGGCAAAATTTTAAATTCTGCCCTTTTTTATAGTCAAGCTTTTATTAATACGACCATAAGTCTTGTTCAAAGTTGAATATCTTATTCTTGATATTCTCTCCTTCTAGCAATTGAAGAATATTATCTTTCACATATTGCTTGATAAACAAATCGTATGGGTTATCGATGGTTGATTTTACAATTTTACTATCAAAATATCTGGTTTCAAACAGCTCTTCCCAGCTCATTTTTCCACCAAAATTTTTGGTATTATAAACATCATACTTCGCAAGTGTGGCTCTTAAATCAGGATAATAAATCCAGAAAATAGGTGATTCACCCAATAAGTTTCCAGCTTCATCTAAATATGTTTTCATGGGAGCCAATCCAAGGATTCTTACATAGAGTCTAGATGACTCTTTATCAAATACCCATTCTTCTTTAACACGGTATTTAATGATGTCATCTGGATTAAAATCTCTACATACCAAAGAATCTTTAAAAATTCCTTTGGTTCCATCAGGATCTTTAGACCAGTCAATTACCTGCACAGAATCGCATCTTCCTGTAATCAATTCGCCAACTTTTGCGATGGGTAATGGAGTTGTGAAACGATCATCCACGTTAGCATCAAAAGCAGTTACGTCTGCATTTTTTACAGCGCGCAAAAGTATATTAATGAAACGTTGATTTCCATTGTCCTCTTCTGCTTTATAACGGAAAGGAAGGTTCATCTTTTCACGGATATCAATTTCACGCCATACCTTGTGACGGTACCATGCATCGTCCTCTCTAATATTTTCATACGCCAATGGAGTTCTTGCTTTAACAAGGTTTCTCTCAATTGAAGCATCATTTCTTAGTGATACTTTAACAGAGTCAAAAGCGAATGGATCCTTTACTGGAACTGCAGGAGCTGCAGGTTTAGCAGTATCTGCAGCAGGTGGCGGAGCCATTAATGCTGCATCTGCAACCTGAACTGGGGCAGTATTCGCTTTGGCAGGAGTTGTCTTCTTGCTCTTGGTTGTTGTTTTCTTTGCAACTGGTTTTTTTGTCTGTGCATTCACATCAACAGTAAAAACAATTACTAAAGCAGGAAACAACAGCAGCGAATTCAACAATTTTTTCATGATAAAAGATTTATCTAGTTTCTTTCTACTTTAAATTATAGGATAATCCTGAAGGTAAAATTCTGGTTCTTCCATCCGGACCCTTAACAGTAATATCTGTAATGGCCACAAGAGACCCTGGCTTTAGTCTGTTGACCAAACTTGCAGCTGCCCCACTCCATCTTGCACCTTTATTATCAATAGGTGCATAATCAGGAATATCAGAACTGAGTGCTCCAATTTTATAACTCACTACTTCGAAAGGAGCATCGAACTCAGAGTCTTCTAATTTTGCGATGATGCCACCCATTGCTTTAAATGAAGCAGAGGGAACTGCTCCTGGTCTTAGGTTTCCAACATAGGCAGTCGGGTTTGGAAGTTGCTTAACCCTAAATCCAACTTTTCCCACAGCTTTTCCATCGACCAAAATAGTTACTGTTTGATCGCCATATGAACCTGGATTAGGCTTTATAACATATTTACTTCCGCCAGATTTAGTAATGGTACCAGCTGAAAATTGTGCAGAAACTTTTTCACTTCCAGCACCAGCTGTAATCGTAAGTGGATTATCAACACCAATATACAATACGTTCATTTTATCGGCCGAGGCAGCAACACCAGAAGGTACACCAACAGTGTAATTTACCTTTTTGGTCACTGTTCTATTTTCTCCAGTATTAGGATCAACAAAACTTACAGTAACATTCATTGATCTGGCACCTGCAGCTCCAACAGAAAATTTTGATTCGGCAACACCACTTGCATTCACAGAAATTGATCTTCCATCAATGGTTACCACTGGTTTTACATTTGAATTAAATGCGCCCAATCCAGCTGTGACAATCATCTCTTCACCAGGCATCAAATAATTTGAACTGGTTCCAACCAATGGCTCAAACTTATCTAATACCAATTTTACAGACCCTACTTGGTTAGCACAAAAAGCAGCAGCGATATTTTCAGAGTTCTTCACATCATTTTGAAACTTAGTCAAAATGGTCAATGCCGCAACAGTTGGAGTCATGTGAAAATAACTATTGACCCAATCCTTTACTTTATCTCCTGTCAATGTATTTCCGGCATTAGATTTTGGAATTTCTAAATTCAGTGGCAGTTTCGGACCAACTTGGGCAGCAAGGTCTTTGTCTATTGCCATTAATTTGACCTTGAATTCTCCCAACGCTTGATACAATTGTGCGCCGTTGTTATTTGTACTGAAAAAACGCGTAGGCGCCTCAATATCGTCTTCTTTGAATTCACCTGTCGATTTATCGAAATCAGACTCCTCTTTCAGTCCTTGTTTGTATGCCTCAATTTTATTGTATACCTCATCAGCCAATGACCTCACCTGATCAGCCTTAGGCTTCCAAAGAGCAGCTTTTTCTGATGTCTTTGGATCTTTCAGCATCTCCTCAAAATTCTCATATATGGATTTGTTGGATTGATTCAGTACATCATTCGAGCCACTTAAACTGAATTCAACAACCTTGAATGCATTTAATATTTCTGCAGACACGTTTAAGGCAAGTAAGGCAGTCAACACCAAATACATGATGTTGATCATTTTCTGCCGGGGATCCTTGGGAAGTGCCATATCTTAAGTTGAATGATTCTTTAAAATAATTTTGATTAACCCTTTGCTTGCATAGCTGTAAGCATGTTTCCATAAATGCTGTTCAAGCTGCTTAGATTTTTCGCAAGCAAAGAAATTTGCTCTTGCGTTTTCTTCGCATCACCAACACCATCCACAAGAGACTGACTTGCCTTTGCAAGATTCTCATAGAATGAATTCATCATCTTCAAATGATTGGTCATATCACCTAATTCTGATTCATACATCTTATTCAGTGAACCTAGATTTTTATTTAAAGATGCCATTTGTTCATGGAATGCTTTTGAACTATCAGCAGCAGCGTTGAATTGTTGAAGAGACTGTGCTGTGTTTGTATACGCATCTTTTAATCCAACCAATGCGTTCGAAGCCTCATTCGTCTTATTCGTAAAGTTTGTTGAGGCTGCAGCCATATCTCCAACTGAGGATATGCTTTGGATTGTTGTATTCAATTTTTCAAAGCTCTCATTGAGTTTTTTAAGTTGCTCAGGATTGATTTCCTTTTCAATCAGTTTTTTGATTTCATCATTAGCTGGAGAACTATCAGTATTTTTCTTGAGTGCCTCTGCAACTTCAGCCATTTCATTTCCAGCAGGAGGCAAGAATGCATAAAGCAAAAAGATGGCTGCCTCAGTTAGCAAACCAACAGTAAGCATAAAATCAGCAAATGATTTGTGAAGCAATTTTGCCCAAGCACCAAATATCACCACAGCAGCACCGACACTTACAATTGTGTTAACTGTTTTTTCGAGTTTTTTTGATTGAAGAGCCATGAAAGGGGTTTTAAAATGTTTAGATTATTTCTTAGCCATTGGTGGAAGATCAATAACACAACGGAAACCTATGTAGGATTTTGCAGTGTCTTGGTATTCATATGTGCGTGTACCATTTTGAAGGAAATACCCAATGTCTTTCCAGCTTCCGCCTCTTACCACTTTACGTTTCATTCTTGGCGGATCTGACTCAAGTGCGTTGTAACGGATATCTGGATTCATATCATGCTGAAAATTGTATGCTCCTTCATAATAAAGTGAAGAAGTCCATTCAGCAACATTTCCAGCCATATTGTACAATCCAAAATCATTTGGCCAATAAGCATCAGCTCTGACAGTGTACAATCCACCATCTTCAGGATAGTTTCCTCTTCCTGGCTTGAAATTTGCCAATAAGCAGCCCTTCTTATTTCTAAGATATGGACCACCCCAAGGATATGGTACCTGAGAACGACCACCCCTTGCAGCATACTCCCACTGAGCTTCAGTAGGCAATCTGAAATCTGACTCTTGGATTCTTCCTTTAGATTCAAGGAATGAATTCAAATAATGTGTTCTCCAAGCACAAAATGCACTTGCCTGTTTCCAATTAACTCCCACTACAGGGTAGTTACCATATGCTGGGTGAGAGAAATATTTTTTGGCATAAGGTTCATTGTATGAATAACTGAAATCGCGAATCCATACCAATGTATCTGGATAAATAGCTGTGCTGTCTCTCAGTATGAAATTTCCGCGTGGCTGATTTGCATTTTCACGTTTTGCAGCCTCGCGTAAATCAAATACCTCAGATTTGTATAATAATTTTCTTACATCAAGCTCTTTCTTTCCATTGATTCGATTATCGGGCGTAATGATCAAAGCACTCAATTGCTCTTGCATCTTTGGATCATTCCACTTTATTGTTTTGGCTTTTACCCAATCAATACTGCTTGATCCATCAGGAAACTGCTTTTTGTAATTCAGCACTGACGCTGCAACAGAGTCCCTTACCCAATATACAAACTGACGATATTCATTGTTGGTAATTTCAGTTGCATCCATCCAAAAATCGTTCATGGAAACTTGCTTGTTTCTGGATGTAAATGATGAGCTGATGTCTTCATCAGACGGACCCATATGAAAGGTTCCAGCAGGAATATATACCATTCCATAAGGCCTAGGGAAAATATACTTCCCTCCAATTTCTGTCCCTTTTACTTGACCATCACTAATTGGGGTCTTTTTAGACTTTCCAATGTTGCCACAACTACTCATGAACACCAATAGTGCCAGTGTAGCAGCAAATTGAAGCAAATTGCTTTTCATCTGAATTTGCGGTTTAGTAAGCATATCAACAAATATATACCAATTTATACTATGTAATTTTAACGTAACCCATTAATAATCTAAATTTTAACAAGGCGAAAACACCTCTGAAAATGGAACTTAAAACGATAAACTAACCACTATATTGTCTATTGGGAAACTCTTTTTGTTAATAAAAACTTAAGAGCCAGTTCTGGGTTTTCAGTGGGTGCCTGACAAGTATAATCGTGGCAGACATAAAAAACCGTTTTTTGCTCAATTGGTCTGCCTTTCAATAAAGGAATGTTTTCTTCTGAGGAAATCCCAAAAACAACAATTTTATTCGGAATTAAAGTCCTCAATATACCAGCGGAATCTTTTTGGGCATTCTTCCCAATAATAGCCAACTCTACTAGGCCACGGTTTAACTCCAGCAAAAGATTACCCCATTTCCCAAAAGATGTGGGGTACCTCAATAATGTGGATTCTACTCCCTTTAACATTTTATAAGACCGCTGCTTCCATTCAGATTGATCAAATATGATTCCCAAACGAATCAAATTCCAAGCCATTATGCTATTGCCACTTGGAGTAGCCCCGTCATACAGGTCAACTTTTCTCACAGGCACATCAGTTTCAAAACTTGGAGTGAAGTAGAAATAAATATTATTTGTGTCGCTGAAATGCTCGATGAGATATTCAGTAATGCTTCTGGCATCCTGGAGATACTTAAAAGAACCAGTTGTTTCATGCAACTGAATCAGAGCTTGAATCAAGTACGCTAAATCATCTAAAAATGCAGAATATTTCGCTTTGCCATCTTTGTAGGTATGAAGCCATTTACCAGTTTCGTGATCAAAGAATTTATCCATGATAAAATCGATATTCTTTCTGGATATTTCTTCCCACTCTTGCTGTTCAAAAACCAAGGCTGCCTGCAATAAAGCGTTTGACAATAGCGCATTCCAGCCTAAAATGATTTTATCATCTAAACCTGGCCTAACCCTTTTTTCTCTTTCAACAAGCAATTTATGCTTGGCTGTTGAAAGTATCTGTTTTGCCTTCAGGTTATCGAGATTATATTTTACTGACCATTCCTGCAAAGATGCTTTGGTAAACAAAATATTGGAATGCTCCCAATTCCCAACATCACTGATGTTGAAATACCCATGAAGGATGGATGCATCAGTCCCAACTATCTCATCAAATTCATTTTTACTCCACACATAAAATTTACCCTCCACTCCCTCACTATCTGCATCAAGTGCAGCATAAAAACCTCCCTCAGCATCCAACATTTCTCGTTTCAGAAATGCGACAGTTTCAAAAACAGCATCTTTAATTTCTTCATCCTTACTGATCTGATAAGCTTCTGTGAGCACCATCAGCAATAAAGCATTGTCGTATGCCATCTTTTCAAAATGAGGCACTTTCCATTGTGCATCAGTTGAGTAACGACAAAAACCACCACCAACATGATCATAGATTCCACCGCGAATCATTTTTTTTAAACTCAAGAGGGCATGCTGTAATGCTTCATCAGTACCGAAAAAATGATAATGTCTGAGCAAGAACTGTATGGCGTAAGTCTGCGGAAACTTTGGCGCATGACCAAATCCACCGTCCACCAAATCGGCAGAAGACATGAGCTGTTCTAAAATTTTTTTAAGCTGCAGATCTGAAAACTGTTCTTCAACTGGCAATTGAATATTGAAATTTTGATGGGGATTCAACTGATTGGATTTTTGCAAATGCTCCAATAAGTTATTGGCCTGCGTCTCAATTTCAGATCTACGCTTGATAAATGCATCATGTAACTGCACCAATAGTTCCTTCCATGAAATTCTCTGTGGAATCGACTGCGGTGGAAAGTATGTACCACCATAAAAAGGCTTCCCATCCGGAGTGAGAAACATGTTCAAGGGCCATCCTCCCTGTCCTGCAATTGCCTGTAGGGCATCCATGAAAAAGTGATCAAGATCCGGACGCTCTTCACGATCAACTTTGATACAAACAAAATATTTATTCATGAGCAATGCTGTTGCAGCATCCTCAAAACTCTCCTTCTCCATTACATGACACCAATGACAGGCTGAATATCCAATGCTTACTAGAATGAGCTTGTCTTCTTTCTTTGCCAAATCCAATGCCTCATCACACCATGGAAACCAATCAACGGGATTGTGTGCATGTTGAAGCAAGTAGGGACTGGTTTCGTTGACCAATCGGTTTGAAAAATTCATAGAAAAAGAAACCCCCAAAAAAACTTTGGGGGAATTTATTTATTTGGATGAATTTGTTTCCTTGAGAAACTTTTCCAATGCAGCAACCATTGATGGCACTTGTGGCTCAGGAGCTTTCACTTGTAAATTTAAACCTGCTTCCTCAATTGACTTCGATGTATTGTTACCAAACGCTCCTAACAAAGTTCCGTTCTGATGAAAATTGGGAAAATTTTCAAGTAAACTTTTTACTCCACTTGGTGTGAAGAAACATATCAAGTCGAAATCATGTACAGCAATCTTTGACTTTACATCACTACTGATTGTTCTGTACATGTAAGGCGTGACAAATTCACAATTGTGTGATTTTAACCACCCAACAATTTCATTATCCTGCTGATTCTCCGAACAAGGATACATGAATTTTTCATTTTCCTTGTGCTTATTGATGACATCGAACAATCCCTTGTTGGTACCATCAGCACTGAAAAATACTTTACGTTTTCTATACAAAATAAACTTCTGCAAATAAAGGGCTACCGCCTCACTGATACAGAAGTATTTCGTGTCTTGCAATACCGTCAGTTTCATTTCCTCACAAATCCTGAAAAAATGATCAATCGCATTTTTACTGGTGAGAACGATTGCAGAATAGTTGCCAATTTCAATTTTCTGTTTCCTGAATTCCTTACAAGGAATGCCTTCCAGTTGAATGAAAGGAAGGAAATTCATTTCAACGTTGTATTTGCCAGCCAAATCAAAGTAAGGTGACTTAGGGGATTCGGGTTTGGGCTGGGTAATAAGGATCTTTTTTACGGCTTTTTTTGCTCCGCCGCTCACTGATTTCTTTCCGGTTTTTGTCATACCCACAGTCAAATAATGCACAAAATTACGGAAAAATTTATAGAGCAAATCCAATCCAAATAGGTCTTAACGAAATTTTTTTCAACAATGTTGAAAATTGATTGAATTATATTAAACACAATGATTAATCTGAGTATTATAAATTCTGCAACACCCCATCCGTTAACAGAAAAAGAGATTTGGTGGCAAATTTCAAAAGCATTGCTGTTGGCAGGAATTCCAGGGAAATGAATGCCAATAATATATTAAAAATGCCTGCCTTGGTTTGTAATCCAAAAATTCTAAATGCATTGATCAGTCTTAAACCAAATAGTATCCCGATGATATACAATACAGTTTTGAACATATTTTCATAGCCATCTGTGCCACTAAATGCCATCATAAAAGATGAAACCAACATGACTACGCCAACTATTTTATTGTTTAGAAACACAATGAAACTGTATTGTTCAAATGCCTCTTTTTGCTTAAACATCCAACCCAAAAACTGAAGCAAAAAATATTTAAACAGGTAAACAATTGAAATTACAATTAGAAAAAAGAGCATCACTTGCCAACGGTCTATTCCAATCAGATAATTATTGCTCCCTAATCCAAAGAAGATAAAAAAGCTGGCAGAAAGTACAAATAAACAATTTAATAATACAGAAGGGAGACTCCACATCATCATCGCGTCTTTTTTCTGTCTTAGTATGAACCCTTGATTGAAGTATACCAAAAACACTTTATCAAAATACTCACCCCATAAATACCTTACCAATCCCAATAACATAAACAATCCTGCAAAACTGTAGAATATCCATTCCAAATGAACCCTTTTTCTTTTACTGATCTCCGGACCAAGAGCTTTTCGTCCGATAGCAAATGATTCAGCATTGATTAAATAGTGCTGCACCAAAGTACCATAGGCATTCACCTTGCGTTTTACAAAATTGTATTTATTGAATTCATTTACTGAAAGAGGTTTATGGTTCAGAATAAACGCATTGCCTGCCGAATCCATTGCCAATTGAGTTGAGTCCTGTGATTGCAAGGATGTCAAAAAAGAAAATGAAAAGACTAATATGAAAGAGAATATTCTCAACATCAGGTGTAAAATTAGCCCTTTCAAACCTTACTCTAAAACATTGTTGAAAACCCTAAATGTATTTTAGACGACTTCAACTCAAATGATTGCTCATCGGTTCGGCCAATTGCATAAGCAATGGTGAACAAACCGGACTTCGTCATGAAATTCATTCCCAACCCTAGCCCTAATAATTGCCTGTTTTGTTTGATGCCGATAAGATTTTTTTGGACCAGCGCGGCGTCCATAAATCCAAAAATATTTGAGTCCTTATCCAACAAATAGCGATACTCTATAGTTCCAATTGCGAAAGAACTGGCAAATATACTCTCCTCATCAAAGCCTCTTAATGACTTGATTCCCCCTATTTGATACATCTCATTGAGATAAATCTTTTTACCATACATCCAGCCTGCATTGATCCCTGTCCTTATTGTTGAATATTTGTTGAGTTTATTGAAGCGATTGAGCTGCAACCTAAAATTAGATTGTACACTTGAGAGCGGAATTTCATCATACAACTTACTGAAATCATATGGCCGACCATTTGCATCTTCCTTGATTGATAAAATCGCCTGCTGCTTTCTGATTTTTTTTAATCCTGAACTTGCCTCTACACTCCACTCTGTTCCCTCTACTGGATTCCATCGGTCATCTGTGCTTCGCCAATTCCACTGAATGGCCAATTGAGCGTTGCTGATGTCTAAATATGACTCAAGACTTTTGGTTGACTTAACAGACTGCGTATCGACAGTCAATACATTGCTAAGCTGCTGTTTTAATTGAAGACGAATCAATTGACGTTGATCCAGCTTATACTGTACACCTAAACTCGTAAATAGATTCAAATAACTTGAATCCTTTTTCAAAAGATTGAAATCGATATTAACGCCAACATTGCTTTTAAATACAAATGGTCGCTCAAAATTCAAATGTAACCTAGGCGATTTAATTTGAAGCTGTTGCCAATTCAACACCAGATGCTCACCATTGCCAAAAGCATTGTTTAGCTCCATGTTACCATCTCCAGTAAACTGTGTTTTACCATCAAGCAATGGATTGGATGGCATGAGTCCGAGTAATAAATCAAAGCGATTGCTTTTCTGTGGACTTAAATACAAATTCAAAGTGGCTCCAGACCCATACAGGCCTAGATCCCAGGGCTTGAACTCTCTCACATACCCCAAATCTTCCAGTCTTTTAGATACTGATTGCAGTACACTGCGTTTATACAATTGATCTTGTTGAATGCCAAGATAACGGGTGAGAAAAGAGGGATTGATATGCATTCTTGCGTCAACCCTGATGCTGTCAATTTTATACTGTGGACCCTTGTCAATTTTTAATTTTGCATACAAGTGTTTCTCTTTCCAATAACTGCTGTCTAAACGAATTGAAGCAAAAGGGTAGCCATTTTCTTCTAAGAAATCTAGGTAATTTGATGCCAATGAAACGATAGAAGAAGGCTTAAGTAAACTTTCTTGACCTGGAATTAATTTTTCTGCTTTAATACTTAATATATTAGACAGACTAGTGTCTACACTCAAATGACCCCACTGATATTGCTCTCCTAGAAATAATTCTGCAGTGTATTGTGTTCCTGATTGCAGCAAAGTGTCTACAGATGCCGATAAAAAACCTTTTGACCAAAGCATTTGAAGGCAGTCCACTTTCAAATATTCTTTCAAAGCTGCCTGATTGGAAAATTCCGCTGATGGTCTGATCAGCTCTTTCAGTGCTTCATTACCTTTGTCTGAGCAAATGATTTTTAATTCCAATTTTTCCTGCGCATACATCAATGGTAATGACAAGAAAATAAAAATGAAAATTATTTGAACCCGTTTTAACATCAATCATACAAATCTACACGCTTCATCTTTAAAGAACATGGCTGGCATCTATATACATATACCTTTTTGTAAACAAGCCTGTCATTATTGCAATTTTCATTTCTCTACCAGCAATGACTATCGTGAGAGAATGGTCCAAGCACTGATCAAAGAATTAGAGATGAGAAAAGATGAGTTAAAGGAACCTATTGAAACCATTTATCTGGGTGGAGGAACGCCGTCAATTATTGAATCTGCTCAAACCGATTCATTGATCCAGGCAGTCATAAAGCACTACGCTGTAAATAATACCCCTGAGATAACCCTGGAAGCCAATCCTGATGACATTACTACCATTAAAGCCAGAGATTGGAAATCAATGGGGATCAACAGATTTAGCATCGGCATACAATCATTCTCAAATACACACCTACAATGGATGAACAGGGCCCACAATGCCAAGCAATCAATTGATTGTATTGATACGATTCGATCAGTGGGATTCGAAAATTTTAGTATTGATCTGATTTATGGAACACCCGGACAAACCATCTCTGATTGGGAACATGATCTTGGTATCGCCATCAACCAAAAAATTTCTCACTTATCCTGCTATGCACTGACGATTGAAGAGGAAAGTCCATTGTTTCATCTGATCAAAAAAGGAGCAAAACAACAAACCAGCAGCGACCTGCAATCCGAACAGTTTAATTCACTTGTTAAGATGACAAAATCAGCAGGATACCGTCATTATGAAATTTCAAATTTCGCATTACCAGGCATGGAAAGCAAACACAATAGTGCATATTGGAATGGTTCACCCTATTTAGGCATTGGACCATCTGCACATTCTTTTCATCATCAAATGAGGAGTTGGAATATCTCCAATAATATGAAATACATGCAAGCCATCGAAAACAATCAGCGGCCAGCAGAACAAGAGTTGTTAACTGAGATTGACGCATTGAATGAATATATAATGACCAAATTGCGTTTGGACACTGGTATCATTGCTGAAGAACTAAAAATGAATTGGGGGATAGGTCAATTATCGAGAATTGAAAAAACAATCAGTCGGTATGTAGACGATCAAAAGGTTGAACGCACCAATAGTGGATGGAGACTGACAGATAAAGGAAAATTCTTTGCGGATGGAGTTGCAGCAGATTTATTTCTGGTCTAAAACAGTTGCTGCTCTAATGCTTCAAAAGCATGAGCAGGATCCAACCCCTTCCATAAAATTTCAAATATTGTATTTGCAATTGGCATCTTTGCTTCAACTGTACGGTTGATTTCCATCATTGCATTAGATGCAGGATATCCTTCTGCAACCATCTGCATTGAAATTTTAGCAGCTTCAACACTGTATCCCTTTCCAATCATATTTCCAAATGCCCGATTTCGACTGAATAACGAATAACAGGTAACCAATAGATCGCCTAAATAAACCGATGCAGCATAATTGATGTTTTGTTGACGGGCAACAGATTGAAGAAAATGCTTCATTTCTCCAGCGGCATTGGCAATGAAAACACTTTGAAAATTATCGCCATAACCTAAACCATTGGCAATACCTGTTCCTAATGCATAAACATTTTTAAGCACTGCTGCATATTGTACCCCATCTACATCATCACTCAGAATGGTATTGATAAAAGGAGTTTTGAAGGCACCGGCAATTTCATTTCTCTTGGCAGTATCGATTCCAGCAAAAGTCAAATATGAAAGTTTTTCTGCTGCTACTTCTTCAGCATGACACGGTCCCATGATGGCAACAAACTGCGCTTCTTTTAATCCCTTTAATTTCAGCCATTGATTAAACAGCAAGTTGCTTTCGGGCAATATTCCTTTTACAGCTGAAATAATAGTATGCTTTTCATGCAAAAGGGAAATATTTGGATTGATATAATCCAATACATAAGCAGAGGGCACAGCAAATAAAATATTATCTGTCTGTTGAAAAACATCTGCAGATGAAGTAGTTAGTGTTAATTGATCGTTGGAAAAATAAACGGAACTGAGGTACTTGGGATTATGATGTCTGGACTGGATATGATGAGCAATTTTCTCAGAGCGAACACACCAAATAACATGATGACCATTGTCGGTCAGAATCTTTACAAGGGCTGTTCCCCAACTTCCACTACCTATGACACCGAATTTCATGGCGCAAAGGTAGTGGATTCGAGAGCGAGATTATTTTTTGACTTCAAACAATTGATCCTTTGGAACAACTGTTACTTTCATTCCCTCACGGAGTGTTTTGCTTACGATACTATAAGGACCAACAACTACCTCATCACCTGCTTTGAGTCCTTCAATCACTTCAATATTATTGATATCCTGTATAGATGTTTTAACCTTAACCCTCTTTACAGTTTTATCTTTTTGAACAACAAATACAACTTCATCAATTTCATCAAGATTTTTCACAGGAGCTTCACCTCCAGCACCACTCTCAGCTGGTTTCTCTTCTTTTTTAGATGCCTTTGCAGTTTTACCCACTGATAAGGTATCAGAACGATCTCTAGTTGTTACTGCATTGATTGGAACAGATAGCACATTGCTATGACGATTGGTTTGGATATCAGCATTTGCACTCATTCCAGGTCTGAATGGGAAACTATTTGACTTGTTTGGATCTATTAAATCTGAATATGAGTTTGGATCAAGTCTGATACGCACTTCATAATTGGTAACATCATTTGAGGTGGTGATGGTTGTTCCGCCTGTACCTCTGCTTGTACTTGAAATTTGCGTAACCACGCCTTTGAACTTTCTATTGTTATATGCATCCACTTCAATCAATGCAGTATCGCCAATCGAAACTTTTGGAATATCATTCTCACCAACATCAACCCTTACTTCTATCACACGCATATCTGCTATACGCATCATTTCAGTACCGGCCATCATTGAGTTACCTACTACCCTTTCACCTTTTTTTACATTTAGTAATGAAACAATTCCGTTCATTGGTGCAACCAAACTTGTTCTTCCCAAGTTTTTATTGGCAGTCTGTAAACTAGCTCTTGCACTTGCCACTGAAGCCTGTACACTTCTGATGGATTGAGTAGCTGCGCTATAATCAGCCTTTGCAGTCAAATATGAATTCTCTGATTGCTCAAATTCTAATTTCGAAATAACCTTTTCAGCATAAAGCTGTTTCTGACGCAGATATTGTCTCTCCGCCTGATCCATTCTTGCTTTGAAAGATGCAAGTGAAGCAGTTACATTCTCAACCTGTGCCATTTGCTGTGCAACTCCTGCTGCAGCCTGATCTCTTTGTGTTGCATAAATATCTGCATACACTGTTGCCAACAATTGACCTTTGGTTACACTGTCACCTTCCTTCACATTCAATTGCATGATTTCACCTGAAACGTCGGGACTGATTTTCACCTCAATCTCTGGATAAACTTTCCCACTGGCAGTAACAACTTCAATAATGTCTTTCATGGCAACTTTCTCAACGGAAACTTTTGTACCCTCTTCTTTTCCAATTACACCTGTCTTTTTTAAGATAAGCAGTGTAACAACCACCACAACGATTCCTGAAATGATCCAAATTAATTTCTTATTCATCTTGTGTATATATTTCAATTTATAATTTGATTCCTTGTCCTTTGTAAAATTCTAGCACTTTCATTCTGAAAATGTATTCATATTGTGCTACAACTTTGTCCACTTTAGCTCTGGTAAGGTTATTTTGGTTGGTTAACCACTCAATCGTCTGCATCACCCCAACATCATAACGCTTTGTTGCCAATTCAAATGATCTCATGGCAGTTGACAAAGCTTTTTCTCTTGCTAAAAATGTTTGATGTGCTCCAGTTGCTGAATAGTAAGCAGTATAAACATCCTGCTTCAACTGAATTTTATCCCGGTCAATATTCAATTCACTTCTCTTAATATCCAACCTTGCTCTATCGGCATTCGCTTTTGCAGCACCACCATTGAATATTGGAATATTGAGAGAAAGTCCAATACCCTGACCAAACTGATCTCTCAATTGCTTACCATATCCATCCCAGTACTGACTAAAATTTCTCTTTGAAAAATTGAATGAATAAGTTGGCGCATAAACGGGGAAAACACCTGTTCCTGTTTTAGCATATGCCCCTGTAGCTTGTTCGCCAGTTATCTGTGCACCAGATGACATCTTTAAAAACTGATTAAAATTTGAAGCCAATTGGCCAAACATGGAGAGACTGGGTTTCATTTGTGCGATTGCTGCATCCAGCCCTTTTTCAGAAGCTTGCTTTCTTAGATCATTTACTTTTATCTGTGGTTGAGTCTTTAAAGCGATTTCGAAAATATCATCTGGACGAATACCAAGAATATTTTCAATAGGAATTTGATCCACCGCAGGAATGACCAACTCAAAAGCTTTATCCGCGGGAAGTGTCAAAATTGATTTCAATGAAAGCTTATCCAACTCTGCTTGTGACCTTGCTTGAACGAGCGTAGCACTGTCTCTTGCAAGCGTTGCCTCCAATTCTGCTGCATTCAACTCTGGCAGACTTCCAGCATCAACAAGCTTTCTGGTATTTCTATATTGTGCACGGGTTTGCTCCAATACAATTTTTGCAATCTCAACTTGCTCATAACTTAACAATGCTCTTAAATAGAGCTGTGCAATATTGAGCCCGATATCATTTTTGATTCGCTCAATATTCAATTTGTCTGCTTCATAGGTTAGCTCATTAGAAGCCTGTGTATTTTTAAGTCTGTTGAAATTGTAAAGCAACACATTTGAAGAAACCGACATTTGCTGAAACATCGCTGAACGATCTGTATAAACGTTCGTTGTCCTGTCTAATGTTCTACCAAATGAGAATCCATGTGTCAGACCGTATGATAAACTTGGAATACGTTGTAAAGTTGATTGGTTGAAACTGATTTCAGAAGATTGGGCCTGAACTTCTGCCTGTCTTACATTAATATTGTTTTTCAGTCCATATTCAACACAACGTCTTAAATCCCACTTGTCATCTTGCGCTTTTGCAGCCAAAAACGTTGATACTGAAAGCAATATGAATAAAAATCTCGCAAACATACTCATCAATTGATTGATTTGTACCGAAAAAACTTCGATACAGTTTGCAAAGATTGAACTAAATGAGGGATTATCAAAATCACTCGTCCCTTGAAACGACCGCTTACAAAGAACCTATTCCGTTGAAGCCTTCTGCGAGATCATTGATAAGAAAATCGGCTTCTTCCAGTCCGATGTATAATCGAATCAGCCTGTGGACGGGATCCTTTGGATTAAAATCTGCTTTTGCCATACCTGCACACTTGGGTATGATCAGCGATTCATGTCCGCCCCAACTGACTGCCATTCGGAAACATTTCATGCCATTGCAGAATTTTTCAATTTCTTCTACATTTTGCGCTTTGATATAAAAAGACAACAATCCAAATGCCTTCTTCATTTGTTTTTTGGCGAGATCATATTGAGGGAAACTTGGATCATGAGGAAATATAATACGCTCTACTCTATCTTGTTTTTTTAGAAATTCAAGTACTTTTTGCGTTGTATGATCTATTCGATCTAATCTTGCAGGTAAGGTTCTCAATCCCCTCAACAATAACCATGCGTTCATGGGTTGAATTCCACTTCCCACTGCCAAATATTCGCTTTTGAAAATTCTTTGCATCATTTGATGTGACCCAGTCAATACCCCTCCAAGCGTATCACTGTGTCCACCTATATATTTAGTGGCAGTTTGCATGACGATATCAATACCGTGTTCAATGGGACGTTGATACAATGGTGTGCAATAAGTATTGTCAATCATGGTAATAATTCCTCGCTGCTTTGCAAATGAAGCAATTGCAGTGAGGTCTTGAATATCCAAGAACCAAGAATTTGGTGATTCTAAAAATATCAACGTTGTGTTTTGCTGAACATGTGAGAGGAATTTTTCTGTATCCGTGCCATCAGCATATGTAACTGTTACCCCAAATCTGGATAGTATCTGATCAAAAGTATGGATGGTCCAACTGTATGGATGATGAACAGATAATATATGATCGCCCGATTTAACATTAGCAAAGATGCCAGCAAAAACTGCTGCAGATCCCGAGTTAAAAATCAATGCATCCTCTGCACTGTCCAAAGCTGCCAGTTTTTTTCGAAGGATATCTACTGTTGGATTAATGCCTCTGCTGTATATATAGGAAGCCATTTCATCTTTGAAAGCATTTCGCATGTCTTCAACTGTTTCAAAACGGAAATTGCTTGTTTGGATAATGGGTGGAGCAATGGCATTAAAATAGGTTGAATGATCTTCACCGAGGTGATTGATGATGTATGATAGATCTTCATTATTTGGCTTCATGTGCAGTTTTCTTTCGGGTAATAAAAAATATCAATAAAAATGCTCCCAATACAGCAGAAGCAGTGATAGCAGTTTGAGGTTGATCAATGGCAATACTGGTTGCAACGAAAATATATGCTGCAATAAAAATGATGGGCATTAGCGGGAATAATTTCATTGAATAAATCTGAGATTTATCCAAGTGCTTGGTTCTTTTTCGAATGATAAATATAGTAGCTGCCGAAAATGCCATACCGATTGAATCAAGAAAAATGGTAAAACTGAGAATCTTATCAAATGTATCTGCAAAGAATAAAACAATTACACTGATCAGTGCATAAACAGTTAAACTTACAGTGAGCACATCCCGCTTTTGGTCTTTTTTCTTGAAAGCTTTGGGTAGAATTCCATCTTCACTCATCGCATACATCACACGGGGATTGCTTAGCAACAAAACATTTACATATGCCAACACAGCAATGAAAAGTAAAATTGAAAAAACAAAACTTCCTGTTTGTCCAAACATGCGCTCTGCAATAATTGCTGCAATTCCTTTCGCATTTTTCAGTTCTTCAAATCCAATGATCTTGTAATATGCGTAACTGACAGATAAATAAAGCAAGATGATGACTAAAATCCCAATAAAAATTCCACGGGGAAGATTTCTTTGTGGATTTTTTACTTCTTCACCAAAGTTGATGGTTTGCTGATACCCGCCATACGTAAATGAAACCGCTATCAATGCGAGTCCAAATGATTTGATATAATCCATCCAAGAATAATCATTGGATACAACAGCCTCTTGAGATGATGCATGTTGGGCTGGAAAAAATAATGCTGACACAATCATCAAAATCATGGAGATTTTGATCAGCATTAATATATTTTGTGTAGTTGAACTCATCCTCAATCCCAATAAATTAATTCCATAAAAAAGAGCGATTGCAGTCATCGCAATCAAGGCCTTGACAAAATCAGATGGAGGAACTGAAAAAATAATTTGTGATATGTATTCACTTCCTATCAACGCAACACCTGATAAGGAAGCAGCATTTGAAATCAGGATGATGCAGTTGACAGCAAATGCAATGCTAGGGTGATAGCATGTTGCAAATATTTTATAATAACCCCCTGTAATGGGATACCTCGATCCGATTTCAGCATAGGTAAGTGCTCCACAAAGCGCTACCAATCCCCCTGCCAGCCAGCTGATAAAAAATACATTCGGCGTAATCGCAGCACGGGCAGAATCGGAGGCTGTTCTGAATATACCCATCCCAATCACCAAACCAATGACAATCATGGTGATATCAAAAAGACTGAGCAATGTTTTCTTCTGTGTTGACATGTGGGAAAGTTAGTGAAAAAAATTAGTTGTAACGATCGAATGCATTCAAGATCTTTGCTTCGTATTTAGGTTGAAAGTTGTGACAACAACAATCATTAAAAGGGAAGTTCGGTTATATTCCGACGCTATCCCCGTAGCTGTAAAGACTGTCTGATCATTCAGAAACCCTCTCACTGCAAACCACTGTTCACACGGGAAGGTAAAAGAGGGAGTCGAGCCAGAAGACCTGCCTGATACAAACTGAATCACGTGCTTTCGGGAGAAGAGCCGAGATGTAAAGCCTAAAGCTGATCATTTCTTTTTTTCGTTCGAAGGTTCATTAACAACAATAAACATTGTAAAAATGAACAGAACAGTTTTTTATGCCCTCATGCTCTTATCACTAGAGTTAAATGCACAAAACGACTCTATCGGGAACCTAAATGAAGTTGTGGTCACCGCCAACCGTTTCCAGCAAAAACAAAACAATACGGGTAAAGTGATTTCAGTGATCACACAAAAAGAGATTCAATCAACACCCTATCAATCTGTCGCTGAAATCCTAAACAGACAAGTGGGCATTTCAATCGTTGGATCCAACAATGCTCCCGGAACCAACAATGATATTTATGTAAGAGGATCAGCAACCGGAAATGCATTGATCTTATTGAATGGCAATCCCATTTTTGATGCATCAACCATTCGTTCAACATTTGATATCAATTTTATTCCGCTTTCAACGATAGAAAGAATTGAAATTTTAAAAGGTGGACAATCAACGGTATATGGTTCTGATGCTATGGCGGGTGTAATCAATATCATTACCAAAAAAGAAATCAACAAAAAAAATCAATCGACTTTTGAAATCAGTAATGCTTCATTTGGTACTTTCTCTGCAAATGCCAATACAATGGGCTCGATCAATACATTGAATTACATGGCAGGATATCAAAGATTTCAATCAGCCGGATTTTCATCTGCATTGGATACAACCAACAAGCAAGGATTTGATAAAGACGAGATGAAACAGGATGCTGCCAATATCTGTTTAGGCTCTGCAATAAAAAAGAATTTGAGTTGGCATGTTGCAGGAAATTGGAGCCAATATCAAAACGATCTGGACGAAACGGCATTTGAAGACGCAAAGGACTTTACTGTAAAGAACCATCAGCTTACAATAAGTGGTGGACTCACCAAGAAAATGGAATTTGGTGAAATGCATCTCAATTATAATTTCAATCAATTGAAAAGAAATTATCTTGATGACTCTCTCTATCTCAATGGATTTACAACTTTCATGCAGTCAGACTATAAAGGCAATGGTTCTTTTGTAGAATGGTACGGGAACTTTAAACTGCATAAACATCTAACGCTTTTCACATCGTTCGATCACAGATGGCAAAATACTGATCAATATTATTTTTCTAAAAGCAGTTATGGTGATTACGCAACCTCACTTTCATCTGATTCTGCAAAAATTAACATCAGCAGCATCAGCAGCTCATTGGTGTACAATAGTGAAAAAGGCCTCAATGTAGAATTGGGAGGCAGAATCAATACCCATAGTATGTATGGAAATAATCTCACCTATACTTTTAATCCATCATATCTGGTCAACAACAAATGGAAGTTTGCCTTTAACCTTTCTTCAGCATTTAAAGCCCCAACACTCTATCAACTCTATGATGGATTCTCCGGACAACCGAATCTGAAACCGGAAACTTCTGTAAATACTGAATTGGCGATTAGTTTTATTGGAACACAACATTTTAACCTGAATGCTGTTGGCTTTATCAGAAATACCAAAAATGGAATTGATTACGATTATATCAATTACAAATACTATAATTACAATAGCAAGCAAGAACGTGGAATAGAATTGGAGAGCAGGTACCAATTCAAAAAATGGAATGCTTCCCTTAATTACACTTATGTAAACGGAAATGTTAATGCACAAAACTTTGTATACAATCCTGCTACCTATGGATATGATGTGAAAGGTGATACCACATATGCATACCTGACACGAATCCCAAAAAACACTTTGAATCTTCATGTCAGTTACCAGTTCAATGAAAAATTACAAATAGCAGTTTTTGAAAAAATAGTGGATCAACGATTTGAGCCACAATACATGTCAGCTCCTATTGAGATGCCAGGATTTCAACTCACAGATCTTCATATTCAATACAACCTCAATAAAAAGATTACAGTTAATGCTGGTCTGAAAAATATTTTCAACAAACAATACCAAGAGGTATATGGATATGCAACGAGAGGGAGAAATTATATTATCGGAGTAAGAGTGG
>JAFMEZ010000002.1 GCA_017856455.1 Parafilimonas sp.
TAGAGCACCTGACTCATAATCAGGGGGTCCTTGGTTCAAGCCCAAGTGGGCCCACGTGAAAAGAGGGTTTACGGCATAAAAACCGTTGACCCTTTTTCTTTAAAGAGGATTGACGCAGTATACCCCAGAAAAAACTACTGATGCTCAACTTGAAGACTTTTAATGTCTTCAATTAAATGATGCATCTCCAATCCGAGTGTTCCATTGTATACACCCCTAATTCTTTTGGATTGATCAACTAAAATAATATGTTCAGTATGTAAGAATTCACTGCTATCCTTGCTAAATCCAATATTTTCTTCAGCAAAGTAGGATTGCCTTGCCAGTTTATATATACTCGCTTTATCACCTGTTAGGAAATGCCAGTTTGGATTGCTGATGTCATTTTTAATCTTATAGTTTTTTAAAACATGCGGTTTGTCTATCCAGGGAGTTACTGAATAAGATAACATCACGACGTTTGTATCAAGCTTAAATTCATCTCCAACAATTTTAAAATTACTCGTCATCACCGGACAAATGCTCCCGCAACTGGTAAAAATAAAATTCGCAATATGAATTTTATTGTTGAACACAGATTGGCTAATGATATTGCTATCTTGATTTAAGAACGAAAAGCTATCAATCGTATGAGTAATTATCTTATCAACATCAGATTGATTTGAAATAAAAATGGGATCAAAGTCTGGTGAATTGTAGTAGGGCAAATCAATGGTATCCTCCTTTTTTTCTTTACAGGAAAAAATGAAACTACTGATTAACAACAAAAACACTATCCGATACATTCTTACAATTTTTTGTTCCTAATAATCCAAATCTCTTACCTTCTAAGATGACATAATTAGCTCTGATCTTCCCATTTTCATACCACATCTTCTGAACCCCTTCTTCCTGACCATCTTTGTAGTGTGCCAGATGAAACAAATTCCCGTTGTAATCCCATTCTTTCAATTCTCCTTCACATACATCATTTTTTGCCCAGTATTCTAAACGCTTGTTCCCATTATCCCAATATGCAATTTGCTTTCCATTTTTCATATCATTTCTAAACTCCCTGTACTCCATCAATTGATTATTGTTGTAAAACTTTTTATAAACAACGAGTTTACCGATGACTTGCTCTTGTTTTTGTGAGCATGCGTAAAATGAAATAATCAGTATGACGAATAAAAAGTATTTCATTATTGCGAAACAGTTCCTGGGGTGCCATAAAATCCACTTCCATTTAAATAAGGCGCTTCATTCGTAAAATGATAGTGGTATGAGCCAGCTGGATAATCAATGGTTTTATGTGAATGACCATGATAAACATCCAACATGCTATTGGTTACAATTGTACCATCTTCTTCCTGCGGACCATAAACAGGGAATCCATCCAATAAAAATCCCATTAAACCAGATTTGGTGAATTTTATACTTGTCAAATACAAGGGCTCCACATGATAGTGATACATGCCAGATTGTTGAGGGTGGCCATAGTATTTATCAAAACTGGTGATCTCGTTGGTAAGTGGTTGACTTGGACCTGCATATTGGTTGAAAAAAACAACTCCATTTAGTGCAATTCCTATAGGGCCTAATGGAGTTGACTTATGAGCAGCATCCATTGTTGGATTGACAGGAATCTTGAACGTTCCAGATTGCTCGATGATTGAGTTAGGATTTTTATTAAAATTCACTCCACCAAATGTTGTACCACTGAAGGCTTCATACAACGCATTGTTGGTGGGGTAATAGGGACTTTTATGATCAGGTAAATTCTTTGTTTTGATGGTGATATATGTTCCATCGTTTGTTATACTTGACGCACCATAAATTTTTAAATAGACAGCCGGAACGGTAAGATTTGAAGGAGAATCAGACGTAGTTGAACTGCTTTTACTACACCCAAATGATAAAATCACTAAAAGAAGTGTAGAAATAAATTTTAATTGGTGCATAATACTATTGTTTGATTGATATAGTAATTAGACGTATCAAAAATATGCATCCTTCGGTATAAATATTTTAATTCCGAAGAAGGATTCTCTTTGCACATACATCTAAATGAAGTATAACATCATTTTAACTATTTGAATATAAATTATCTTTAGTCTATATTATTTAGTATGGCAAAGTATATTTTCATTCTGCTTTTAAGCATATCTCCTTATTTAAAGGCGCAGAAAAATTATGATCATAAAGGAAGTCTGATCATCATCGGTGGTGGAGAGATTACCAATGACATGTATGATTTGTTTGCCCAGAAGATTGGCGGAAAGGACCAGCGTGTTGTGTATATTCCTACTGCAACAGATGATGAGTCATGGATCAAGGAGGGTAAGCATTTGGAAAAATTTACCAGTAGAGGGTTTACCAATTTGCAGACTGTTCATACGCGTGATCGTGCAAAAGCAAACCAATCCATTTTTCCCGAAATGATTAAAAATGCCAAAGGGGTTTTTCTGGGAGGAGGCGATCAGGAAAACTTATCAAAAATGTATGGCGGAACTGCAACACTGCAAGCATTGAATGAACTGCTTGATAGAGGGGGAGTGATTATGGGTACATCTGCAGGCGCTACCATCATGGGTTCAATTATGATTGGCGGAGATCATCGAAAGACGCCACATATCAAAAAAGATTTTAGCGAGGGATTCTCTTTCATGAAAAATACAGCTATTGATCAACATGTATTGGTTAGAAATCGCCAATTCGACTTAGTGCCTGTATTAGAAAAATATCCTCAAGCACTTGGAATAGCATTCGATGAAGCAACAGCAGGTGTCGTTGAAGGCGATAGTATCAAGGTAATTGGCAAATCTTATATGTTGATTTTTGATCAAAATGATTGGAAAAAGCAACAACAAGAGTGGGGCAGGATTTACCAACCTTTTAAAATGTATGCACCCGGACAAGTATTTTCTATAAGAAGAAACTAATAGAAGTTGTTATGGAGCGACCCATTTCATAAATACCCGATCCATGCGTTTTGTAAACAGTATTAGTGATATTGTTTAAGTAAAGATGTGCAGTAAAATGTTTGAAATTGAATTTAGAAAACATTGACACTACATTAAATCCAGGTGTACCATTTTTCCCAATTCTGATATCATCTTTATCCCCTTGCGCCAATCGATACTGTGGATCTGCATGAGTGTAACTTATACCTATTTCATTCTTACCAAATGTATATGCAGAAATTAAATTGCAGGTTAGTGGTGGTATCCTTCTCAATGGTTCATTTCTTGTAATGCTTTGTCCATATAAATAAGTCAGGTTCCCTTTTATCAATAAATGTTTATTTGGATTGGATGTTACAGATAGCTCAAGTCCCTTGATATATCCTTTGTCAATGTTTTCTTTCTCATATACATCGTATCCATTGATTTTTTGAGTTGTTTTAATACGTGTTATTAGATCCCGAAGACCTGTTCTGAATACTGAAGCTTCTGCCTGAACACGTTTGTTGTAATATTTCAATCCAATTTCTGTATTCAGTGATTTTTCGGGTTGTAAATTGTAATTGGGTTGCTCATACCTGAAATCAACAATTCCTAATGTTCCAAGGTCATCAATATTAGGAGCTCTGAATCCCTCAGAAATATTTCCGTAAACAAAAAGATTTTTCAATAACTCAACGCTACTCCCCAATTGAAATATCAATGCATTGGGGGATATATTTATTTTTCCAAGTGTGGTATCTTGAATGATGGCCTTGTATCGATTGTACCTTGTACCAGCTTCAATTTGAACTTTTTTCCATTTTATATGATGCAGATGGTAAAGGGAAATGCTTTGATATCTTGCTCCGTCGGGATACAATCCTCTCAATGATTTTATACTTCCATCTGCAACTGACTGATCTATTCTAGCACTGTTGATTAAATCACTATAGACATCAAACCCAGTATTAGTTCTCCATGATGTTGAGATATTATTTTTCAATTCACCTCCTATTCCTATGGTTCTTGCTACATCTTCCTCAGTTCTTAAAAGACTACTTCCGTTTTTTTGAAGTTTTCTTTTTTCATCAATTTTTTGTGTTGATGCAAAAAATTTTATCTCATCAAATATTGTTGATGTAAATTTCTTTGATAACTGTACATATCCCAAAGACCGATGAATAGGGGTAGAAGAATTCAATTTGAAATTTTCATAAACATATTTATAGAACACTGGCACATCAGGTTGTTGGAGTGTTTGGTAGGCAGATTTAAGTAACCATCCTTTACCTAAGTTGAACATGGCTTTGAAATGCTGGCTCGTTTCGTTATAACCAGAAGGAGATTGTTTCCCAATAGTTCCTCCACCAATAAGATCACCAAATTGCTTAAAGCCTGCACTGGCTTGAATGGAAAACATTTTGCCTTGATAGCCAATGCTAGGTCTGATTGACTTCTCCATATTTCTATTGGTGTAACGGGCATTTAATCTTCCATTCCACTTAGGATGATCAGAAAACGATAGTTGGTTAGATGCTATATGAATTACACCAGTTAGTGCATCGCTTCCATATTGAACTGCACCACTGCCTTTTAAAATTTCAATGCGATCAACCAGATCGGGCTCTATCAGATTCATATATTGATTGGGTCCATATCTAAATATTGAGTTGTTCAATCGAATTCCATCGACTACAATCAATGCCTGATTGCCGGTTAATCCACGAATAAATGGAGATCCTCCACCATGATTTGATTTTTGAATCATCAAGCCAGGCAGAAACATCATGCTTTCTGGCAATGTTCTGGCGTTATTCTGTTCTAATTCAGATTTTTTTATCACTTGAATAGAATAGGGAAGTTGCTGAATTGTTGATTTTTGTTTAAAGGATTGTATGGTTACTTCCTCTAATGATTTAAGCGAATCTTTATTCCATTGCGCACTAGAAGGCTGGTGAAATAAAAGGCCGACAATAAGTATGCAGAAAAATCTAGTCAACATCAACTGCAGAAAATTTCCTCAAGTTAAATAAAATGAAATAAATTTATAGATATGAAAAAACTAATCATTGTTATCTTTTTGTTTACATGTATCAAAACAATTGGACAAGATACTGATCAAAAATTCATCATCATAACAACAGATGGATTGCGTTGGCATGAAGTATTTAAGGGGATGGATTCATTGATTGCAATCGACAAAAAATTTAATCAGGGGGATAGTCTGGGTTTATTCAAATCGTATTGGTCAAATGATGTCGAAAAGAGAAGATCATTGTTGATGCCATTCTTTTGGAGTACAGTGAAAGCAACTGGACAGTTGTATGGTAACCGCTTACTTGGTAGTAAAGTTGATAATGAAAATCCTTATTGGTTTTCTTATCCAGGCTATAGTGAATTGTTAACTGGACAAGTTGATACGCTTATCAATTCAAATGATTTCCCACCCAATCCTTATGAAAATATTTTAGAGCATTTCAATAAAAAGCCATCGTATAAGAATCGAGTTGCAGCTTTTGCATCTTGGAATGCTTTTGACAGAATTCTAAATGAAAAGAGAAGTGGCTTTCCAGTAATCAATGCATTTGATGATAATAAAGTAGCGCTTGATAATCATTCGATGAAATTGATTCATGAAATGGTTGAAACGGGATTCAAGCCTTTTGGGAGCAGTGAGATCCTGGATGTGTTTACGCATTTTCAGGCAAGGACGTATTTAAAAGAAAAAAAACCGAAGGCCTTTTTTATCTCTTATGGTGATACCGATGAATGGGCACATCATGCATACTATAAATATTATATAGAAGCTATTCATCAATTTGATGCGTGGGTAAAGGAATTATGGGAATATGTTCAGACTGATCCCTTTTACAAAGACAAGACAACTTTGCTCATTACTACAGATCATGGAAGAGGCAATCTGAAAAAAGAGGAATGGACCTCCCACGGGCAGTCGGTTCCAGATGCACATGAAACATGGTTTGTATTATTAGGCCCCAAAGTAAAACCATTAGGAGAAATTAAGGCTGAGCACCAGTATTATCAGAAACAACTTATTCCAACACTATCCAATCTTATTGGAGAGTCATTTAAGCCATCTCATCACATTGCAGAGGAAATTCAAATTCCAATGAGGAAGTAGATTTATTTCTTTTGAAGAAATGCCAAGAGATCTGCCATCTCTTGATGCGACATACTACCTTCCAGGCCCTCCATCATCAGGGAATTCCCCATAGAACTCATTTTTTTCATATCCCTCTTATTAATATTGACTTTCTCACCACCCATTTTTTTGATTGATACAAATTGATCATTCTCTGTATCTACAATGCCAACATGTATAGTTCCATCTTTTGTTTCGACTCGGTGACTGATGTACTGTGTATTGACAGCTGCATTGGGATCCAAAATTTCGTGCATGATAGACTCCTTGCTTTTGCGATTGATTTCGGTTAGAACCGGACCTACTTCTTGACCGATGTTTCCGTATTTGTGACAATTGCTGCAAATCGCTTGAAACACCTGTTGTCCATTATTTGGATTGCCTTTGAGTGCAAGGGCGGGTTTCATTTTTTCGATCACATCTTTTCTGCTGATGATTTCTTCATCAGAGAATAATTTTTTTGCACGGCTTTTTATACTTACATCTTCTGTCCAAGCAATCAGCATTCTTCTTCTCTCCAAATCAAAATTCATTTCTCCGATTTTGATTTGGCCTTTTTCTAATGCAGTCAGCAATGCATCGTGGTGTGTATCGATGTACAGTAATAAGTCGCTTGCATATCTTCTTGTACTCGGACTCAATTCATTCCACATGGATATTACCCGTGTTCCGATTTCTTTCTCCTTGTATTTTGACAATTGCAGGAGTGCCTGTTCCTGTATTTTCAATGGTTGATTGTTATGCAGGCAGGAAAACAATGCATTTGACTTTTCCTTGTAAGGCAGCAATGCAAGGATAGACAGCTGTTTCAATCTTTCTTCTTCGGATAGGGATATATCGTTTACTTTTTGGATCGCTTTATTGCTGTATGTAATGAAAAGTTGAGATGGGGGAAGATGGAAGCGGTTTCTAAGTTTAGTAATTTCAGGAACAATGGCAATATCCATAGACTCCATATTATTTAGCAAAGAATCAATTGTTGTGCTTTTCAAAACCGATTCTCCCTTGTTCAACTGTTCGATGATCTCTTTTGTTTCAGGAATGCCCAATGCATTTTCTTTGATGGAAGTCAACATGTTTTCAATTGCAAAAGCAGAGTCATTCAATTGTAACGCAATGGATGCCAGCAATGTTGATTGATTTTTTTGGTTGACCAACAAATTGAAAGCTTCTAATGGAAAATGTTTCACGGCAAGCGTTTTGGCTGCAATATTCCATTTGTCATCTGCAGGTTGGTTTAGTGATTGTACTATCTGCTCTTTGTATATGTTGATGTTTTCTTTTGGAATGAAACTTACACTCAATGCGGCCTGCATGCGTACTCTTGTTTCCTCATCTTGGAGTGATTTGATTAATTGCTCAACAACTCTTTGGTCATGCGTAAAGTCTTCGGATATGATCAATGCATTTTCTCTGATACCTGCTGATGCGTCTTGCATGGCTTTCAATAATATGTCAGTCCCTAGTTTCCCTACTGATTGCAGTATCCAAAGTGCATGCAGTTTGGACATCGGTTGATTTCCTTCGGTCATTTTTTTCAATGCATTCAATCCTTCATTTGAGATACCTCTCTCAATCAATTTTCTTTGCGCAGTTTTTCTGTACCACGCATTTCTATGTGAGAGATAATTCAGACAATTCTTTTCATCCTCAAAGGAAATAGATTGAGTAGAAGCTGTATTTGAGCCAGGGTAGATTTTATAAATTCTTCCCTTGTCTTTTCCAGCATTGATATCGAGCGTTTTCTCCATTTCATCCGGAATCCATTCCGGATGTTCAATCACATCGCGGTACATGTCAATCAAGTACATGTTGCCGTCTGGCCCTACTTCAAGATTTACTGGACGTGAAGATCGATCGGATGTTGCAAGAAATTCTTTTTCCTTGAACAAACGTACAGCTTTGAAAGCTGATTGATCTTTTTTGATTTTATCTACATGCACCAGATTTAATACAACATCATTTACCCAAACAGTTTGATCATATTTTTTACCCCAGGACCCGCCGTCATAATAGGTGATGCCACATGAACCTGAGAAGTATCCTGATTGTTCAGGGTGATTAAGTCTTGTTGCTTGTTCACCAATGGGGTAAACTCTTGCGAGTCCATTTTCTTCATGATCTGAAATATTTTGCAATGTATGGTCTACCAATAAACTTCTTCCTTCAATATATCGCTCAGGGAAAACGATTTGTGAAGTATGTGTAAGATTATGTGTTCCAAAAATTCTTCCAAATTCATCCATCGCTAAACCAAATCCTCCCGAAGACTCGCCAATGATTTCAATTTTCTTTTTCTTGATATTAAATCGAAAATCTTTTCCCCTGAGGTCAATGCTGTTATTTTCATCTCCCCACCAGAATGGTTTTCCGTCGTTTCCACCATTGGCTGCATAAATCCAATTGTCAATGCCATAGGTCAGTCCATTGTAATTGTGTTGAAGATTGCCTGTTGAAAATCCTCCCATCAGCGTATCTATCTGTTCAACCTGCTCATCATTGTTTTCATCTATGCAGTATAGTAAATAGGGAGGTGCAGCTACCAATATTCCTTTTTCGTATGGCATGAAGGATGTTGCCATATTTAAGTTGGATGCATAAGTTTTTGAAAGGTCCATTTTCCTATCATGGTTGGTGTCTTTCAGTAACAGGATTTTGCTTGGGGCGTCTTCTAGCGGATAGCCAGGCATTTCAAGTACAAGCATATTCCCTTGATCATTGAATGCAATATCAACGGGGTCTTTGATCAGCGGTTCGCTTGCAATGAGCTCTATGTTGAAATCATCTGCCAATTCAAATCCTGGTAATAATGTTTGTTTTGTTTTGCAGCTGTTGATTCCCGTTAGTACGAGTAAAGAAAACAGCAAGTTGAATGATTTGCATTTCATGTGAATCAATATTAGAGGGCTGTACAGCAATTTATTGAAAATTATTTTTAAAAGATATTTTGTGGAGGTTTTGGTTACGCTGTCTGTATTTGTATAAAATCATCTGTCTTGCCAACAATCATCATATAGTGGATGCACCAAATCATTGCAAATTGCAATATGGAATTTCATACAAAACTTATTCTTGTCGCAACTGATTTTTCTGAAAATGCCTTGCATGCACTAAAAGCTTCAATTGATTTTTTACACATCCCACAATCAAGATTGGTCGTTTTGCATGTAGAAGATGTAAAGGATAATGAGCAACTGCATCTCGTGAATCACAAACTGGATGCTTATATAAAAAATTTTTTCAAGTTCAATGAACCTATACCTGTACCAGAGCGTGTAATCTTGTCTAATGCCTCTGTTTACAAAGCGATTGTAGATTATATTCAAAAAATGGACCCATATATGTTAGTGATAGGTGCGAAAGGCAGTTCAAACATTCGCAATTTGCATATTGGGAGCAATACAGTTCATCTATTAGAAAAAGCAACTTGTCCAGTTTTAGTGGTGCCTATCATGGAAGCATAACTTTCAGAAGTGAGATAGAATTTCAATTGAGAGATTCATATATTTTAAAGTATCATTGACCAGCTGTTAAATCAGCAATGATCATTTTCGACATCTGCATGAAAGCATACATTGCCTTGGGTGCTGTTTCAGGGTTGTTCATCAGTTTTCCTAAGGCCGAAGGAATCACCTGCCAACTTACTCCATATTGATCTTTTATCCATCCGCATTTACCTGGTTGCCCGCCAGATGAAAATTTTTCCCAATAATAATCGATCTCTTCTTGTGTATCAACCATTACAATAAAAGAGACACCTTCATTGAAATTAAACTGATGCGGTGCGGAACTATCCATCGCACCAAATGGTAAATCATTTAAACTGAATTGAGAATATTTTATGTGACCTTCTATGTCGGGTTCACCTTTTTCATAATGACTAAGTGCAATAACTGATGATGGATTAAAAATCGATGTATAAAATTCGATGGCATCTTTTGCTTTACCATTATTTTCCTGAACGAATAGTAGGTTCGGCATGATTTTGTGAGAACACTCGTGTCCCATCATCAACTGCCAGTTTACGCCATATTTATCCTGGCACCAGCCATAGTACTCGCTCCAGGGATATTTATTCAATGGCATCAACACCATGCCATCTGCTGAAAGCTTTTCCCATAAAGCACTTAACTCTTCAATACTTTTTGATCCAACGAAAAATGAAATCGATGGATTGATGGGAAAGCCGGGTCCGCCGTTGAGATGCATGAATCTTCTTCCCGCAATAGAATAATTTACCGCAAGAGGATTTTCAGAGATGGGTTGAAAATCATGGCCAAAGACTGACTGATAAAATGTAGCTGCTTCTTTCGCTTTACCGTCAAACCAGAGACAGGTACTAATTGGATAGGTCATTTTCGAAAGTACACAGATTTCAAAAATTTATCTGCATATATTTTTGCATATCGTTCACCCATCATGCGTTGTCCTGTTGAATTAAAATGAAGTGAATCGCCTTTGTGTTGAAGGTCTGATGTTTTAATAAATGCTGATCTTAGATCTTGCTCTGGATAATTTCTTATAATCTTATTGATGGCTTCAAATGCTTGGGGTTGTTTTGAAAATGCACCTAGCTCCCCAAGTATAATTGGAAGATGATCATCTTTAATAATAGCCCTGAATTGTTTAAAAAGCAACTGAAGGTTTTGAAGGTAAAGAGGAATTCTTTTTGCATTTGCATCAGATTCACCCTGATGCCAAAGTATGCCTTTAATAGTCCCATATTTTTTTGCAATGCCTACTTTCTCTTTAAAATTACTGAGTAGCTTGACATCGCGATGTGTAGAATCATCAATCCATTGTCTGATATTGCTACCACCAACAGCAGTGTGAATCATCAATACATTAATATTGGGAGGAATATGGGGTATTAGATTTCTAGCAAATGAAACACCGCAATCCAATCCCACATAGTTAGGTTCAAATAGATTTAAAGGTTCTTTAGCGTACAAAATATTTCCCTCTGCATCTATAGAAAAAATTCTTTGATTGATAAGTGTATCTTCTGCCTCAACCCATCCTCTTCCAGCCATATTGGATTGTCCAGCTAAAATAAAAACCCAAGTATTCTTTTTGATTGGTTTTTTCTTTGGGTATAATTTCTCTTTTGGAAAATTAGCTGTTCTATTGAGCTCATCTTGCGATACAACATTTGTAATGCACCCAAAGATTATTGCAATGAAGCATAGATATTTTTTCATTCAGTTACTCTTCTTAAGGTGATCATATTGCACTCAAGGTCGTCTTTTGCATTCAATGATTTACTGCTAAGCTCCAGGAGTCCAGTTCCTTTTCTCAGGAAAAGTTTACCAAGTTTCATCGGTTTAAAGTCTTTCACATAAGATTCATCTCTTTCCACTTTATCATGTTCCATTCCAAGAAGAGGGACATTATTAGGAGTAGTAATTTTATTTGAAATACTCGCATCGTTTAGTTTCAATTCAAGTATTGATCCAATATTTTTTTCTGAGCAAGCATAATAAACTTCAATTTCAAAAATTCCATCAGACTCTACTTCAACATTCCATGTGATTTTATCTTGGGTAGATTTCCATCCCAAAAAATAACTATCGTTTGGATGTTTGCTAGAACGAATGATATTGCCTGAGGCTTCTCCTTCAGCCGCTGGGAGTTTTGTGATCGACATTTTTTTATTACCGATGATCAATGGACGAAGATCTTGCGTTGGGAGTTCTGATCGAACTGTTTTTATCCATTGTTCTTTCCAGGTTTTAAGTGTTTCAAATTCTTTTGAAAATTTATCAGCAACATTTATGGTTTGATTGGGATCATTGACCATATCGAATAATTCATCCTTGTTTGACAATCGAAAATTTTGAGATCTGACACTTGTTTCATTTGCCCAAAAGCTTGGGATGATTCTGTCTGTACTTGATAGATTCTTTTCCATCAATGTATTTTTTAGACTGATGCCATCAAAGGGTTTAGGATTTTTCCATTTGATACCAGCAAGATCAATCAATGTTGGGAAGATATCTATGTTTGCTGCGATTTGTGGAATTGTTCTTCCTCCATTTATTTTATTCCAGTAGATGATGAATGGAACTCTTACGCCACCTTCATCAACTGATCCTTTGATGCCTTTCATTCCTCCGTTGTATCGATTGCCATTTGGACCATTATCTGAAAAGTAAATGATGATGGTATTGTCAAATTGATTGTTTTGCTTGAGCGTTTGTATGACCCTCCCAATATTTACATCAATGTTTTCATTCAGTGCCAATGCTGCACGTGTATGTTGAATATTTTCTTTTTCTGGTATGCTTCCTTTTTGTTGTATTTTTTTGTCTTTGTATGGATTCCAAAATTCATCAGGCACTTGCATAGGACTATGGGGAGTATTCAGTGCCATGATCATGAAAAATGGTTGATCATTTTTTTTGTTTAAATAGTCTATAGCGTGATTGGTAAGATCATCAGTCATGAATCCTTTTCCTTTCACCACTTCACCATTGTGTTCTAAAATGGGATTGAAATAATTGCCCCAGTGTCCGGAACAAAATCCATAGAATTCATCAATGCCTCTGCAATTTGGATGATATGGTGCTTGTCCACCATTATGCCATTTACCAAACAGCGCTGTTTTGTATCCATTCTGTTTGAATGCTTCTGTTATAGTGGTTTCATCTAAATCTAATCGAACCCTTCCAGTTGAAGTACCGCTTACTCCGCCTCTAACATGATATCTACCAGTAAGTAATTCAGCACGAGTAGGAGAGCAAACTGGACTCACATAAAATCTATCCATCACAACACCAGATTTTGCGAGTTGATCAAGGTTTGGTGTTGCAACTGTTTTATTTCCCGTGAATCCTAGATCCCCCCATCCCTGATCATCTGCGATGATCAACAAGACATTAGGTTTTTTTTCAAATTGGCTTTGTTGCGCTGAGACGGACAATGTAATCAAACCGTGAAGGAGTAAAATTATAATTGAACTTTTCATGTGGGGCAGTGTTTACCTAAATATAAAATAAATACAGCACGCATAGGTAAACGAAGTTTCCTTATGTTTGCTTCATTAAATTAAACATGATGAAAACATTAATTACATTTTTATTTGCTGTTGTGTTCAGCATAACTGGTTTGAATGCACAAACCGCTTCAACGCCAGAAAGTTATTTGGAAGGTAAGTGGAGTGTTTTTGTAAAAGGAACGCCTCAGGGTGATGTAACCATGCCTGTAAGATTTGAGGTGAAAGAGGAAAAGTTGAAAGGCTATTTTACTGATTTAGAGTCAAAGGCAGAAAAACCAATGGATACTGCATACTATGAGAATGATAAATACATCATGGGATTTGTAATCATGGGTTATGATTTGAAATTTGTGATGGCGAAAAAATCTGATGATAGTATGACAGGTTCTTTAATGGACATGTTTGATGTGGAGGCGACCAGGATAAAAGAGGAGAAAGAGAGTAAATAATTGAATTTCAATATATTATAAAAAAGGAGGAATATTTTTCCTCCTTTTTTTATTTCAGTTTCTGATCCAGTATTTTTTTATAGCTATTCCATTTTTCTATATCACCATTGATTATCAATGGTTTAGGATTTATAAGTGCCTTTATTCCTCCCGCTGCGGGTCCTGCGATTAATCCTTCCATAAAAAGCACCATACCAGCAAGTCCATCCCATCCCTGATTTCTGGCAAAAAATACTAAACCTGCAGTAATCGGTATTCCCCCAACAATCAGTGCAGTGAGTCCGGCTGATCGTTTTAATCTGATCTTTTTAATTTCTTTTATAGAAACTTCTCTTATTTCATTCCCTTTGGCGCTGAGTGTGAGAGTGGAATCGGTTGTTTTTTGGAGGTATCCCTTCGTAATTTTTTGATTGTTAGTATTATATATTCTGATAAAAATTTTATGTTGAGCATTAGTTTGTATGAAAATCATCAATAGAAAAACTGTAATTATATTTTTCATTTTATTTTTTATTGAGATAGTTAATTATTTCTAACTTACGATTAATTATTACTGTATGAAAAAATTATTTCTTTTATTTTTTGTATCAATCGGTTTGTTACAAAACTACTCGAATGCACAAGCACATGCTCCAGAACCAGCTGGTCCAGCTGTCATTGGTAAATGGGATCTTACGGTCGACATGGGGGATAAAATAGCACCATCATGGCTAGAAGTA
The DNA here is from genome assembly GCA_017856455.1 of Parafilimonas sp. Lineage (GTDB taxonomy): Bacteria > Bacteroidota > Bacteroidia > Chitinophagales > Chitinophagaceae > Pollutibacter. Next base: position 14,253 of record JAFMEZ010000002.1, read on the forward strand.
AAACTCTCTGGTGTAAAGACACTGGTTGGATATTTCGTGGCTGATGGAGGTAGTGCTCGTCCTGTTTCCAAAGTAAACTTTAATGATGGAAAGGTAAGTTTCACCATCCCTCCACAATGGGATAGAACCGACAAAGACATGGTTTTTGAAGGAACAATTAAAGATGATAAACTTTCTGGCACCATATATGCGAGTAATGGGAAGACCTATACTTTCACTGGTGTTCGCGCTCCGTCACTACATAGAGAAAAAGAACCGATTTGGGGAACGCCCATTCAATTGTTCAATGGAAAAGATTTAAAAGGTTGGCATACACAAAAACCAGATAACCAATGGGTAGTTGAAAATGGTATAATGAAGAGTCCACGTTCCGGTTCTAATATCATGACAGATCAAAAATTCACCGATTTTAAATTGCATATTGAATTTCGCTATCCTAAGGGAAGCAATAGCGGTGTGTATTTGAGAGGCAGATATGAAGTCCAAGTAGAAGATAACTACGGCATGGAACCTTCTTCAACTTTATTCAGCGGCGTATACGGATTCCTCACGCCAAATCAAATGGCTGCTCATCCAGCAGGCGAATGGCAAACATTTGACATTACATTGGTTGGAAGAAAAGTTACCGTGGTTGCCAATGGCAAAACTGTAATATGTGATCAGCTGATCCCAGGAATTACTGGTGGAGCACTTGATAGCAATGAAGGTGAACCCGGACCAATCTTCCTTCAAGGTGATCATGGTCCTGTTGAATACCGAAACATCACCATCACTCCAGCTAAATAAATTTTAAATCATTGTCCCGCATGCTTTGCGGGATTTTTTCTTTATGAGAGTATTTCTATTACTAGTATTATCATTTTGGATGGCCATCAAATCATATGGCCAACAGCCAAATATTCTTGTCATTTTTTCAGACGATCATACTCAGCAAACCATCAGTGCATATGGTAGTAAATTGATGCAAACACCTAATATTGATCGTATTGCAAGAGAAGGTGCCTTATTCAATAATGTGTTTGTGACCAATTCAATTTGTGCTCCAAGTAGAGCGGTTTTGTTGACAGGGAAATATAGCCATATCAACGGACTCAAAGACAATGGTCCAAACCGTTTTTTCAATCCTGATCAACAGCAAATCCAAAAAATACTTGCACAAAAAAAATATCAAACGGCATGGATTGGCAAATGGCACTTGCAAACTTTGCCAAATGGATTTGATTACTGGAAAGTATTACCAGATCAGGGGAATTATTTTCAGCCTGATTTTATTAATATGAATAGAGATACAGTGAGGTCAAAAGGGTATGTGACAGATTTAATCAGTGATTTTTCTCTTGAGTGGTTGAAAAACAGAGATGCCAATAAACCTTTCTTCCTGGTGGTTGGTGAAAAAGCAACCCACAGAAACTGGATGCCAGATCCAAAAGATTTTGCAGAATTTGAAAATCAAGAATTCCCTTTCCCAAGTAATTTTTTCGATAGCTATACTGATCGTCAAGCTGCTGCAGAACAGGATATGACGATTTCAAAAACCATGTTGATGCATGATGATTTGAAACTTGGTGTTGATTATAATAAACGTGGGATGTTTGGAAGGATGAATGAGGAACAGAAAAAAGCATACAAAGAATATTATGATCGAGCACAGCAATCATATGATAAAATTAAACATGATAGTTTAGCCATTGTCAAATGGAAGTATCAGCGTTACCTGCGTGATTACCTCGCCACAGCCAGATCGATGGACAGAAATATTGGAAGGATACTGGATTATCTTGATTCAACTGGTCTCACCAAAAACACTATTGTTATTTATACCTCAGATCAAGGATTTTACATGGGAGAACATGGATGGTTTGATAAACGATTCATGTATGAGGAAAGTTTGCGTACACCATTCATGATGAAATACCCTGGAAAAATTCAGCCAGGTTCAACAATTGATCAAATGATTGTGAACATTGATTTTGCTCCAACATTGATTGATTATGCTGGTATTGAAGTGCCTAGTGATATACAAGGCAAAAGTTTTAAAGGGTTACTAAGCAATAAACGTCAAAATACTGATTGGCGTAAAGCAATGTATTATCATTATTATGAATACCCTGAACCACATAGGGTTGCACCTCATGTTGGTATTAGAACAGAGCGTTATAAGCTTATTCGTTTTTATGGCGCTATTAGTAAATGGGAATTGTATGATCTGCAGAATGATCCTCATGAAATGAAAAACATCATCAACGAACCTTCCAGTCAGTCCTTGATCATTGATTTGAAAAATCAATTGATGCAATTGGCTGCTTATTATAAAGATGATGAAGGGGTCAAGATTATTTCTAATTGATCTGTATGTTCATTTCCGATGCACTAAAAAAAATCTATTCTTTTTATCATCCTACTCATTTTCAGGGATGGGGTAAGCAGAAAAAATATTTTGAGGGTTGGTACTTTAAAGTATTGAACAAAGATGCCTCCAAGGCCTTTGCATTTATACCTGGTATTGCTATGAATGAAAAAGGGGATAAGCATGCTTTTGTGCAAGTATTGGATGGGAAACTAAAAACATCTCAATACCATAGATTTCCTGCAGAGCAGTTCACTCCTTCTGTTGGTTCATTTTCCATTCGAATCGCTGAACATCTTTTTGAAAATGATCGTATTTCTTTTGAGTGTGAAGGGTGTAAGGTGAATCTATCATTTGAAAATCAAGTTCCATGGCCCAGCTCTTTTTTATCTCCCGGCATCATGGGCCCTTTTTCTTACGTGCCTTTCATGGAATGTTACCACGGTATCGTTAGCATGAATCATACTGTAAATGGAACCATTCAAATCAATGGAGAATTGATAGACATGAGTGGAGGTAAGGGATATATAGAAAAAGATTGGGGCAAGTCGTTTCCTTCAGCATATATCTGGATGCAGTCTAACCATTTCAGTAAACCAGATGTTTCCTTCAAATGTTCTGTTGCTAAGATTCCATGGTTGAGAAATTCTTTTGTGGGATTTATTGCAGGACTATGGGTAGACAATCGATTGATACAATTCACTACCTACAATGGAACCAAGCTTTTACAATGCCAATACAAAGATCATGTGGTTGAGTTGATATTTGAAAATAAACAACATCTCTTAGTGGTACGTGCAAACAAAGATGCAACAACGCCACTGGCTGCTCCCATATTAGGATTGATGGAAGGAAGAATTGAAGAGAGCATGACCTCTGAGATTTATCTAAGGCTTATTGAAAAGAAAACTGGCAGGATAATTTTTGAAGATAAGGGATTGCATACAGCATTAGAAGTAGCTGGTGCAGTGGAAGAGCTGGAAAAATAAATTTATTTCACTTCCTCGAATTCTAGGTAATCATCTTGATCCGCAACAGTTGATTTTTTTGCAGAAGGTGTAGGTTGGTTTTTCTCTTGATAAAACTGTTGCTGTTGCTCACGAACTGCATCAAATTGTTTCTTTACCTGTTTGGTTGTTCTAACAACAGGTATAACAAAATCAAATACAAATCTGAATATAAAATAAAGGAATAGTCCGAGTAGCAAATATTTCAAAAACATGATGCAAAGGTATAATTATTGATCATTTCAAGGCATCCCCAATCTTATCTGTAAGTTTGGTGACAAAGTTTTTAACACCTTGTTGTAGTTTCTCGCTTTCCATTACGTGCGTAACTATATCAGCCCAAAAGCTGCTTGCGCGTGTTCTTTTGCCAAACACTGAATTCAAACCCATTCCCCAAAAATTTTCTCTTAATGCTTGAAAATTATGGTCGAGTTTGTTTTCAATCATCAGCTGCTTCACTTTTAAATCGCTGATTCTTTTGTTCAGTGCATGGATATTTTTGATTGGTTTTTTCATCAGTTTAAAATTCTTCATTTTCATCATCAGCTTCATCTTCTTGGGTTGAAGCGTGCAAGAAAATTCTAATCAATGGGTTTAAAAACAAGGATTTTCTGAAGATGATAGAAATGAGTATGATCAGTAAAAATAAACCACCTCCGCACAAGAATCCAAGTGAAGCACTTCCAAGTTTATCTGCCATGAACCAAGAAAATGCAATGACCAAAAACAGAATAAAGAACAGTGCCATGAAACTGATCAATGCAATCAGTATTAGCGCACTTAATGTTTTGGCTGATGTTTTGATCGCTCCCAATTTGATCAACTCAATTCTGGTGTCGATGTAATCAGAAATCAATTTTTTATTTTCTTTATAGAAATCTCCAAGGTTGTCTTCAGTGGCCATGAGGGTTTTGGGTTGTTCGTTTGGGGTTAGCGGTTGACGGTTGTGGGTTGACAGTTGTAATACAACTATGCTAAAGTTATCTTCTCTATTCACAAAAATTGCTGATGTTGGTCATTTTCTTTACATACTCCCCCCAACTGTGAACTGTCAACCCATTTCCCCCCACCCATTTTGAATTTTCTGCCAATTATCCTATATTTGCATCAGGATGAAACAATTGAAGGGAACGGATTCGTTCCCTTCTTTATTTCTCAGATATGGCAACAAAAGATAAAACAGAGCAGATTAGGGAACTGGTAGAATCATTATTAAGTGTTGATAATCAATATTTTATAGTGAAAATATCGATCCGTCCCATTAACAACATCACTGTTTTCATTGATGGGGATGCTGGTGTGACCATTGAGAAATGTGTTAAACTGAATAGGGCCCTGTACAAACAGATTGTTGAGACTGGCGTTTGCAATGATGGGGAGTTTTCTTTGGAGGTTTCTTCACCAGGGGTAGATGAGCCACTTTCAATGCCTCGCCAGTATATTAAAAATATTGGCAGGAATGTTGAGGTGGAAATGTTAGATGGAAGAAAACTGGAGGGAAAGCTTTTAAATGCAGATGAAAAAGGAGTGGAAGTGGAAGAGGAGAAAGGGAAAGGAAAGAAGAAGGAAGTGCTCAGGCATTTTCTTTTGTTGGATGAAATAAAATCAACCATTGTTAAATTGATATTTAAATAAAAGAACATTAAATAGTAGTATATGGCCAGTATTAATTTGATCGAATCGTTTCAAGATTTTAAAGATGCAGAAAACATCGATCGTCCTACCCTCATGAAAGTCCTTGAGGATGTATTCAAAACATTGCTTAGAAAGAAATACGGCTCTGATGAGAGCTTTGATGTAATTGTAAACACTGAGAAAGGTGATCTTGAAATTGTCCGACACAGGATGATTGTAGAGGATGGCAAACTGGAGAATCCACTCTTGGAAATCGAGTACAGTGAGGCTGTAAAGATTGAGCCTGACTTTGAAGTGGGTGAAGAGTTATATGAGGAAGTAGACATCCAAGATTTTGGTCGTCGTGCTATTCTTGCTGCCAAGCAAACACTTGCGAGTAGAATTGGTGATTTGAAGAAAAATGCATTGGTGAAAAAATATGGTGATCGTGTGGGGGATATCATCAGCGCTGAAGTATACCAGGTTTGGAAGAAAGAAGTTTTGTTGATTGATGAAGATGGAAATGAATTGATTCTTCCGAAGTCAGAGCAAATACCTTCTGATTATTTCAAGAAGGGTGAAAGCATTCGTTCAGTGATTAAAAAAGTAGAACTTAAAAATAATTCACCAGTAATCATTCTTTCAAGAACTCATCCTTCATTCCTTGCAAAATTGCTTGAGATTGAAGTACCAGAAATCTTTGATGGATTGATAGTGATCAGAAAGATTGTACGTGAACCAGGTGAGCGTGCTAAAGTTGCTGTTGAAAGCTATGATGATCGTATTGATCCAGTTGGTGCCTGCGTTGGTATGAAGGGAAGCCGTATTCATGGTATTGTACGTGAATTGAAGAATGAGAATATTGATGTAATCAACTTCACCAATAATATTCAGTTGTTAATTCAACGTTCATTGACTCCTGCGAAAATTACACGCATGACAATTGATAATGAAGGGAAGCGTGCTGAAGTATTTGTGTCACCCGACCAGGTTTCACTTGCCATCGGTAAGCGAGGCGTTAATATTAAATTGGCTGAAGATTTGACTGGATTTGACATTGATGTTTACCGTGATAACGAAGGTGAAATGGCTGAGTATGATATCGATTTGGATGAATTCAGCGATGAAATCGAAACATGGATTATCGAGGAATTGAAGCGTATAGGATGTGATACTGCAAGAAGCGTATTGGATCTCACCGCAACAGAATTGGAGCGCAGAACGGATCTTGAAAAGGAAACAATTGATGAAGTGCGTGAAATTTTAAGAGCTGAGTTCGAAAAAGACTAAAAAAGCATTTAGAAGTATCGTTAGATAAAAAAAGTTCAAGGAGGATAAATGTCAGAATCAAACACACCCAGGTTAATGGCTGCGGCCAAGGAGTTCAACATCGGTAAAGAAACGTTGGTTGATTTCTTGGTGGGAAAAGGATTTAGTAAGGATGATCTGAAGCCAACGTCAAAATTGACTGAGGATATGTATCGTTCCTTACAACAGGAATTCTCTTCCGATAAAGCTGCAAAAGCAAAGAGCGATGCCATTGAAATACCAAAAGGTGCAGCAGCTGAAGTAAAAAAGAAAAAAGACGAAGAAGAGATTGTTTTCAAGAAAGAGTCTAAGAAAAAAGCAGAAACTCCAAAGGCTCCTGAGCCTCCAGTTGAGAAAGTAAAAATCGATGCACCTGAATTAGATGGTCCAAAGATTCTTGATAAAATTGATCTTGGAGCATTAGATAATGCAACACGACCGAAGAAGTCCTCTAAGAAAAAAGAACCAGCACCTGAGGTTGTTGAAGAGCCGGAGAAAAAACCTGTTGAACAGGAAATCGAGCGTGTAAAAATTGAAGCTCCTGAATTAGAAGGGCCAAAAATCATCGGTAAAATAGAGCTTGCTCCTGAGACTGATGAAAAAGGTCAAAGTGCTGATGAAAAAAGAAAGAGAAAGCGTATCCCGATTGAGAAAAAAGAAGCAGAGCGTCAAAAGCCTTCTATCCAAAAAGGTGGTGGGGCACCGCAGCGTCAAAGCGGACCGCGTTCAGGAGGACCAAGAGTATTCAAGAAGAATGAAGTAAAAGAAATTGACGAGAAGGAAATTCAAAATAAGATAAAAGAAACCCAAGCTAAATTATCTGGCGGTGGCGGATCTAAACCTAAAATCACGAAATCAAAACTTCGTCGCCTTAAACGCGAAGAAATGGAGGCTGGTGCAGAAGATGCTGAAGGCGGTAACAAGGTTCAGGTTACTGAATTTATCAGTGTAAGTGAATTGGCAAGCTTGCTGGATGTAAACTTTGCTGAAATCATCAGTAAATGTATGAGTCTTGGTATCATGGTTTCCATTAACCAACGTCTCGATGCAGAAGTTATTGAATTGGTTGCTGGAGAGTTTGGCTATGAAGTAGAATTCATCGACATGGAAAAACAGATGGAGATGGAAGAAGTGGAAGAGGTTGATGAACCGGAAGACCTTTCACCCCGCGCGCCAATTGTTACCATCATGGGACACGTTGACCATGGTAAGACTTCTTTGCTTGACTATATCAGAAATGCAAATGTGGTTGCAGGTGAAGCGGGTGGTATCACCCAGCACATTGGTGCTTATCATGTTGATTTGCCTTCTGGTAAATCAATTACATTTTTAGATACACCCGGACACGAAGCCTTCACAGCGATGCGTGCCCGCGGTGCCAAAATAACAGACCTCGCGATAATTGTCATTGCTGCTGATGATGCAGTGATGCCTCAAACAAGAGAAGCAATCAGTCACGCTCAGGCTGCAGGTGTTCCGATGATTTTTGCAATCAACAAGATCGATAAAGACGGTGCCAATCCACAAAAAATTTACGAGCAACTTTCACAAATGAATATTCTCGTAGAAGAGTGGGGTGGAAAATTCCAAAGTCAGGAAATTGCTGCAAAATCAGGATTGAACATTGATAAATTGATGGATAAAATCCTTCTTGAAGCTGAAATTCTTGACCTGAAAGCCAATCCAGATCGTGAAGCAAGTGGGACAGTGATTGAGGCTACTCTTGATAAGGGAAGAGGGTATGTTGCCACCATTCTCGTACAAAATGGAACATTGCAACAGGGAGATCTTGTAGTAAGTGGTCAATATTATGGAAGAGTTAAAGCAATGATGAATGAGCGTAATCATCGCGTAGATGTTATCCCTCCTTCATCGCCTGTACTGATACTTGGATTGAATGGTGCCCCTCAAGCAGGTGAGAAGTTCAAAGTATATGAGGATGAATCTGAAGCGAAAGACATAGCCAACAGACGTGCTCAAATCATGCGTGAGCAAGGTATCAGAACGAAGAAACATATCACACTCGATGAAATCGGACGTCGACTTGCACTTGGTAACTTTAAAGAACTTAACATTATCATCAAAGGTGACGTGGATGGATCGGTAGAAGCATTGAGTGATTCATTGCAAAAACTTTCCACTCAGGAGATTGCAATTAAGGTTGTACATAAGGCAGTCGGACAAATTACAGAAAGTGATGTATTGTTGGCAACAGCATCTGATGCCATCATCGTCGGATTTAATGTTCGTCCTTCTCTTCAAGCCAACAAGATTGCTGAAAAAGAAGGTGTACAGATCAAATTGTACTCGATCATCTACAATGCAATTGAAGAAATCAAGAGTGCAATGGAGGGAATGTTGGAGCCGAAGATCGAAGAGAAAATTGTTGCGAATGTTGAAATACGTGAGGTGTATAAATTTGATAAGGCAACAGTTGCAGGATGTTATGTACTTGACGGTAAAATCAGCAGAAACAATAAGATTCGTGTCATTCGCGATGGTATCGTTGAATATCCTAAGGGCGAAGGACAAAGTGCAGAGTTGGGAAGCTTGAAACGCTTCAAAGATGATGCAAAAGATGTTTCAGCAGGTATGGAGTGCGGACTTACTGTTAAAAATTACAACGATATCCGTGTGGGTGATGTAATTGAAGCATTCGAGGAAACTGAAGTAAAAAGAACATTATAATTAAGAAAAGTTTAATTGAATTGTTTTCAGTATTCATCTGATTTCAACCAATTTTGAACAGCAACACATACAAATGAGAAAAATATTCATTTTATTGCTTTCGTTCAGTGCCATGTTCTCTGTTCATGCACAAACTGCAAAATTGTTGGCCGACAAAATCGTTTCCATTGTTGGAGACAAGATTGTTCTGAAAAGTGATCTCGTTAATTATATGGATGACCTGAAGCGTCAGGGGAATGAAATTCCTGCAAACGCAGAATGCGTCCTTTTGGAAAAAATGATGCAGGATAAAGCATTGATTCTGCAGGCTGAGAAAGATTCACTTCCAGTTTCGGAAGAGGATGTAGAGGCTGAATTAGATCAACGTGTTCGATATTTTATCATGCAGTATGGTGGGAAAGAGGCTTTTGAGCAAATCGCCGGTCGAACTATATATCAGGTAAAAGAAGATTTTAGAAAAAGTATCAAAGAGGGGAGACTTGCAAAAGCAATGAGAGACAAAATCATTGAGAATGTAAAAATCACCCCGAATGAAGTACGTGATTATTACCAAAAGATCCCAAAAGACAGTTTGCCTTTTTATGAAACTGAATTGGTCATCGGACAAATTGTTGTGAATCCAAAGGCCGGAAGAGAGTTGGAAAAATTCGCACAGGATGAGCTTGCTGATTACAGAAAGCAAATAGAAGCCGGACAAAAAACATTTGAAACGATGGCTCGTTTGTACTCAGAAGATCCAGGAAGCAAACAAAATGGCGGTCGCTACGAAATCAACAAAAATGAAAAAACATGGGATCCTGATTTCAAAAATGCAGCGTTCAGATTAAAAGAAGGTCAGATCTCTCCTGTCATCAAATCAAAATTTGGTTATCATATCATCCAAATGATAAGCAGAAATGGTGATGATGCAGTAATCAGACATATCCTTCGTGTACCTCAAGTATTGGATGAGGATATTGAAGTTTCAAAAGCTAAGTTGGATTCTATCCGCTCTAAATTAATAGCTGGTACCCTTTCTTTCGGTGAGGCTGTTGATAAATTCAGTGATGATCAAAATAGTAAGTTTACTGCAGGGATTATAACAGGCCAAGGAGGTAATTATGTTACCATTGATGAGCTTGATAAAGACCTTGTACCTTACTTGGATAAGTTGAAAGTGGGTGAATTCTCACAGCCAATGGTTTTCAAAAGTGAGCAGGAAAAAACAGCAGTTAGAATTGTTTATCTACAAAGCAAAACTGAACCTCACCGTGAAAATTTGCGTGACGATTACGATAAAATATCCCAAAGGGCAATCGCTGAGAAAAAGGAAAAATTGGTGGAGAAATGGTTTGCTGAGAAGCTGCCCAATTTTTATGTCATGATTGATAAAGATTACCAGCAGTGCGAGTCCATTCACAAGCAATTCCCCAATTTCGTAAGCAAATAATATCTCCCTTTTTAAATTTCGGGGTCTCTTTATTTAAGCTTAATTTTATGCCTTCTCAGTTTTATGAGTGATCCCATCAAACACGAATGCGGACTCGCATACATTAGGCTCCTGAAGCCATTCTCTTATTACCAACAAAAAAAGGGTACGGCATTGTATGGGCTGAATAAGCTCTACCTTTTAATGGAAAAACAGCATAATCGCGGACAAGATGGCGCAGGGATTGCCAGTGTTAAATTGAACGCAGAGCCTGGATATCCATTCATGCACAGATTGCGCAGTGTTGCGACACAAGCCATTGCAGATATTTTTGCCCAAGTAGGTAAGGAAATCAAAGAGATGGAGCAGTATCAACCTGAAATCAGGAAACACCCAGGATTGATGAAGGGTCACTTGAATTTTATGGGAGAGTTATTGCTCGGTCATCTCAGATACGGTACGCAAGGCAAAAACAATGCAGAATATTGCCATCCATTCATAAAAAGAGATATCATCCCAGCTAGGAATTTGGCTTTGGCAGGGAACTTCAATTTAGTCAATACCGATGAACTATTTGGATTGGTGAATATCGATCCAGGAGATTTTCAAAAACAAAGTGATTTGGCTGCAATGATGGAAGTGGTTCACCACTTCATTGTTAAAGAAGATGAGTCGAATCCTGGCGCATTGTCAATTTCATCTGTTTTAAAAAAAGCATTTAAGCATTTTGATGGTGGTTATCATGTAAGTGGTTTATTAGGTAATGGCGACTCATTTGTCATTCGCGACCCACATGGTATTCGCCCCTCTTATTATTATATCAACAATGAAGTGATTGTTGCAGCATCTGAAAGAGCAGCAATCAGAACTTCGTTTCACGTTGGAGAGAATGAAGTAAAAGAGTTGATGCCAGGTCAGGCATTGATTGTATCAAGTGATGGAAGTTATGTTATTGAACAGATTCTGGAGCCAAAAGAAAGAAGAGCATGTAGTTTCGAGAGAATATATTTTTCAAGAGGCAGTGACGAAAAGATTTACAGAGAAAGAATAGGATTAGGATACAGGTTGAGTGACAATGTATTGAAAGCCATCAATAATGATTTAAAGCATGCCATTTTCTCTTTCATTCCCAATACTGCTGAGGTTGCATTCTATGGCTTATTAAAAGGGATGGAAGATTTTCTAAATCAAATTAAGGTCCAACGTATCATGTCTTGGGGCAAAGATTTTGATGAAGAAAAATTAGCTGAGATGGTGAACCGTAAAATTCGGGTTGAAAAAATTGCTACAAAGGATGTGAAGATGCGCACATTCATCACAGAAGATGCAAGTAGATCTGAAATGGTTCAACACGTATATGATATTACGTACGGCACTGTTGAGAAAGGGGTAGATACAATAGTTGTGATTGATGATTCAATTGTTCGCGGTACAACTTTGAAAGAAAGTATTGTAAGAATGCTTTCACGCTTGGAACCAAAGAAAATAATTGTTGTTTCTTCTGCTCCTCAAATTCGTTATCCAGATTGCTATGGAATTGACATGAGTAAGCTCGGTGATTTTATTGCATTCAAAGCTGCGTTAGAACTACTGAAAGATCATAACAAGACTGATATATTGGATACGGTTTATAAAAAATGTAAAGACCTGCAACGAAATAATCAGTTGCACTCAGAGAATTTAGTCCGTCAGGTCTATGCTCCATTTACACCTCAGGAAATTTCTGCCAAAATTGCTGAATTGATCACACCGGCTGATGTTAAAATTCAGGTTGAAGTGATTTACCAAACCATTGAGGACTTGCACGATGCTTGTCCAAATAATACCGGGGATTGGTATTTCACTGGAAATTATCCAACCCCCGGCGGTAATAGGGTAGTAAACAGGGCCTTCATTAATTATATGGAAGGCCGTGATGTAAGAGGCTACTGATTTATTTCAATCCGTATTTATACATGTATCTTTCGTAAAGTTGTTTATGCTTGTCATCCAAGCTCACAATTCTTCCTTGTATCATCACCAAACCAATCTTGCTGGTTCTCATATCAAGAATATCACCTTCACTGATAACGACGTTACCATCTTTACCTTTTTCTAGTGAACCTGCTTTATCATCTATGCCTAAAATTTTAGCGGCATTTAATGTAATTGAACTCAATGCCTGCTCTTTGGTTAATCCATAAGCAGCAGCGGTTCCTGCATTGAATGGAAGATTTTTACCACGGTGCTGTCCATCTTCATCATTGATGGCAAACAATACTCCAGCTTTTTGAAGCAATCCAGGTAATGCATATGGAAGATCAACTCCATCATCTGCAAGTGTAGGAAGTGCATGCATCTGATTTAGAATAACAGGGATATTATTATTTTTTAGCAGTTCAGCAACTTGAAAACTTTCGCTGGCTCCCACCAATACAACATCAAAATCAAATTCTTTTTTGAAATCTATCGCTGCCAAAATTTCTCTAACAACATCGCAATGAACATATAATTTTTGTTTCTTTTCAAACAGTCCTTTCACTGCTTCAAATTTCAAGTTTACTTGATCATGTGAAGTTTGTGATAAGTATACTTTAGCTTCTTTGAAGAATGTTTTGATTTTTTCCAACTCTTCTAATCCTCTTTTAACTGGATCGCCTGCAGGGGCATTTATACCCATGAAAGCTGCATAAGGATTAGGCCTGTTGAATAATGAAGGCATATTTAAGTGGATACCATTGTCTTTTGCATAGGCTGCATCTTCCCAATTCCATGCATCCAATTGAACTACAGATGAAGATCCACTGATAACGCCTCCTTGAGGTACTACGTTAGCAAGCACAACACCATTGGTCTTCAATGTATTGATCACTTTAGAATCAGTGTTATAAGCTACTAATGATTTGATATTAGCATTGATCTCACCAATTTCAACTGCATCTGCTGTTGCGCGAACACTGTTTACTTCAACCAGTCCAAGATTTGAATTCGATAATATCAGTCCTGGATAAACATGCTTGCCCTTTGCATCAATGATGATGGCATTGGCAGATGGGTTGATGCCAGTTCCAACATTTATAATTTTTCCATCATTGATTTCAACTGAGGCATTGCTCAATACTGTTCCATTTCCAACATGAACTGTTCCGTTTGAAATGAATATTGCTTTATCCTGTTTTTTTGCCGGGTAAACATTCTCCTGAGCAAATCCCAATTGCGAGAGGATAAATGCGATATATAATAATGTGTACTTTTTCATATCAATAATTTTATTTGGATTAGTCTTTTTCAATTGTTAAAAATCCATGTGAATGATCATGGTCTCCGCAATTGAGTAGGGTTGAATAACTTGGTGTTGCAGGTGCCATTGGATTTCCAGATCTTTTTTCACCCAACATTTTTTGAATGAGGCGATTTCTTTCCGCTGTTAATTCCTTTCTCAATTGAACATCTTTTTCTCTGTCGAAGTACACAATACCATCGACGATTGTTTTTTCTGATTTTGCATAAATGCTCAAAGGATGATCACTCCACATAACAAGGTCGGCATCTTTACCAACTTTGATACTTCCTACTCTGCTGTCTACATGCAACATTTTAGCAGGATTAAGCGTGACCATTTTCAATGCATCTTCTTCTGACATGCCACCAAATTTTATGCTTTTTGCTGCTTCCTGATTCAATCTGCGTGCCATTTCAGCATCATCAGAATTGATTGCAACATTCAATCCAACTTTACTCATGATGGTTGCATTGTATGGAATTGCATCCAATACTTCCATCTTGTAATTCCACCAATCAGAGAAAGTAGATGCTGCTGCACCATGAGCCTTCATCTTATCAGCCACTTTATATCCTTCCAAAATATGGGTAAATGTGTTGAATTTAAATCCAAGTGTTTCACCAACCTTTAAGGCTGCATTGATTTCACTTTGCACATAAGAGTGACAGGTAATGAAACGTTTATTATTGAGTATTTCAACTAGGGCATCCAATTCAAGATCTCTACGAACAACCAGTGTTGGGTCTGCTCCAACCATTGGCGTTTTAGATTTTGGATTCGGTTTAGCTCCAACAGATGCAGCCCACATTGCTTTTTGATAATCTTTCGCTCTTGTAAAGGCATCCATCAACACCTGTTCTACGCCCATTCTTGTATCTGGGAATCTGACATTCCCCATTGGCATTGAAGCACGTTTTACGTTTTCACCCAATGCGAATTTGATGAAAGGATCAGATCCTTCAAATTTCAATTTATCATCATTGGCACCCCAACGCAATTTGATTAATTGTGTTTGTCCACCTATTGTATTTGCACTACCATGAAGGATATGAGAGGAGGTAACACCACCGCTGAGTTGTCTGTAAATATTGATGTCATCAGGATTTAGATTGTCTGCTATCCTCACTTCTGAAGTAACGGATTGTCCGCCTTCATTGATAGATGCTGCAGCAATGTGAGAGTGTTCGTCGATGATACCTGCAGTGATATGCTTGCCAGTAGCATCTACTACTTTAGCAGTTGCATCTTGTAGACCTTTACCTACAGCAGCGATTTTACCGTTTTTAATTAATACATCTCCGTTTTCAATTTTTCCTTCCGCTTCGTTTGTCCAAACCGTAGCATTTTTAAATAGAATTGTTTCCTGTTTTGGCGATTCGGTCCAACCATACGGAGTGAAAGGGTAGGTTACTGCACCAAGTTTTGAAGCTGGTTTCCTTTTTGTTGTATCGGTTGATATTGCAGCAAGACTGTTTAAGTTGGCAGTCCAAGTAAATTTATTTCCTTCATTGTCCTCTCCATAACCGTTCCAAACACCACCATTCACCATTCCACTGAGCTTAATATTATTCGAAGACTTTTTTTCTGCAGGGAAACCAATTTTAACCAGCTTTCCATCGAAACTGAATTTTGTTGCAATGGTATCGTTGCCAATAATATTTGCAGCTGATGATGATTTAACCTGTAATGAATAACTCTTGGTTCCTTTTTCACCTGATACACTTAAAGTATACGCACCAGCAATTTCATACCACTTTTCACTTTTAACTGAATATTTATTTCCTTGAATCCAGTTTTCTATAATGCTAGACTTTTCATTAAACACATTTCCGTTTGTGATAATGAAGTTTGCAATTTTACCTTGCTCCAAGCTTCCAACCATATCATTTACACCAATCATCTTTGCTGGAGATGTAGTGAGTGCTTCTAATGCTTTTGTCTCACTCAATCCATTGTCGATTGCTTTTCTGAGGTTAGCTAAAAAAGTGTTTGGGGATCTCAAATCAGCAGTGGTAAAGCTGAAAGTAACAGCAGCTTTCTCGAGGGCAGCTGGATTTGTAGGTGCCAACTCCCAATGTTTCATATTAGTTAATGAAACAAATCTTGCATCATTTGGGTCTTCAACATCCATTGCCATTGGATAATTTACTGGAACGATTAATGATGCACCTGTTGAAACAATTTCCTGAATACGCTGGTACTCATTGCCATTTGTTTTGATGATATACTGAACACCAAACTCATCACCAATTCTGTCTGCTCTCAAAGCATTCCATTTGTCATTTGCTTCGAAAACCTGTGGCAATGATTGGTTGTTGTTCCAAGCAATTAAACTGAGGTTTACGCCTTCTTTAGCTGCATTGTTTTTATACCATTTTGCATCATAATAGGTTTGTCTTAATAAGGAAATACTTCCCATCATAGATGCGGGGTAAGATTGCTGAGACGTTCCTTTGCTGAAAGAGTAATGTGCAGAAGCTTTTTCTTTGATGATCGCAAAATTTTCTTTTACATTGGCCAAAGAAACAAATGTTCCTGTGCCTCTTGCGATACCATCTTTTTGATGAGTTAGTACGGAGCCAAAGCCTGCTTCTCTGAGTGCTTTTGCTTTATTATCATCAACAACAAAGATAGCACCGGCATTTACATCAGCTTTGATTGCTTGATTCCATCCAAATGCACCTTTTGCGTTGGAGTTAAGTTGAACGTTAAGGTATGCATTGCGTCCACCCATCCCTTGTGCTTGTGGTGATGCTATTCCATAATCTGCATACAAGTCTATGAAAGAAGGATAGATAAATTTCCCACTACAATCAATGACAATTGCATCAGCAGGTATTGAAACATTTGTGCCTACTGAAACAATTTTGTCTTTACGAACCAATAAGGTTGCGTTGTTTAAAATATGTTGTGCGTCTTGAACAATAGTAGCATTTTTAAATGCATACAAAGTTTCTCTTTGGTCTGCCACACCATTTACTGGAAATGTGGGTTGCGCAAAGAGAGAAATACTAAAGCATCCTAAAAGGATGACCATGCATAATTTTCTCATAGCAAATAAATTTCGATTTTTGAAGTTGAACAAGATAATAAAAAAAGCGATGCTCAGGCACCGAAATATTGGATGCTAAAATCATCGAGCGACTTTCTGTATCCTTCGAAATTCATATGGGGTAAAGTGGCATTGTTGTCATGAAAATGCTGAATTCCACTGGCTAAGTCAATATTCTGTTGAACCTGTATGCTGAACCAGCCTAATTTATTTAATCGTTTTGCCAGATACTCCTGCTCGGTTTGTCCGGGGGTAGGGACCATGATGGCACTTTTTTGAAGTTTGAGTAAATCCATCACAGTGGAATATCCAGTCCTGCATACAACTAACTTTGATTTGAGTATATAGGTGTTAAGGTCTTTTGCTTGCAGGTGATTGATGAATTGAATATTGCTAAGGTCCTCTAATTTATTTTTATCAGATGGGAGTCCTCTTACACATATAAATTGATGTTTCAGTTTACTCGCCTGCTCTATCAATATATTTTCTAAAATACTTCTTTGCGGTTCAGGTCCAGATAACAACAAAAGTATAATGTCCTCCTCAGTATGATGCGTGTTTTCCATTCTTGAAATGGGACCAATATATTTAACATTGTTGGGCTGTAACTTAGGATGGGAAAGGTTTCCGGCAATATTGGTTTCATTTTCACTATCGGGGACAAAGCATCTGTCAAAGCGTTCTATGAAATGGTATAGAATTTTTTGCAGCATTCCATCTGCAATTTTTCCTAATCCGCTTATCATTCCGAGTTGATGCGTAATGAATATTGTTTTTGCATGTTTAGTGTATAAACCGTACCTATTATCACTGATAACAATATCCCACTGGTAGATTTGAATATTTTTCTTGAGCCATCTATTCTCATGAAATATTGTAAAGGCAATTTTAGGTACTTGAAACAGTATGCTGGGTATGAATTGCCATCCTTTTTTTGCATAGCTGATGCTGTAGCCTCTTACATGAAGCATAGTAATATTTGGAAATTCTGCTTTCAGTAAACTAGCTGTCTTACCCTCCCCAGCTAAAGTAATTTGATGCCCCTTGGCAATTAAATAACGGATAATCGGGATACACCTAGTGGCATGCCCCAATCCCCAGTCTAAAGGAATGATTAAAACTTTGAGTCCCTTTCCCATATTTACCAGAATAGACTATTTTAGTCTTCAATGAAATTACTGCGTATCAGAACAATTATTGGGTTTTTGTTGTTTTTTAGCTTGTTGCTAACCTCAACTTCATGCAATTTGATTAAAAAAAGCAGCTGTAATTGTCCAAGTAAAAAAGGTTTAATACATTAGTAATATGCCTGCACTCAGAAGAGATTTACTGTTAATGCGTCGGGAGATCAATCCTGATCCTCAGATGATTGAGCGTGAGGTTACGCGTTTAGATTTGCTTTTGCGCAGGATTGAAAATAATACACAGTTTTATGAGGCTTTTGAATTACTTGATTTAAATCGCTTCAAAATTTTTAGAGATCAGTTGACGCTTACAAAGTCAATGAAGCGAAATGGATTGAAACCATTCCAGTTTTTGGTAAACCGTAATTAATCTTTGAAACATAAAAAAGGTGCATCATTTGATGCACCTTTTTAGTTTTTATTTTTCAAAAGGACTCAGCTTGGTGGCTGAAACCTGTTCCTGGTATGCTTTCCAAGCACTCTCTTTGAATGCTTTAACCTTTTTGACTGCATCTTCAATCAATCTAGCAGCATTCTCTACCAATTTTTTCTCCTGCTCACCTGGCACAATTGGTTTAGAAGAAATTGACATGCTTGCCTGTTGGTATGTATTCATCACTGTAATCGTTGGGACTTGTCCGTATCCTTGTTTGGTTTGTGGTTTGCCAGTAATGGATTCACGAAGATTTTTTACTTCATCCTGAATTTTCTTGGTTGATTTTTTCAGTGAATCAATTTCTTTCCCACTCATCTCTTTGATATATGTTTCAACTTTTTTTGTAGCGTTGTCGGCTTCTGTCAACAAATCCATCGCTTCAACAAGCTGATCTCCACTTTTCTTTAATTCATTTCTCAAAGCAGCCTGAGCTGTTTTGATATCATTTTTATTTCCAAGTCGAGGATCGTCAAGTAACGTTACATAGGTTGAGTCAGTATCATTTTTATATTTCAACACAACTTTATAGTTGCCTGGTAAGGCTTGTTGTCCACTTGGCTCATCAGCGCCTGCACCTCCGCCACCTCTTCTTCCACGTCCACCACCACCTGGTGTTCTAAATCCTTTTTCTTCCATGCCCCAAGTTTTGCGGTTGAAGCCAGAATCAGCAGGCCATTTGAGATTACGCACTATTTCGTTTTTGTCATTATATATTTTAACGACAACAGAATCTTTTTTCTTAGCTGTATCAGAGGTTGGTTTGATGTAATAGGAGATGGCTGCACCAGCTGGTTTATTTGGTGCATCCCAAATTCCCCATGTGCTCCATTCATAACCTGGTGCATTTCTATACGAAGCCTGTACAGCTTGTCCTGCTGGGAAACCTGCAAAAGATTTGTTCCATTCTCCTTTTGATGAAGCAAGTTTTCGAAGTGGACGAATATCGTCTAATACCCATAAGGCTCTTCCGAAAGTTGCAATGACCAAATCTGCCTCACGTTCTTGAATAGTAAGATCATATGTTGATACACTTGGGTATCCGTTTTTCCATTGTTGGAATGTAGATCCATTATCAAGACTCACCCAGAGTCCTTGTTCGGTACCAGCAAAAATCAAATTGGGTTCTGTAGGATCTTGCAGCACGCACAATGCATATCCAATTGCTTTCTTCTCATCCAACAAACGCGTCCAAGTTTTTCCATAATCAGTTGTTCTGAAAATATATGGTTTGAAATCTCCTCTTCTGTAATCGTTTGCCACAACAAATGCTTCACCAGCATTATGTCTTGATGCTTGAATTTGCGGTACCCATGCGCCAATTGGCAATCCTGGAATTTTCCCTCTGAAGTTTGTCCAGGTTTTACCTCCATCTCTGGTGAGCTGTACATTTCCATCATCAGTACCAACCCAGATTATATTTTTATCTTTTGAAGAAGGTGCGATGGTTAAAATGGTACAATAGTTTTCAGCACCAGTGATATCGATGGAAATTCCACCATTATTTGTTTGGTCAATTTTTGCACTATCGTTTGTAGTCAGATCAGGAGAAATGGTTTCCCATGAGGCACCTTTATTGGTTGATTTGTGTAAAAACTGACTTCCATAATAAATGGTTGAATTATTGGTTGGATCTTGTGCCATTGCAGCATTCCAGTTGAAACGCAACATTACTTTCTGATCCATTTGTGGTGGTTTCATATACCAGCTTTCACCAGTTTTGATGTTGTATTTTCCAACAGAACCACCCTGACTCATTGCGTAGATCCAATTTGCATCATCTGGATCAGGCATGGCATCGAATCCATCTCCACCCCAAATATTTTCCCAGTAATAATTCTTAATACCTCCACTCATCCATGTATAAGCAGGGCCACGCCATGTTCCATTGTCTTGCATACCGCCCATTACATGGTAAGGTGTTTCATTATCGACATTGATGTGATAAAATTGTCCAACAGGAAGTTTTTCATCAAAAATCCAAGTCTTCCCTTTGTCGCGTGTGATGCCTATTCCACCATCGTTTCCATCGATGATGAAATTGGGATTGTTGGGATGGATCCAGAATGCGTGATGATCTGGGTGGATACCATTGTAAGGGATGACCACTTCAAAATTCTTTCCAGCGTCTTCACTCTTTGAAATCATTTGATAGATTAACCAAAGTCTGTTTTCATTTTGTGGATCGCATGCAATTTCTTGGAAATAGAAAGGACGTGTTGATACAAATTCAGGATTGCTATTGACAAGTGTCCAACTTAAACCGCCATCATCTGATTTGTATAATCCGTTTTTGGTTGCTTCCACCAGTGCATACACACGATTTGGGTTGCTTCTTGAAATGGCCAATCCAATTCTTCCATAATTTCCTTCAGGCAATCCTTCTTTCGCGCCTAATTTTTTCCAGCTTTTTCCTCCATCAAATGTCATGTATAATCCGCTACCCGGTCCGCCACTGCTGAGGCTCCAAGGCGTTCTGCGGTGTTGCCACATCGCAACAAATAATTTGTTTGGATTGGATGGATCCATGATCATATCAGCCACACCTGAAGTATCGTTGGTAAATAAAATTTTATTCCAAGTTTCACCACCATCAGTGGTTTTAAAAACACCTCTCTCTGAATGTTCGGCATAAGGATTCCCAATAGCACCAGCATAAACAGTATTTGGATTATTGGGATCGATGATTACTCGATGAATATTTCTCGTTTTTTCCAGTCCCATTCTCTTCCATGATTTACCACCATCAATGGTTTTATAAATGCCTTCACCCAGGCTGATGGAATTTCTTGGGTTTCCTTCACCTGTTCCTACCCAAACGGTAGATGGGTTGGATTGTTGGATCGCAATCGATCCAATGTTCAAAATAGGTTGATCTTCAAATACGGCTTCCCAGCTTCCACCCGCGTTATGTGTTTTCCAAACACCTCCAGAAGCGGCTCCAATCCAAATGGTATTTGGATCTGCAACAACCGCATCAATGGTGGTGATTCGTCCGCTCATTCCAGCCGGACCAATATTCCTTGGTTTCCAGTTTTTGAACTGATCAAGGTTGAACTTCTGGGCGAAGGCGCCCATCATGAAAATTGATAATACGCTACCTAATAAGAACTTTTTCACGGCTGACATGTTAGTTATTTTCCTGAAAATTATGGATTAATACCCTTCAAGGAAAATTTCTTTTACAAGCGGTGTTATGAATTTTTACTCAGGTATTTTCAAGGAAAATTTTGCTGGAAACAGGAAGTTTTCTAATTTAGTGTTTAAACATCAATTATTTAAAATCATGAAAAAGACAATTCTCAGCCTCGTTGTTCTTCTATCACTCACAGTTGGAGTGAATGCTCAAACTACATGGAATCTTGATAAGGTTCACTCAAACGTAAAGTTTGCTGTTTCTCACATGGTAGTTTCTGAAGTAGAAGGAAGTTTTAAAATGTTTGATGGCAACCTCGTTGCATCAAAAGCAGATCTTTCTGATGCAAAAGTTAATTTTTCAGTTGACGTAGCTTCAGTGAACACTGACAATGATCGTAGAGATGGTCATTTGAAAAGTGATGATTTTTTCAATGCTGAAAAATTTCCAAAAATGACTTTCGTTGGCAAATCAATGAAGCCATTGGGAAACAATAAGTACAAATTGACTGGTGATCTTACCATTCGTGATGTTACAAAAACAGTTGACTTTGATGTAACCTATGGTGGTCAAATCAATACAGGTCGTGGTATCAAAGCTGGTTTCAAAGCGAAGGCTACTATCGATCGTTTGCAGTTTGGTTTGAAATATGCACCAGCATTGGAAGCAGGTGGATTAGCAGTTGGTAAAGATGTAGATATTACAGTACTAGTTGAGATGGATCAGGCGAAATAGGAAAAGTTGTAAGATGTAAGTTGTAAGTTATATCGAGTGATAACTTACAACTTATAACCATAACCACTTATTCTGATTTCTTCTCAAATCCCAAGCTCACGCCATTGATACAATATCTTAATCCAGTTGGTGGTGGTCCGTCGTTGAATACATGTCCCAAGTGAGCTTTACACCTTCCACATTGCACTTCTGTTCTTCTCATTCCATGTGTATTATCAGGAGTATAGATGATGCTTTTCTTGTTTACCGGTTCAAAAAAACTTGGCCAACCACATCCACTATCGAACTTGGTATTGCTTTTGAATAAGCTATATCCACAGGCAGCGCAGTAATAGGTTCCGATTTCAGTTGAAGTTTCAAACGGACTCGTCCAAGGACGTTCAGTTCCTTTTTGTCTGGCTATGTAAAATTGTTCTGGTGTCAGCACTTTTTTCCATTCTTCTTCACTGATCTCAACTTTATCAGTATTTGTTCTGGAGAAAACCGGACTGTTTTTTTTCTCTTCCATATTATTAGGTTTTGAAGGCTTCTGTTGTGCGGTACAGGCATTAAAAATCATCAGTGCCGCAGTTGCAAATGTCATGTATTTCATCGCCAAAATTTATGCGTAAAACTAACTATATTTACCCTCCTTTATTCACGGGGTCATCCTGTAATTAAACCCAAAACTCACTGAAATGTTCAATTTAATTTTATTTGGTCCTCCTGGAAGTGGGAAAGGCACACAATCTGAAAAGCTGATTGCAAAATATGGATTGAAGCATTTATCTACAGGAGATATTTTCAGATCTGAAATCTCCAATCAAACTGAGTTGGGCTTAAAAGCCAAGTCCTATATGGATGCTGGCCAATTGGTGCCAGATGCAGTTACGATTGGAATGGTCGACAAAGTAATCAATGCGAATAAAGGCGTCAATGGATTTTTGTTTGATGGATTCCCCAGAACAAAGGCTCAGGCGGAGGCATTGGATGAATTGTTAAAGGGACATGGAACAGAGATAAATGTAGTACTCGCATTGGATGTGCCGGAAAATGAGCTGATTCAGCGAATGATTGGTAGAGCAAAAACCTCTGGCCGATCAGATGATGCGGATCCAGAGGTTCAGCAAAAAAGAATTGCAGTATATCGAAACGAGACATTAGCTGTTGCTGATCATTATAGAACTTTTAATAAAGTTGTGCAGCTGAACGGACTCGGTTCTATTGATGATATTTTTGCTTCTCTGTGCCAAGAAATTGATTCAAGAAAATAAACTACAGATTATCAAATTCATAGAGCGGGTCCATATGTGTACCTGCTGGCATTTCAAAGATTGGTTTGATTAATCCATCATTCAATCCATACACCCATCCGTGCAAATGAGGAGCGTTGTTTTCCTTCCATGATTTTTGGATGATAGATGTTTTTGCCAAATTCATTACCTGCTCTTGAACATTCAATTCAATTAGCTTGTTCAATTTATCTTCATCGTTTTGAAAAGAATTTACCTCTTCTTCATGGAAGCGGTATACATCTTTGATATTGCGCAACCACTTGTTGATGATACCAAAGGATTGTTGTGTCATAGCAGCCTTCACTCCTCCACATCCGTAATGGCCGCATACAATGACATGTTTCACTTTTAATACTTCAACTGCATATTGTAATACCGATAACATATTCAAATCGGTATGTACCACCATGTTGGCAATATTACGATGGATGAAAATTTCACCTGGTCTGGTACCTGTAATTGAATCTGGTGGCACCCTGCTATCGCTGCATCCAATCCATAAATACTCTGGTGTCTGTGTATTAGAGAGTCGATGAAAGAACTCAGGATCCTTTTCGATGGTCGCACTCGCCCAGTTCTTATTGTTTTCTAAAAGTTTTTCGTATGATTTCATTTTAATTTTTTTTATTAATTTTTTTCAGAATGCACATGTTGGGCATCTTCCATTTTGTAAGCAGTTTTGAAATTAACAAGTTTTACTTCAATATTTCTATCTTTTGCTCCGTATTGTAAAAAGTCACGCAATAATTCCAACACATCAAAATCAATGTAAACGGTATTCCCAGCATCAATCAATACTTTACTTCCCTTTGGAAGATCGTTTAAAGTTTGCTTTATTGCGGCTTTGTTTAAAAATGATACCTCTTGTGCAAGATCGATGTGTATCGTTTCGCCTTCATGATAATGCTCTTTTCTAAAATTATAGGCAAGCTTCATGTTTCCTTTTAAAATATAAAAGATACTTACAAGTAAACCTATCCCAACTCCCTTCAATAAATCTGTAAATACAACTGCTATTACTGTAATAACAAATGGGATAAATTGTTGTAAACCGGATGTCCAAATATGTTTGAAAACTTTTGGACTTGCCAATTTGAATCCAATCATGATAAGGATGGCAGCAAGGCTGGCCATTGGGATTTTATTCAAGATTCCAGGAATGATGATCACGGCAAGTAAAAGAAATATGCCGTGAAATATAGCCGACATTTTTGATTTTGCTCCAGCGTTGATATTGGCAGTAGTTCTAACAATTACAGATGTCATAGGGAGTCCGCCAATTAATCCTGAAAGCATATTGCCAATTCCTTGCGCCCTAAGCTCTACATTGGCACTTGAGTATCGTTTCATCGAATCCATTTTATCTCCGGCTTCTAAACAAAGCAACGTTTCAATGCTTGCAACGATTGCAATGGTTACACCAACGATCCAAACCTGTGGATTAGTGAAGCCAGAGAAATTAGGTGTTTGAAATTGTCCAATGAAGGATGAAAATGAATCTGCCGTAGGGAGCACTACCAAATGTTCGTTTGCGATTACCCATTCTGGGTTGACAGCTTTGAATAATTCATTGATCATGATACCAGCAACAACAGCAACCAATGCACCTGGAATAGCTTTTATTTTTTTCAATGCCGGTACTTTATTGAAAGCAATGATAATGGCAAGTGATACCAGTGTAACGATGATTGCACCTGTATGGGCAAAATTGAAAGCATGTAAAATTTCTGTCCAAAATCCCTGATCTTCTTTTAGCAATTGATAAGAAAAGAAATCACCTTCATGTTCAAGATCATATCCAATAGCATGGGGAAGCTCTTTCTTAATAATGATGATGCCAATGGCAACCAACATACCTTCTATTACACTTGTAGGAAAATAACTGGAAATGCCTCCGGCTTTTGCCAATCCTAATATCAACTGAAAAAGCCCTGCTATCATCACAGCAACTAAAAAAGTTTCATATCCGAGGTCAGTCACGGCGACTAGAATAATGGCGATAAGTCCTGCAGCAGGACCAGTAACACTTACATTGGAGTTACTGAGGGATCCTACAACAATACCGCCAATTATACCTGTAATGATTCCAGCGAAGGGTGGTGCACCGCTAGCAACCGCTATTCCAAGGCAGAGTGGCAATGCAACCAAAAAAACTACCATGCCACTTAGCAAATCTGCACCGAGTGTATTTTGTGCTTTCAAAGTCATCTTGAAAAGAATTAATATATAATGATTTTAGGACAGCTTTGTCCAATGGGAAGTAACTCAAGTATGAGTGATCAATTTTTGAAATGAAATTCAGACGAGTGGCGGTCTGGTAGGGGTGTCATCCGACAATCTTGAAGAATAGTTTCCATCATTGGATATGGAAGACAAACGGGCAATCTGAAATGATAAAAATAAATGTGCGTGCTTGCTGATAAATAAATCATTCTTTTTGAAGTCTTCATTTACTTCAGATGATTTATCATCGGCATCGATATCTTGACATATTTCTTCAATCATTTGGTTACCATAAAATATCTTGCCTACTTCTTTTATAGGAAGTATTTGAAAGGATATGATGGTCAGCAAAAAATAGGCTAAAATTCTCTTTTTCACAGCGGGCTAATATACAGCATCAATTCCAAAAATTTGGATGATTCATGCTCTATTACAAAATATTAACATTAAATATTTAATCCACCACAGGCGCTTAAAACCTGACCTGTTATGTAACTGCTCATATCAGATGCAAGAAATAGGGTGGTATTGCCAATTTCCTCAGCTGAGCCAAATCTTCCTAATGGAATTTTGGACAAAAAAGATTGTGCTGCTTCGCCTTCCTTCAAATAATGGGTCATATCCGTTTCAATGAATCCAGGTGCTATTGCATTCACACGAACATTTCTACTACCTAATTCCTGAGCAATTGATTTGGTAAATCCTATGATACCTGCTTTACTGGCTGCATAACTTGATTGGCCTGCATTTCCACGGATTCCAATAATTGAACTCATATTGATGATCGATCCTTTTTTGGCCTTCATCATTGGACGGATGACTTGTTTCGTCATATTGAAAACACTCTTAAGGTTCACTTCCATCACTTCATCCCATTGTTCTGGAGTCATACGAAGCAATAAGTTATCTTTTGAAATTCCAGCATTGTTGACACATACGTCTACAGTACCAAATTCTTTTACAACATCATTTACAAAAACTTCTGATTCTGCAAAGTTGCCTGCATTGCTTCTCCAAGCTTTTGCCTTTACACCCATTCCTTCCAATGTTGAAACCAATGCATTTGCTTTTTCTGTACTGCTTTCACTTACATAGGTGAATGCAATGTTAGCTCCGTGCTCTGCTAATTTAAGGGCAATGGCTTCGCCTATTCCACGTGCAGCACCAGTTACAATAGCCGTTTTATTTTCGAGGAGTTTCATATAAGTTATAGGTTATAAGTTGTAAGTTATAAGTTTGAATTAAGATGTTTGATTCAGTGACAAAGTTAATTAATAATGTAGTTAACTTAAAACCTACAACTTACAACCTACAACAGATTTAGTACTTCTTCAATAATCACCCTATCATTAGACAACCTCGGTACTTTATGCTGTCCGCCTAATTTATTTTTATTCTTTAGCCATTTGTTGAATTGTCCCTGTGGCATTTTTTTTACAATAGGTAATCGCAGTGCAATATCCTTGTGTCTTTTGGCTTCATAATCACTGTTCAGTTTTTTTAATTCCTGATCGAGTATGGTTGCAAATGCATGCATATCATCTGGCTCTTTCTCAAACTCAATCAACCACTCATGTGCTCCATTTCCCTCATCACTAAAATAAACTGGTCCGGCAGTATAATCATTGATGATGGAGTGTGTGAGTTTAGATGTTTCTGAAATGGCTCTTTCAGCATTGTCAATGATCAGTTCCTCTCCAAATGCGTTGATGAATAATTTTAATCTTCCGCTTACAATAATTCTATAAGGTTTGATGCTCGTAAATTGAATCGTATCTCCAACCAAGTATCTCCAGAGTCCGCCATTCGTGCTAATTACCGGCGCATAATGTTGTCCGATTTCTACATCTTTTAATCCAATTGTTCTTGGTGCTGTCTTTCCGTATTCTTCAATGGGCATGAATTCATAAAAAATTCCATGATCCAAAAAAAGCAACATGCCTTCACTGCCTGGCATATCCTGTGCAGCAAAAAATCCCTCACTTGCATTATACATTTCCAAATATTGTATATCTCCCCCTATGAGTTTTTTGAATTGTTCACGATAGGGATGAAATGAAACTCCTCCATGCATATAGAGTTCTAGTGATGGCCACAATTCTTTGATGCATGACTTTCCAGTTAACTCCAAAAGCCTTTGAAAGAGTACGAGCGTCCAGGTGGGCACACCAGAAATGGAAGTAACATTTTCATGCATAGTCGATTGGGCGAGCATCTCAATTTTATTCTCCCATTCATCCAACAATGCAATTTTTAAATCGGGCGTTCTGATCCAGTTGCCCCAAAATGGAGTGTTTTGCATCAGCACTGCGCTTAGATCTCCAAAGTGTGCTTCCTCATGAAGCGTATTGATATTGTGACTTCCGCCTATTACCAAACCTTTTCCAGTAAGCAGATCAGAATTTGGATGATGGATGTAATACAATGACAATATATCCTTTGCTGCTTTATAATGTCCATCAACTAAACTTTCATGGCTGACAGGAATAAATTTACTTTTATCAGAAGTGGTGCCACTGCTTTTTGCAAACCAATTGATCGGTGTATTCCACAGTACATTTTCTTCACCGGCCATGATTCTTTCAATATATGGCTTCAAGTCATTGTACTCGTGAATAGGAATCGCTTGCTTGAAATTTTTAGTGCTGAATAGTTTTGAAAAATCATACTTTCTGCCAAACGCTGTATACTGTCCTGCTGTCACCAAATCCTGCAAGACTTCTCTTTGCGCAGAAATGGGATGGTCTATCCATGCCTCAATTCTCCAAGAGCGTAATCTTGCCAGCGTAGATATGGCAGGACTTAGCAGTTTCATATTGAAAGTTTATTGACGATTATTGGTAAAATCTTGTTTTGCCTCTTCGTGCAAATAGTCTTTACGTTTCAATTCAAAATTTCTTCCCAGGTAAAGTCTTCTCACTTGTTCATCTTCTGCCAACTGTTCAGCACTTCCGTGTTTGAATATTTTTCCTTCAATCAACAAGTATGCACGATCACAAATGGATAATGTTTCATTTACATTGTGATCAGTAATCAGAATGCCTATGTTTTTATACTTCAATCGAGCCACTACTGTTTGAATATCTTCCACTGCAATGGGATCAACTCCTGCAAATGGTTCATCCAGTAAAATAAATTTAGGATCAACAGCTAGTGCTCTTGCAATTTCGGTTCTTCTTCTTTCACCACCACTTAAAGAGTCGCCATTATTTTTTCTAACATGCGATAATCTAAATTCTGTGATCAGTGTTTCTAATTTATCTTTTTGTTCTTGTTTACTCAATTTGGTCATTTCAAGCACTGCTGCAATATTGTCTTCAACAGAAAGTTTTCTAAAAACAGATGCTTCCTGTGGAAGATAACCGATACCCATTTGCGCACGCTTGTACATTGGGAGCTTGGTGATGTTGACATCATTCAAATAAACATCTCCTTCATCCGGTTTAATCAATCCTACAACCATATAAAAGGAGGTGGTTTTACCCGCGCCATTCGGACCTAGCAGTCCAACAATTTCTCCTTGTTTTACTTCAACGGAAACCTGGTTCACAACGGTTCTGTTGCGATATCTTTTAACGAGTTGTTGCGTAGTGATAGTGAGACTCATGCATCACAAATGTATCAAATTTAAACAGCATATTATCCTTACTTTTGCAATCGCACAAAACACCTTAGCGCATGAAGGTTATTGACCACATTAAACAGGCAAAAGACACATTGGTTTCTTTTGAAGTTCTTCCTCCTCTAAAAGGGAAGAACATCGCATCCTTGTATCAACATTTGGATCCATTAATGGAATTCAAACCTTCATTCATCAATGTTACTTATCACAGAAGTGAGCATATTTTTAAGAAGAAACATGATGGCACTTTTGAGAAAGTGGAAGTGAGGAAGCGTCCGGGTACTGTTGGCATTTGTGCAGCGATCATGAACCATTATCAAATAGATGCGGTTCCGCATTTAATTTGTGGTGGTTTCACCAAACGTGAAACAGAAGATGCATTGATCGACTTGAATTTCTTGGGAATTGATAATGTGCTGGTATTGAGAGGGGATGCTACAAAAAATGAAGCGAGTTTTGAACCAGAGCCTAATGGAAACAGGTATGCAATTGATTTGTTGCAACAAGTAGGTCGTTTAAACAATGGCATTTATTTAGAAGAAGATATTAGGGAAGGATTCCGTACGAATTTTTGCATGGGCGTTGCTGGTTATCCAGAGAAACATTTCGAAGCTCCGAATATGGATACGGATATGCGTTATTTGAAAGCAAAGGTTGATGCTGGTGCTGAATACATTGTAACGCAAATGTTTTTTGACAACGCTAAATATTTTGAGTTTGTAGATAAGTGCCGTGCAAATGATATTCATATTCCGATCATACCAGGCTTAAAGCCCTTGACAAGTAAAAAACAACTTACTGTTATACCTAGAATATTTCATGTTGATTTGCCCACTGATTTGATCAATGACATGAACAAATCAAAAACTGATGCTGAAAGTGAACAGGTGGGTATGAATTGGCTTGTTCATCAATCCCAAGAACTCAAAAAAGCTGGCGTACCTGTTTTACATTATTATACGCTTGGAAAGCCAATGCTCATCCGCGATGCGGTTGCAAAAGTTTTTTAAGGAAGTTTTTGTTGTGATTTTTTCTTTGCTTCCATGAATTCATCCATTTGGAGGTAATTCAGTTTTTTTGCGATGATGTTTTTGTTGTTATCTAACAAATAAGCCATTGGTGTTTGATAGACATCATACAATTGACGAAATCCCGGCTTTCCTGCCTTGTAGATTTTATCTTTCATTTCATCAGTCTGGTAAATATGCGTCCAACCAACAAGTTTATTGTCTTTGATGAATTTCAACCAATTCTGTTTTCCACCATCCACCATTACTCCGATCATTTTTATTCCGTTCTTCTTCCATTTTGCCTGATATATTGAATCCATCTTGGGTACTTCCTCTTTACAGTGTCCGCATGTAGGATCCCAGAAACATATCACTGTAAATGGTGCCTGTACTGAACTCAATAAAAATGGACGACCAAGCGTGTCAATCATTTGAAGCTCTGGCGCCTTCAATCCTATGCGATTAGACATCATTGAGTAGCCTCTGTCGTACACAAATTTTTTATACTGCTCATTCATCCATGTATCTGCCTGTCCGGTTAAAAAGTATTTTTCAAACAGATGTACAAAAACAGCATCCTGTCCCATGTACTTCGGATTGACATACTTGTCTGTCAAACTTGAAAGAAAGAACTTAAACATCTCTTCATTGGGCTTGGATGCCTGTAACATTCTATCTGCATATACGATCAATGAATCTGGAATTTGTGGTAAAACCTGATCATAGTATCGATCAAATTTTCCTTGCAATACAGGGGTGCGAATCAGTCTTTCATCTGTAAAACTGATACCGTCCCAAAAATGGTCCTTATAATAATTGTATGCAAAGACGCTATCATATTTACCTTTCGGATGTTTTGAAGCTGGCGGTACTTCCGGATCTTGCAGAATATTAAAAATTGAAGTCAGTAAGCTGTTTGGATATTTCTTCTGCAAATCGACTCTATAATCTTGCATGGATTGACCCAGTACTTTTATTTTATTATTGATGGAATCATATCCTGGTTCTCCAGATTTCCCTGTTATACTTTTTCTTAGTTCATTGATGCTGCTTCCAATTGCAAATGACATTTGCTGGTATTGAGTAAAAGTTGTGTTGTCTAATGAGTTTTCAAATTGCAGCGATTGCAATAAATCACTGGTATCTGCTTTCAGCGAAAATTTCAGGTCCTTGTCAATGATGCATTCCACCCATCCATTTTTTTCTGGGAATACAATTAGATAAATACCCCCTTGTAATTTTTTGATCCCAGAGAATACTGCATCACCAGATGGCTCAATTTTTGCAGAATCAATCAGGTATTGTTTATTACCAAAGTGATAGGCAATGTAAAGATGACCTTTATTGAAAGGTTTGATATTTGCCTTGATCTCATAGGCTGACTGACCGTATGAAATAAAATGAATGCTTATGAAAGCAAAGGCCATTAAGAGAATTCTCATGTAGGGGGCTTTCCGCAAAATTATTCAATAACTTTATAAATCAATCTTAAATATGAGAAGGAAAAAGGATACGATGATGTTGGAGTTGGAAGTTGTTGGATATGCTGCTGGAGGTAAATCGTTGGCAAAAAAAGATGGAAAAGTAATATTTATTGAAGGAGCTGTGCCTGGGGATATCGTAGATGTTAGGATAACAAAAAATAAAAAAGATTGGGCTGAAGGTACAGTCAGGAAAATACACCAATTCTCTAAAGACAGGGTCGTTCCTTTTTGTAAGCATTTTGGCGTTTGTGGGGGATGTAAATGGCAGATGTTGCCATATGAAAAGCAAGCGTTTTATAAACAGTCAGAAGTAGAGCAACATCTCAAGCGAATTGGGAAAGTTGACATACCAGAGATTCAACCAATTGCATCTGCTAAGGAAACTGTTTTTTATAGGAATAAACTGGAGTATACGTTCAGCTCCAAAAAATATTTCACTACAGATGAAATAGCTCAATTGAACTTACCTGTTGGAGAAAAAATTGGACTCCCTTCAATTCCTGCCTTGGGTTTTCATGTTCCAGGTTCGTTTGATAAGGTAATTGATATTGATGAATGTTTCTTACAGCAGGAGCCAAGCAATCAGGTTAGAAATGATCTCAGAAAATTTGTGCTTGATAAAGGGTACAGTTTTTATGACATAAGAAATCACATTGGGTTGATGCGAAACCTGATGATAAGGAAATGTACCACAGGAGATTTAATGGTAAATGTTGTTTTTGGGGAAGATGATCGTGATGCCATTGCAGATGTAATGAAATTTTTAAGAGAGCGTTTTTCAGCAATCACTTCTCTTTATTATACTGTGAATACAAAATTCAATGACAGTATATTTGATCAGCAGCCCATCTTGTTTAGTGGTAATGCTTATGCGATAGAAAAATTAGGAAAATGGAAATTTAAAATCAGTCCTAAGTCATTTTTTCAAACCAATACAAAGCAAGCAGAGCGGCTCTATCAGATTACAAAAGATTTTACTGAATTAACGGGCAAAGAAATTGTTTATGATTTGTACTGCGGTACAGGTAGTATTGGCATATTTGTTAGTGATCTTGCAAAAAAAATCATAGGCGTTGAGTTGATTGAAGAAGCTATAGCTGATGCTAAAGAAAATGTTTCCTTGAATCAAATTTCAAATGCATCTTTCTTTGCTGGTGATGTAGCAAATATTTGTACTGATGATTTTTTCCAAATACATGGTCGTCCAGATGTCATCATCACAGATCCGCCGCGAGCAGGTATGCATGAAAAATTGATTCATCAGATTTTACACATGCAGGCTCCTACGGTGGTGTATGTGAGCTGTAATCCTGCAACACAGGCCAGGGATCTCAACCTATTGTCTGAAAAATATGCGGTTACTGCCATAAAACCAGTTGACATGTTCCCGCATACACATCATATTGAAAATGTTGTTCAACTCAAGTTGAAGAGAGATTGATTCAGGTTTGTTAATTTTACATCATAATTATATATATGGAATCAGATATAAGGCCAGGCAGGTTTCAAGTGTTGCCAGTAGTCATTAAAAATCTTCTCATCATCAATGGTCTGGTATGGCTGGCTCAAATAACCATCGGACAAGATCTGATTTCCATCGAAGATTTATTTGCGCTTCATCATTTCAGCTCTCAGTATTACCATCCTTGGCAATACATTACCTATATGTTTCTGCATTCATCTGAATCCTTTTTTCATATCCTGTTCAATATGTTCGCACTATGGATGTTTGGATCAACGCTGGAGAATTTATGGGGACCCGGAAGGTTCTTGATTTTTTATCTTGTTTGTGGATTGGGAGCAGGTATTACACAAGCATTAGCACTCACGTATGACATTGCTCAGTATACCACACTTTTCGATGCAGGAAAAATATCTGCAGAGGAATTCTTTTTAATGTCTAATGTTCCAACACTTGGTGCATCAGGAGCAGTGATGGGAATATTTGCAGCATTTGCATATACTTTTCCAAATAGTCAAATGATCATCCTTCCCATTCCTTTTCCCATCAAAGCAAAATGGGCGTTATTGGGATTAGCAGTTTTGGATCTCTTGGGTGGGATTTCTAGCAGCTCAACAGGTATTGCACACTTCGCACACCTTGGAGGTGCTGCAGTAGGTATTATCATTGTAATGATTTGGAATAGGAACAATAGAAGACATTTTTATTAATATGGCTCCAACTTCAAGATATTATACTCCTTCTACAAAATGGGATTCAAGTAATCCTCTGCTGATGTTGATTATTGTTCAGGCAATGTTTTTTGTGGGACTCAATTTTATAAAAAGTATTTATACATTTTCAAGATTAGATCCGGAAGCGTTTTACCGAAATATTTATTATTGGTCAGTGCTTTCTGCTGATCATGAAACATTTCTAACAAGACCATGGACATTTTTTACGATGATATTTTCTGAAGTGAAACTGATCATGGTTATTGGTAACTTGATTTGGACTTGGACATTTGGTTTTTTAATTCAGGATTTAGTTGGCGGAGAAAAAATATTTCCTGTTTATATATACAGCAGTTTTTTTGCGGGACTTGCCTTTATTTTGGTCACAAATGTTTTTCAAACTGAATTGGTTTCATATTCTTTTTTCAATGGGGTAACTGCTGGAATATTGGGATTGGCCAGTGCAGCGACAACCATATCTCCAAAATACCGAATCTTCCCAATGCTTGGAGGCGGGATTCCTTTATGGATCATCGCACTCGTCTATGTATTATTAAATGTTAGTACTTCGGGAGGCTATTATTTTATTATTCCACAACTGATTGCACTATTTGTAGGATTTAGCTTTGTGCGATTAATGCAAAATGGATATGATGCTGGTTCATGGATGATTTCTTTTTATAGTCAAATCGTGAACTTTCTCTCTCCTAAAAAAAGAAAGGAAAAGCAATCGAGACATCAATCATTCTATGATACTACTGGTCGTCAACCATTTGTAAAAAAAGCAAATCTAACACAGAAGCGTGTGGATGAGTTATTGGACAAGATTAACCAATTTGGCTATGATCATCTGACTGAAGAAGAAAAAGATTTTCTAAAGCAGGCAAGTAAAAAAGATCTTTAAGTTTCCATGAAATCGACATCAGCTGGGTTATTCAATATCATCATGAAATTTTTCTCATGGATGCTTATTGTATTTATGTTGATTTGTGCCTGTTCGCCATTCATTCATCCCAAGTATTTATGGTTCATTGGATTTTTAAGTCTCCTCTTCCCTTACATTTTTTTCTTGGTGCTTTTATTTTTAATCTATTGGCTGTTTAAGTTTTCAAGATTTTTTATTTATCCTTTTTTCGCACTCATACTATCAGCTTATTCTTTACAGTTTAATTTTTCATTTCACCAACCCAACAGTTTTGTAAAAGAAAAAGATAAACAGCATTTAAGGGTCATGAGCTGGAATATCAGACATTTTATTCCATATAACGAGAGCAATTTTAAGCCAGTCAATAAGGATCAAATTGAAAAAGTATTTGATGAAGTTCTTTCCAATAATCCTGATATTGTTTGCTTTCAGGAGTTTATTTCTCTTCCTAATCTTGGAACACAAAATCCATTTCATCAATTGACTAAGCAATATGGTTATACATATTTTCAATTTGATGGTGCTGATATTTTTAAATCCAATCAGTATAGCGGTACAGCTATATTTTCAAAATACCCAATCATCAATGAAGGTGTAATTCAATATCCTGATAAAAATGCTGATAATACAGAAGCGACTGTGTATGCAGATGTTGTGAAAGGGAAGGATACCATAAGGATTTATTCATTTCATTTACAGTCATTTGGTTTTGGGAATAGAGAGTATAAAATTTTGGGAACAGTTAAAAATGATCATGCTGATGTGCGTGAGTCGAAATACCTGATCAAAAAAATGAAAAACACTTTTGAAGTTCATGGCTCACAGGCGGATTTTCTTACACAAGTGTTGAAAGAATCGCCTTACCCATATATTTTGGCTGGAGACCTGAATGATGTTCCAGGATCATATGCTTATTTGTCGGTCAGAGGCGATCATAAAGATGCTTTTCTGGAAAAAGGGTTTTTTCTAGGATCTACCTTTACAAGTTCATTCTCTTTTTTGCTTAAAAGCATCCCAACTTTACGTATTGATTATATTTTCCATCCCAACCAATTCAATACCATTCAATACAAAAGAGGTGGGGTAAATATTTCAGACCATTTTTATTTGCTGGCTGACATCCGTTTGTAGGGTATTGAAGTAGTCTTTCTTCTGCAAATCAATCTATATCTTTGCGGTCAGATTAATCTATATGTCGACATTGCAATTTTATAATTCGCTTACCAGAGAAAAAGAAGCATTCAAATCAATTTTACCAGGTAAAGTTGGCATGTATGTATGTGGACCAACAGTAAGTGGAGAGAGTCACCTTGGTCATGCAAGACCTTTCATAACGTTCGACATCGTTTATAGATACCTCAAACATTTGGGTTATCAGGTTAGGTATGTTAGAAATATCACTGATGCTGGCCATTTCGAAGAAGAAGGAAGGGAGAGTGAAGACAAGATTTCCAAAAAGGCAGTATTGGAAAAAATGGAGCCCATGGAATTGGTTCAGAAGTACACCAATCTTTTTCATTGGGCAATGAGGGCATTTAATAATCTTGAACCTAGTATTGAACCCACTGCAACTGGCCATATTGTTGAACAAATTGTGATGATTGAAAAAATCATTCAGGATGGATATGCTTATGTAGTGAATGGTTCTGTTTATTTTGATGTTGAAAAATATCATAAAGATTTTGGTGCAAAAGGAATGCAATATGGTATTCTGAGTGGAAGGGTTTTGGAGGAACAATTGGAAACGACAAGAGAATTGGAGTCGCAGGATGAAAAAAGAAATAAAATTGATTTTGCGCTCTGGAAAAATGCTGCTCCCGAACACATCATGCGTTGGCAAAGTCCCTGGGGAATCGGTTTCCCAGGATGGCATATTGAATGTTCTGCGATGAGTACAAAGTATTTAGGGGAAGAGTTTGATATTCATGGTGGTGGCATGGATTTACAATTCCCTCATCATGAATGTGAAATTGCGCAGAGTGCCGTATGCAATCATAAAATTCCAGCAAAGTATTGGTTGCACAATAACATGATTACCATCAACGGCAAAAAGATGGGAAAGAGTTACAACAATGTAATCAAGCTTAGTGAGCTCTTTTCAGGGACACATGAAATTTTAACGCAAGGGTATTCACCCATGACTGTTCGTTTCTTCATTCTTCAGACGCATTATAGAAGTACACTTGATTTTAGTAATGAAGCACTGCAGGCATCAGAAAAAGGACTAAAGAGAATGTGGGAAGCCTTTTCTTATTTGCGAAAAATGTCATTATCTCAAACTGATGCAGATGCAAGCAACATTGAATTAGAAAATAAAGTAATTGGGATCTTGAATGGTTTGGAGGAAGACATGAATGATGATCTGAACACTGCCAAGGTAATGGCTGGATTATTTGAATTGGTGCCGGTTATCAATTCTATTAAAGATGGAAAAATTGATCGTAATGCACTTTCCTCAAAGACGCTAGCGCTGATGCAAGGTCAGTTTACCACCTATTTGGTTGATATATTTGGACTAACTGATGAGAGCAAACAAGACGATGATAAATTGACTGCTGTCCTTCAATTGATTGGAGAAATCAGAAAAGATGCTCGCTCCAGAAAAGATTTTGCAACATCTGATAAAATCAGGAATCAATTGTTAGCTGCCGGTATACAACTAAAAGACGAAAAGGACGGTGGAATGAGTTGGGAATTGCTTTAATAGCGTGCCATCCTCATTGCAAGCTCTTTTAGCTTTTCGTGATTTTTTAATCGATCGTTCATTTTTTCAAGCGACTGTTGTGAAATTGACCAGTTCATGGGAAAATTATCAATCTCACCCTTTCCATATAAGTTAATAGTATGATATGTTGTATCACCTTTGTACAATTCAAGTAAATATTTATATAATCTTAAGTTGTTAAAATCAGTCTGACTTGCATAAGAGCCCATAATAGTCTTTATGGGTGCAGCAAGATCGTTTACCAAAGGATGAGTTTTTCTGATTTTATTTTTATTATCCGCTTGGTTGCTGATATGAATGACATGAAAGCGAATCTTTTTAAATGCATGATTGGGGTTGATTTTTAATGAATCTGCAATCATATCATTTAAATCAAGAATCATTTCATATACAATACCTCCTCCTGAATTATCAAAATAACCTCCATCAACAAAATATTGATCTCTGATTCTGCCTGCTGGACTGAAATAGGGGAATCTGGCGCCAAGCACAACGGCAGTTGAAAGGTTCATGGATTCATTGCCATTCAATTGTCCGAGTATATCTATTCTTTTTCCAGAGATTTCATTGTCAAATTGGATATTGCTAATGAGTCCTGGAGTTCCATCTTGCATCCTAGTTGTGTTGATGGCAACGACCGGATCGAAAGTTTTATTCTTTGAAGATAAAATGGCACTGAGGTCATTTTGCATAAATGAACTGATGGAATCAGTTTTATTTGTGTATTCCATCGACTTCTCCAATGCACTTGCCCTGTCGGTTGATTGTAAACCAGGAATAAATGGTACAACAAGATCTGGGCCTAATAATCTTGCTAACGGGAAACTTAAAAAATCATTGGATAAATAAGACTGAATTTTGTTAAGCCTGTCTTTAAGTTTTTCATGCATGCTTCCGTAAAAAACTATATTACCCAAGCTTCCGCCTGATGCACCAGAGAGGCAGAACAGATTCTTGGAGAACTTAGCTTTTGACTTCTCTTCTAGTTCAGAAAGCACTGAGGCTGTCCAATATGCAGATCTTGAGGCTCCGCCATCTGCCAATACCAGATAAATAGGAAATTCATTTAGATCATTGTTGTATAGTTCTTGCTTTCGATTCTCAATCCAATCGATAAATTTTTTACGTAGCAGCGGTCTGCTTTTATAATCAATTGTTTGTTCGGTAGATACAATACGAACGTTATGCGTTTCAACAAAATATCCAATGATCACCAAAGCTGCTAAAAATATAAAGTGAAAATTGATCTGAAGTTTAATAGACAAGAGCGACAAAATATTTCCAGCACCAAGAAGTACAGCAAATGAAATCAGGATGATGGGTAGGGGACTTACAAATCTTGCAAATGATATATCGAAAATGATATTAAAATAAATGAAAATTGCAATCAATGAGAAAAGAACAAACAACAGAAATATATTTTTTTCTGTTTGCATGGTAAGTTCTTTATTCAATTTTTCTTTTGAACTTGTTGGATCAGTAAATATCCATGTAATCAGTTTCTTGTATTTATTCTCAGTGGATTGAAGATTAAAGTATGTTGGAAAAATATTTTGTTTGCCTGAACCACTGATCTTTCTTCTTGTAATGACCAGGTATAAATATCCAGTTTGAAGCATTGGCAAGAAGCTGATATAAGTATTCAGCTTATTAGAATAAGTCATCCACGCTATACTCGCAATAAAAACAATCCAGACAAAAATTCTGATATTTAATAAGATATTGCGCTTGCTTACATGATTAATTTTTTCAAATGCTTTATGCAGTAATACATAAGCAATCAGATGAATTACAAATATGATTGAATGTGTGAAAGCATTATCATAAGTAGGTTCTAGCGATATGAGTGAAATGAAGATAACACTGAAACACAGATAACCTAAGAGCCGGGGTGCATGATATAGCCCCTTTTTTGCAACACTGAAAAGTCTATCATGATTGTATGCAATTAATCTTGAAGTATACCAGGTAATGAGCACCCAAAAGTGCAGCGTGATAAGAAAAAACAATCCTGTTTGTTTGGACTGGAGTCCTGTTAGAATGATATCTTTTCCCTGAACGAAATCAGTAAAGAAAACATATACAATACTGATGAGCAGTATGCTGGGGAAAAACGTTCTGCCAAGTTGGAGAATGATAGCAATCTGTTGCAATAATTTTTTGATCATATCCCTTCTTGCTGATTCAGGTTTTTCCAAAGAAGGTCTTTCAATTGCTGCAGACCAGTATTGGAAACCGAAGAAATAAATACATGGGGGATATTGGATGGAAGTTCTTTTGCAATCGCTTGTTTTAGTTCATCATCAAGCATATCACTTTTGCTTATGGCAATGATGAATTTTTTGTCAAGCAGTTCTGGATTATATTGTTCAAGTTCGTTGAGTAAAATATTCCATTCCTCTTTATGGTCTTTACTGTCTGCAGGGATGAGAAAAAGTAAAACTGGATTCCTTTCAATATGTCGAAGAAATCTATGTCCCAGTCCTTTTCCTTCCGCAGCTCCTTCTATAATACCAGGCAGGTCTGCGATACAGAATGATCTACCGTCTCGGTACTCTACCATTCCTAGTTGAGGAGTGAGTGTAGTGAATGCGTAATCTGCAATTTTGGGTTTAGCAGCTGTCATGCTAGAAAGGAGTGTTGATTTTCCAGCATTTGGAAATCCAACAAGTCCCACATCTGCCAATACTTTTAGTTCCAGAATTTTCCATCCTTCAATTCCTGGTTCACCTGGTTGAGCGTATTCTGGAGCTTGCCTGGTTGCAGTGGCAAAATTTTTATTTCCCAATCCACCTCTTCCGCCTTTTACCCAAATGAATTCCTGTCCGTCTTCCAGTATTTCAATTTCTTTTTTACCACTTTCCTCATCAACTGCGATCGTTCCAAGGGGCACTTCGATCACAATATCCTTTCCATCTTTTCCAGTCATATTGTTTTTGTTGCCACCTTGTCCGTTTTCTGCAACAACATTTTTATAATATCTCAAGTGAAGTAGCGTCCATAGGTTTTTATTTCCCCTTAGGATAATATGTCCACCTCTTCCACCGTCGCCACCATCAGGACCAGCCTGTGGGTTGAACTTTGTACGCATAAAGTGTTTGCTTCCCGCTCCGCCATGTCCACTTTTACAGAACACCCTTATCTGATCAACAAAATTTGATTTTTCCATTTCTTCGGCAAAGTTAACTGCATACCACCTTGCCTGCCCTAATTTTCCTAATTTTGTTTCGTTGTTATGAAAATTATCAGGTTTTTCCGGAATAAATATATCCTTGTTTCCATATTCTTTATAGTGTGGATGTTATTTTTTGACCATAACAATCTTTTTCTCCATTTGCAGTACAGGAGCGAATTAAATGAGTTGAAGCAGAAGAAAAAGTACTATCTAGAGCAGATTGAAAAAACCCGTCAGGATGTAGAGATGATGAAAACAAATCCAGCCTGGAAAGAAAAGGTTGCTCGTGAGCAATATTTGATGAAAAAGGACAATGAAGATCTATACCTAATCAGGGAAAATTAATTCCAATCTTTACACAATAACTGCCTTATTTTTTCGTTTTGATATTGTCTATCCTAGAAGACTTATTTTAAAATCTTGATTATGAATGAGGTAATGATGAATGAAATGCTGCGGTATTTCTATCATGAGCTCTCTTCAGCTGAATCAATCTCTTACGAGCATTTTTTAAACGATAATCCCTATTTGATGGAAATATATCAGAGCTATACACAAACACTTGGTAAACTTTCTATCAGCAACTATTCACCATCCCAAGCCACCATAGACAACATTCTGCATTATGCGAATGTGGGGGAACTTCCAAATACATAATTCATTTTCGTTGTAACTTCCTTGCCAATTTATTATGCGGATAAAGGAACGTTACGCTCACATCATCGATTATTTCAGTAAACATATTCCTGAGGCTGAAACTGAATTGATTTATGATAATCCCTTTCAGTTATTGGTTGCAGTAATTTTATCTGCACAGTGTACCGACAAGCGGGTAAATCTGACCACACCAAGGCTCTTTCAGCAGTTTCCTGATCCTGCTTCCCTGGCGGCAACAGATTTTGATACATTGTTCCCGCTCATCAGAAGTATTTCCTATCCAAATAACAAGACAAAACACCTGATCGGGATGGCCAATATGCTGCTTGAAAAGTTTGGTGGAGCAGTACCCATGACGGTGGAGGAATTGGTCTTGTTGCCAGGGGTTGGAAGAAAAACTGCCAACGTGATTACTTCAGTAATTGACAAACAACCCAATATGGCAGTAGATACCCATGTTTTCAGGGTTTCAGCAAGGTTGGGATTGACCAAAAATGCAAAGACACCTCTTGCAGCAGAAAAACAATTGGTCAAACATATTCCAGATGAATTGGTTCATAAAGCCCATCACTGGTTGATCCTTCACGGACGCTATACATGCCTTGCGAGGAGTCCAAAATGCAGTCAATGCGGACTCAAAGACCTGTGTAACTATAAAGGGGATAAAAAATAGTTTTTTCAGTATCTTGAAGCACAAACTTGCATATGAAATCAAAAATTAACATTCAACTTTCTTTGATGATGTTCATGCAGTTCTTCGTATGGGGAGCATGGTATGGGCAAATGAGTAAGTACATGACTGATCAATTGCATGCTACTGGTGATCAGGTTGGAAATGCATACGCAGCATTTTCGATTGCAATGATAGTAGCCCCGTTTTTTGTTGGCATGCTGGCTGACAGATTTTTTCAAGCCCAAAAAGTACTTGGATTTTTAAATCTTGCAGGTGCTGCCATCTTATTTGTTCTTGTCAATATCAAAGATCCAGATACCTTCTTTTGGGTAATGCTTTTGTATTGCCTGACATTTGCTCCCACCATTGCATTGACGAGTTCCATCTCCATGCGAAATATGAAAAATCCTGAAAAGGAATTTCCAGCCATTCGCGTATTTGGAACCATTGCCTGGATTGCAGTTGTGAACCTGGTTGGATTCATGGGCGTTGGTGGTGAAGTGGTCATATTTCAAATCTCAATGGTATCTGCAGCTTTATTGGCTGTGCTATCTTTTTTCCTTCCAAAGACTCCTCCAACCGCAACTGGTCCAACAAGCTTTTCTCAGATCATCGGTAAGGATGCTTTTGTTTTGTTCAAAGACAAATCATTTTTGATTTTCTTTTTCTCTTCGGTATTGATTTGTATACCCTTACAGTTTTACTATCAATGGGCAAATCCTTCATTGACTGATGGGTATAAAATGGCATTCCCTACGCTTGATCCTACATCATTCAACATTGAAAACAAGATGTCACTCGGACAAGTTTCAGAGGTGTTGTTCATGTTATTGTTGCCATTGGCCTATGCTCGTTTAGGAGTGAAAAAGATTTTAATTGTTGGATTGGTAGCATGGATCATCAGGTTCACCTTCTTTGGTTATGGTAATCCTGCAGGCAGTGAATGGATGTTGTATGCGGCTATTTTATTGCATGGTGTTTGTTACGATTTCTTTTTTGTAAGCGGAATGATTTATACTGATGCAAAAGCTGGTGAAAAAATTAAATCACAGGCACAAGGACTCATCTCTTTGGCAACATATGGATTAGGAATGCTCATTGGGTCTATCGTTGCTGGTAAAGTAAAAGATCAGTATACTGCTAATGAGGTAACCAATTGGTTAAATGTTTGGCTCGTACCTGCAGGGATTGCTGCAGTTATCTTAGTTTTGTTTTTATTGTTTTTTAAGGATAATACAAGAACAGTTAAAGAATCTTAACCCCAAAAAACTAAATTTCGACACATGGTGAAAATTGCAATGTTAGGTTCCGGTTTTATCGGAAGATTTTATGCCGATTCTATTCAAGGTCTAAGGAGTAAAGACAGAATTGTATCCATTTATTCAAGGAGAGAAGAGCAAGCAAAGAAGTTTGCAGTAGATTATGGTTGTGATCATTATACTACTGTCATGGAAGAATCTATCGCACATCCAGATGTGAACATGGTTTGTATTTCATTGCCGAATAATCTGCATGAAGAAGCAGTCAATCTTTGTATCAAACACAAAAAAGCTGTCATCACAACGAAACCACTTGGTAGAAATGCTGTTGAAGCAAAGCGCATGATGGATGCTGTTGAAAAAGCAGGCATATTCAATGGATACTTAGAAGATCTTGTTTACACGCCTAAATTCTTAAAGGCATATGACAGTGTAAGAAATGGTGCACTAGGAAGAATTCTCTGGGCTAAATCTCGCGAAACACATCCTGGCCCCCATAGTGATTGGTTCTGGGATATCGAGCAAGCAGGAGGTGGTTGTATTTTGGATTTGGGTTGCCACTGTGTTGAAATCACCAGAAGCTATATTGGTAAGGATATCAAGCCAGTAGAAGTAATGTGTTGGGCTGATACACAAGTGAAACCAATCGATGCAGAAGATCATGCCATCGGTTTGGTGAAATATGAAAACGGCGCCATTGCTCAGTTTGAAGTGAGCTGGACATTCAGAGGTGGATTGGATTTGAGGGATGAGGTGATGGGAACAGAGGGAACCATTTGGATCAATGGATTTT
Source organism: Parafilimonas sp. (assembly GCA_017856455.1). GTDB lineage: Bacteria > Bacteroidota > Bacteroidia > Chitinophagales > Chitinophagaceae > Pollutibacter. The sequence goes on from JAFMEZ010000002.1 coordinate 58,422, forward strand.
TAAGAACTGGATTTGATATGTTCACTACCGGAAAGGGTGCTGATTATGTTGCTGAAAAAGCTGAGAGCAATTCAGGTTGGTTGTTTCCGGTTGGAGATGAGCTCAATGAATTGGGATATAATCACATGTTTGCAGAAATGTTCACTTGTTTTGAAAAAGGAACAAGTCCAAGAGAAACATTTTATGATGGATATGTTGTAAATGCAGTGTTGGATGCAGCTTACAGAAGTGCGAAATCAAAGCTCTGGGAACCTGTTAAGTTGGAAGAGTGGAGGGGTAAAGTTGGTGTAACCAAAGACAGCCATCTGATTGAGTTCGATAAAGATCATTATCTCGTTAAAGAGGAGATGACTCACTATGGTACTAAAAAGTTGATTTTAAAAGAGAAGACGACAGGTAAAATTGTAGAGCGAATTATTTAATAAGCATCTCACAACTGTCAACCGTCAACTGTTATCTGTTAACAGTTGACGGTTTTTTTATAAGTATTTTCTGATCTCTTCTACCAATTCTGTTTTCGTTATTGGTGTTCCTTTGATTTTATTGTAACCTTTTGCATCAACGAAATAGGCGTCTCTAATTATTTTGATTAACTGTCCGTTGTTGATTTCTGGGATCAATACAGTCTCAAAGTTTGCAAGAATTTTACCTAGATTTTTTGGGAAAGGTCTGAGGTATCTTACATGTGCATGTGAAACGGCATGCCCTTCGTGAATAAGTTCTTGTACGGCTGTTTTGATTGAACCAAATGTACTTCCCCAACCGAGTACCAGCACTTTACCTTTTTCAGCACCACTGTCAATTTTTTGCTCTGGGATATAATCTGCTATTTTATCAACCTTTGCTTGTCTTGTTTTAACCATGTGCTGATGGTTTTCAGGATCATAGCTTACGTTGCCTGTGATATCTTGTTTTTCAATACCGCCAATTCTGTGTTCTAATCCTTTTGTACCTGGTACAGCCCAAGGTCTAACCAGCTTTTCATCTCGTTTGTATGGAAGGAATTTTTCTTCATCCTCATCCAATCCTTGCTTGAAACTTACTTTAATTTCTGGAAGATCTTCAGCTTTCGGAAATTTCCAAGGCTCTGCGCCATTGGCAATATAACCATCGCTTAAATACATCACAGGTGTCATGTGTTGCAATGCAATTCGTGTTGCTTCAAATATTGAATCAAAACAATCACTTGGTGTAGATGCAGCAATGACTGGCATTGGACACTCTCCGTTTCTTCCATAGTATGCTTGCAACAAATCACTTTGTTCTGTTTTGGTTGGAAGCCCAGTTGATGGTCCACCTCTTTGTACATCAATGATCACCAATGGAATTTCCAACATCACAGCTAATCCCATTGCTTCTCCTTTCAATGCAATACCCGGACCAGATGTAGTGGTAACACCAAGTGCACCGCCATAGCTTGCACCAATTGCGGAGGTGATACCAGCAATCTCATCTTCAGCTTGAAATGTTTTCACACCAAAGTTTTTCATTTTACTCAAGTCGTGTAAAATATCAGATGCAGGTGTGATAGGGTATGATCCCAAGAAAATTGGGAGTCCGCTTTTTTCTGAAGCGGCAATCAATCCCATGGCCAATGCTTGATTGCCCATGATGGAACGATATGTTCCAGGCACCATTTTTGCTTTCTCAACTTTGTACCTGGTTGTGAAAGTTTCAGTGGTATCACCGTAATTATATCCTGCTTGCAATGATCTGAGATTTGCGTTCAGGATTTCATCTTTTTTCCCGAATTTATCTTTCAAGAAATTCAAAGTGCTTTCCATATCACGACTGTACATCCAATAGAGGAATCCAAGTACAAACATATTTTTTGCACGATCTTTTTCTTTGGTGCCCATTTGAATGTCTTTCAATGCCTCACGGGTCATTTTTGTGACATCCATTTTTATGACTTCAAAGCCAGAGAGGGATTCATCTTCTAATGGATTCACTCCATCCGGGTAATTTGCCAGTCTGAGATTCTTCGCATCAAATCCATCCACATTCGCAATGATCTTACCACCTTTTTTGATTGCCTTTAAATTTGTTTTTAATGCAGCAGCATTCATTGCCACGAGTACATCACATAGATCTCCGGGAGTGTAGATAGCGTCACTTGAAAACCTTAATTGATATCCACTTACTCCAGGAAGCGTTCCCTGAGGGGCTCTGATTTCGGCAGGAAAATCAGGGAAAGTTGCAAGATCGATTCCTAACATTGCAGTATTGTTGGTAAACTGACTTCCAGTCAGTTGCATTCCGTCGCCGCTGTCACCTGCAAATTTGATGACGATATCGCTCAGTAGCTCTTCTTTCCTTTGTGGCATGGTTTTTGTTTGAACTTTAACATGGTCGTACATGAAGGATTTCATGTACTATTATGAAATTAATTAATTTAGACTACAAAATTACCCAATATGGCTCTATTCAATTCAAGTAATCCGACACTTTCGGAAAAATCATTTGGACGTGTAATCAATATTCCTGGTTCGGGAAGCATGAGTTTTCGTGGGACACTCAATAAGTTTGGATTTTTGTTTTTAATGGTGATGGCAACTGCATTTTATGTGTGGAATGAGGCATCCGTTGGAAACAGTATACAAGGCTATATGATGGGCGGTGCGATAGGTGGATTGGTGCTGGCATTGGTGCTAATGTTTAAGCCAGTTTGGGCTCAATTTCTTGCTCCTGCTTATGCTTTGTTAGAAGGACTGGTTATTGGTTCTATCTCAGCATTATATAACAATGCTTTTGCAAAGGTGGCGCCTGGCATCGTTATGCAGGCTGTTATCTTGACCTTTGGAACTGCCATCGCAATGTATCTGTTGTACTCTTTCAGAATCATTCGTGTAACTGAAAAATTCAGATCAATCATGTTTGCTGCAATTGGTGGCATTGCATTGTTCTATCTTATCACGTTTATTTTATCTCTTTTCGGCGTTCATGTTCAAGGATTGCAGGGTGGAAGTATGTTGAGCATTGGTATTTCAATTGCAATTACTGCTATTGCTGCACTAAGTTTATTGTTGGATTTTGACCGCATTGAGCAAGGTGCTTCTATGGGTGCACCAAAATATATGGAGTGGTATTGTGCATTCGGACTATTGGTAACCATGGTTTGGTTGTATGTAGAAATTCTGCGTCTGTTGGGTAATATCTATGGTAGAAAAGAGTAGTCTAGTACTGAATGATAAAAAAAATCCCACTCATTTGAGTGGGATTTTTTTTATTGTATGATTTGCGTGATATCAATATCCATCACCATCTAACATGTTTCCAATCCCCCCTAAAATACTTCCTTCTTCTTTTCTGTTGAATGTTCCGTAAGACATGATTCTGCTTGCCAATCTGCTGATGGGAAGTGTTTGAATCCAAATTTTACCAGGACCCCTCAATGTGGCGAAGAATAAACCCTCACCTCCAAAAATGGTATTCTTGATTCCTCCAACAAACTCAATATCATAATCTACTGTTTGTGTAAATGCAACCAAACAACCGGTATCAATTTTTAATACTTCACCTGGAGTCAAATAACGCTCGAATACATGTCCACCTGCATGTACAAAGGCCATACCATCACCTTCTAATTTTTGCATGATGAATCCCTCTCCACCAAAAAGACCAGTTCCTAGTCTTCTTTGAAACGCAATGCCAACTGAAACTCCTTTTGCTGCACACAAGAAAGAATCTTTCTGACAAATGATTCTGCCCTCTAATTGTTGCAGGTCTAATGGAATGATTTTACCAGGATAGGGAGAAGCAAAAGAAACTTTTTTCTTGCCTCCAACCATGTTGGTGAATGCTGTCATGAATAAACTTTCGCCAGTAAGCAATCTCTTACCTGCTGAAAAAAGTTTTCCAAGAACACCTTGGTTTTGGGTGGAACCATCTCCAAAGATGGTTTGCATTTGGATACCCTCATCCATCATCATGAAACTACCGGCTTCTGCGATGGCTGTTTCTTGAGGATCCAGTTCTATTTCAACATATTGCATTTCTTCTCCAACAATCTTGTAATCGATTTCGTGGTTGGAGCGAGTTGTAAAGTTTTCCATATTTTAAATTTATAATTAAAGTTAACGGTTGACAGTTGACTGTTAACCGTTAACTGTCAACTGTTATTTCCCATTCCATACTGGTTTTCCTTGGATCTTTCTTACGAGGTACATGATACCTGTGAAAATAAAGAAGAATGGTCCAAGTAATCCTAGCAATGAAATCCATTTGCCTTGATAAAATTTCTGCATTGGTCTTTTCAATCTTTCAGCAATCAAATACATTGCTGGAACGATCAATAAGGTCATGAAGAATGCAAATATCAATCCCCATATGATAGTAAGTGATAATGGTTTCCAGAATGCAACATTATCGCCACCAAAGAAGATATGTGGATTCAGATCTGTAAATAGTGTTACAAAGTTGATGTTAAAGCCAACAGCAAGGGGAATCAATGCCAATATTGCTGCAAGTGCTGTTAGCAATACTGGAACGATCCTGGTTTTACCAGCTTCAATAACAGCCTCTCTTGTTTTCATACCTCTTGCCCTCAGTTCATCTGCAAATTCAATGACAAGAATACCGTTTTTCACAACGATACCAGAAAGTCCAACGATTCCAATACCACTTGTAACTGCTGCAAAAGTAGAGCGGAAGATTCCGTATCCAAGTAATACTCCTATCAAACTGAACATGATTTCCGATAGTACAATCATTGTTCTGCTATAAGATCCAAATTGTAGGATTAAAATCAATAAGATAAAACCAACTGCTATGAACAAGGCATTACTTAAGAAGCCTGCAGTTTCTCTCAATTGTTCTTCTTCACCTGTTTGTGCAACAGATATTCCTTCAGCTTTTTCATTGAATACATCAATGTATTTTTTAATCTCAGTATTCACGCTTTGAGGAGTATAGCCTTGTGAAGTAAGTACATTCGAGTAAATGGTGATGACTCTTTTTTGTTCACTTCTTTTGATGCTTCCGTAGGTATTGCTGATATCAGATTTTACCACAGAGCTGATAGGGACTTGTTTGATCATTCCTGTAGTAAAATCTCTGTAAGTGATTCTCATATTCAACAACTCAGATAAAGTTTTTCTCTGGGTTGCATCATTTCTTACAGTGATCTTATATTCTTCCTCTCCAATTTTTAATTTGGAAATTTCTTTTCCAAATAATGCTGTCCTGATTTCCAATCCCACCTGTGCAGTTGATATTCCCTGCATCAATGCTCTTTCTCTATCAACGGATAATCCAATTTCTGGATTGTTCAAATCAATATCAATTTTCAATTCTTCAACACCAGGAATATTTTTATCACTCAGATAATTTCTAAGTTTAATTGCAGTACTGGTAAGGTCCTCAAAGTTTTCACCAGTCACTTCAATATTAATCGGACTCTTGGTGGGCGGACCATTACTTTCCTGTGCAACACTGATCTCAGCTGATGGAATACCTTTGATGGTCTGACGAACAGCATCTAGGTATGGTGTGGTTGATTTACCATCTCTTTTTTCAAATGGTACAAAATTTACCTGTATTCTGCTCAACTCTGGACGAGTACTTCTGTCACCGCTATTTGGATCACTTGCGCCGACTGCAACATTCGCAATAACACTTTCAACCAATGGATTTTTCTTTCCATTGTCGATTCCAAGTACTTGATTGATTTTTCTTTCGAGTGATTGCGTAACTGAATCTGTATACTTCACATCTGTTCCAGAAGGAAGTTTCATATAGACATAAATTGTATTTGGGTCACCTTGTGGGAATAATACAATTGGAACATTTCTCATTCCGAAGAAAAAGAAAGAGAATATAAGTAAGGCAAAAGTTGCCAGTAACATCTTAACTGGTCTCCATCCCTGGGTCGTCCATCTCAACAATATTTCATACCTGTTCATTAATGCTGGTAGAAGTCTTTGTTGGAAGAAATTGATGGCATCAGTCAAAACATATGCATTCAGTACCATCAGTAATGCAAAGAATAGAAGCATATTACCGATAAATCTGAATGATGCCTGATCCCCTCCATAACCTGCTAAATCAAATAACAATCCCATTACTGCCAACAGAAGGAAAAATGGTTTTCTGAAAACAGTTGATTTAGGTTTTTTCTCATGCTCCTCGTGTGCCATGAAATCCACTGCAAAAACCGGATTCATGATGTATGCAACAATCAAAGATGCTGTTAGTGTAAAGATCAACATCGTAGGCAAATAGATCATGAATTTTCCGATGATGCCTGGCCAAAACAATAGAGGAACAAACGGTGCAAGCGTAGTTAGTGTTCCTGCTAATACTGGAACAAACACTTCACCAGCTGCATATTTTGCAGCATCTACTGCTGATATCTTTCCTTTACCCTGTGAAAAAATTCTATGTGTATTTTCAATCACTACAATTGCATCATCCACTACAATACCTAGTCCAAATAATAGTGCGAAGAGTACGATAAAGTTTAAAGTAACGTTTGAACCTACAATAAAGTCTGCTGTTGGCAAGAAAATAAAAGCAAGGAACATGCTCAGTGGAACAGAAAGTGCCACAAAGAATGAATTGGTTATACCCATGAAAAACATGAGAATGATTAAAACCAGTATGAAGCCAATGATGATTGAATTCACCAATTCATCAAATGCTGCTGCAGCTTTTATACTTAAATCACCTGTAATACTTACATTAAGATCCTTGGGAAACTGGTCTTCCTTCATTTCATTTACCAATGCATTGATTTTCTCTGATGCATTGATCAGGTTTTCTCCAGAACGCTTGATGATGCTTAGGGTTACTACGTTTTTACCATTTAAGCGTGCATAACTTTCTTTTTCTTTGACTGTATCAACGATGCTTGCAAAATCTTTAATATAGAAAGGAGCGCCGTAAATATTTTTAACGACCATATTATTCAGATCAAGCGCTGAATTGAATTGGCCACTTAACCTCAATGCTCTTTTTTGATCACCCACTTGTAAGAGTCCGCCTGATATATCCAGGTTTTCACGTTGAATAGCCTGTTCGATGTCTGTAAATCCAATTTTCGCTGCCTCCATTTTGAATCGATCAACGTTGATTTGAATTTCTCTCTCGGGTGCACCGATTAGGTCAACGCGACTGATTTCGCTGAGTTCTTCAATTTTATCTTTCAGTTGATCTGCAAAATCTCCCAACTTAACTGCATCATAGTCACCACTTACGTTAACCGACATGATAGGGAGTTCTGACAATGATAATTCCTGCACAACAGGTTCTTGGGTAAGATCATTGGGGAGGTCTTTTTTTGCCTTATCAACTGCATCCCGCATTTTTTGCAGCGCTACATCAGTCTTAACAGAAGTACTAAACTCAACGATGATTGCAGAAAAGTCCTGCAGAGAAGTTGATTTAATGCTGTTGATTTTTACGCCTGTGATGCCTTTGAGTTGTTTTTCAATGGGACGGGTTACAAGACTTTCAATTTCTTTTGGTGAGTTACCAACATAAACAGTTTGTACAAAAATATTTGGGATAACTACATCTGGATACTGTTCTTTGGGATACGAGAGGAAGAGTCCAATTCCCCACACAGATATGATTAGCGTGAGCAGGTAAACGGCTGTCTTGTTTTTAATTGCCCAATTCGTTGGTCCAAATGTTTTTGGATTCTGCAACAACTTGAATATGGGATTATTATTTGACAGGTTGTCCATGTTTATAATTTTAAAAATTTCTATTGATTATTTTATTTCGCTGCTGTTGTCAACAATTGACCTTCGTAAATACCCTGAAATCCTTTTGTGATAAGTTTCTCATTGGTATTCAAGCCTGATTTTACCTCAATCAATTCATCATAAAATTCACCTATGGTGATTGTCTTCTTGCGAGCAATTAACTTGCCGTTTTCTTCTGACATCACAAATACATATTTTCCTTTTTCATCCGTTTGCACAGTTTCTACAGGAACAACTATTGCATTTTTAGCCTGATGGTCAAGCAATTTCACGATAGCCACCTGATTCGGTTTGATATTTGTTTTAGAGGGAAGCTTGGCTTCAGCCACAAAGCTTCTTGAAGTAATATTAATGGTTTCAGCAATAACACTGATCTGTGAATTGAATGTTTCATTCAGATCTGGAATATTGATGATGGCAGACATCCCTTTCTTTACTTTGCTGATATAATTTTCTGGAATATCTACAATAGCTTTCAAATTACCTGGGTTAACAATTACAATAGTTGCCATTGGGTTACCTACGAAAGTTTCTCCCACTTTGATACCAACGCTTTCGATGATTCCACTCACCTCAGCAGTAACTTGAGTCGTGCTGAGTTGTTCTTTTACCAATGCCAATTGTTTTTCCAAGCTCTCTACATTGTTTTTGGCAGAAAGAAATTGTACTTCTGTGCCGATTCCCTCTTTCCATAAGTTTTCTTGTCTTGAGAAAATATTTTTAGCAAATGACAATTGACTTTCTACTTGTTTGATGTTCTGTTGTACGATACCATCTTCCAATTTCATGAGCAGTTGTCCTTTTCTTACTGCATCACCTTGTTTTACAAAAATCTGCTTTACCTGTCCGCCCATTCCTCTTGGTGTTACATAAGAAACATTTTCGGTAGACACTTTACCTTGAAGTTCGATATAGTGACTGAAATCTTGTGTTGTAAGCATTGTAGTCTCTACAAGTTTTAATTTTTCAGCACCGGTACTTCCTGAAATTTTGTTGATTTCAGTTTGAAGGGCATTGATTTTGTTATTGAGCTCATCTCTTTGTTTTGTAAGAGATTCCAAAGTTGATTTTTTGCTTGCCAGATCCTGATTGGCTTCTTTTTTACCACCGCAGGATGCCAAGAAAGCAAGTGTTACGATTACGAATAGCTTTTTCATATTGATCTATTATATATTTTAAAGTTTACCTAGTGCTTTTGTGAAAGAAATTTTTGCATTAACGGCATCAAACAATGCCTGGAAGTAGTTTGATTGTGCATTTTCTAACTCTGTTTGGGTTTGCAACAATTCAAAACTAGAGCCCAATCCCTGCTCATATTTTTTCTTGGTTGTATTGTATACTTTCTCAGCAAGCTGAACATTTCTCTCTTGAACATCTAATGATGAGAGTGCATTCTTGAATTGAGTAGAGGAAGCTTTGAGCTGAAGATCTATTGCTCTTTGCAGATTTTGAATCGTGTTATCAATTTTTTCAACGTTCATGTTAGCCTGCTTGATGCGTTGATTCTTTTGTCCGCCATCAAAAATGGGCACACTCAAATTAATACCAAGAACAGAAGCCTTGAACCATTTTTGATTAAAGTCAAAAAAGTTGAACTCTTGTCTCAATGCGTTTCTGCTATAACTCCAATAGCTTGCCAACGTTGGGGCAAATGAGAGTTTTTGTCTCTTTAGATCCAAGCCCTGTAAATCTCTTACTACATTGAGCAATTGAATTTCTTTTCTGTCGGTATAGTTGAAATTTCCAAGTTCGAGGAGTCCTTTTTTCACCAAGTCTTCTGTGAGTACATCTGTCAATTGTAGGCTATCCTTTTGGTCAATGGAAAGCACAAATTTTAAAGATGCATATCCAATTTCAATCAATCTTTCAATTTGACTTGAGGTGGTGCTCAGATTATTTAACGTTACCTGTGTTTTGTCAATATCCAATTTTTCTGCAAAGCCATTTTTAAAGAGCTTTTCTTGGTCTTGCTTTAACTTGTCTAATCGCTTGATGCTCTCATCAAGGTAATGCTTTCTTTTCTCGGCAATTAAAATGCTGTAATAAGCGCGCAATACATTGCTTTTAACAGAATCTTCCATTACACGGATGTTCGCATCAGTGTAATCTACTGCCTTCTTTCTGGCAGAAATGGCAATGAACAAATCTGGTTGAAAAAGAAGCTGTTGAAATTGAAAGCCTGCAGTCGATTGCCAAGGCACACCAAACTGTGCAGGGAAAAATTGCGCTGGTCCTGTTGGTTGTGTGATTGTATTTCCACTTCCATCCTTTACTCCATTTTTTGATAAAACGCCATACACAGCTGGAGAGATGAAGTCTGGCAATAGTGTTACAGGGATACTGAAGAAGTGTTGCATTTGAACACTACCATTTACCTGAGGGGTTGCCTGAGCAATATACTCCTTGTTTTTAGCGATTTGAATTTCTTTGTCAAGTCGAAGGTTTTTGAGCTCAGTTGCGTTTTTCAATGCCATTGCCGTTGCTTCTGCTGCCGACAACTTGAATGTTTGCTGGGCTTGGGTTGATCCCAACAACAATTGAAAAACCACTGCAAATAGTAAACTCACACGTGTCATTTGTTATTGATTTATATTGTTATTTTCTTTTCGTTTGTTTTTATATGATTCGATTAAGTTGAATCCTTTTTCAGTGGCTAAGCCGTATAAAAAATTTTCTATGATGACCAATGAAACTTCAGTAACGTTGAATTTTTCTGTCGGGAATGCATTCATGTTGAATCCCATCATCAAAGTTTCCAACCTGAATTTTGCCAGGATATTAATTTTAATATCACTTCTGTATAAACCTTCTTCGACTCCCTTTTTTAAATTATTGGAGATGATTGTTAAGAGGAAATCATTCTGATAAGCATGAAATTTTTGAAAGGAGGAAAAATGATACTTCTGCAAATCAAAAATCACAACTGGATTCATGTTTCTTGAATGTTTCACCATCATGTCCATCGTATTGAAAATTTCCTCGATGGCATTGGATGCAGATTCAACTGTTTGACGGGTTTCTGACTGCATGTTGCAGATCTGTCCCTCCAATACCAGGTCAACCAATTCATCCTTGTCCTGAAAATGTTGGTAGAGTGTCTTCTTGGAAATGCCCAACTGTGTAGCAATCTCATCCATCGATACCGACCGGATACCCAATTTTAGAAATAGGGTTCTGGCTTCTTGTATGATTCTTTCTTTGAGCTCCATAATTTTGAGGGCGCAAAACTACGGAAACTATTTTTGTTAATGTAGTTTCTATGTTAATCTTTTGTAAATATGCAATTCATCATGTTTTTTGTATTTCAGGCCATTTTTAGGTAATTATTGGTGTTTTTCGTTCAAATTCGGGTGATTTTACCCCAAAATTGGTCATTTTAGGGTGTATATTTGATAAAATACATTAGGATGAAATCATTCACGCCAGGGAGGCTAATTTATTATTTTTTCCAGGGACTCATCATCTTGGCGCCGATAGTGATCACCGCATGGGCAGTGGTTTCTTTGTTCAATTTTGTGGATGATATTTTGCCAAATGTGTTAAGGGTTTTGGTGCCCGATATGGTGAAGTTAGACGCTCAGGGTAATCCGGCTAAGATACCTGGACTTGGATTTCTTACAGTTGTATTGATTGTGTTGATTGTAGGATATTTATCCTCACTATTCTTTATATCAAGACTGGTGAATTTATTTGATACGATTTTGGAGAAAACGCCAGGTATCAAATTAATCTATACAACCGTAAAAGATTTTCTAGAAGCATTTGCTGGAAACAAAAGAAAATTCAATAAACCTGTACTTGTTGCAGTGGATGATAAGGAAGTATGGAGGTTGGGATTTATTACCCAAACTGATCTTTCGCAATTCGGATTGATCGACTACTATTGCGTTTATGTTCCACATTCTTATGCATTTTCTGGAGTTACTTATATGGTCCAGAAGGATCGTATCAAGATATTGAATGATGTCAAATCTGGAGATGCAATGAAGTTTATTGTTTCAGGAGGAGTTACTGATTTAACAGAAGGTGAAGTTTAGTTTCTTTTCTATAATAGTTGATGTGGATGTTGAGGGGATTGGTCTTGATTGTATTTTTTTATTTCTTGCCGTTAGGTACCTATAGCTGGGGATTCTTTGCTCATCGGTATATTAATTTTCATGCCGTTTTCTTGCTTCCCCCTGAAATGATTGGGTTTTATAAGCAGCATATTCAATACCTCACATCACATGCAGTAGATCCCGACAAGCGGAGATATATTCTTCCTGATGAAGCACCACGGCATTATATTGATCTCGATCGTTTCAACCAAAATGGGAAATATATTTTACCTACAAAATGGGACGAAGCCGTTGACATGTTTTCAGAAGATTCACTTCAGGCACATGGAATTGTTCCATGGTGGATTCAAATCATACAATTCAAACTGACAAAAGCATTCATAGAAAAGAACAAAGATGAAATCCTGAAATATTCTGCAGATATCGGTCACTATATTGGTGATGCACATGTTCCCTTGCATGCAAGCAGTAATCATAATGGGCAATTGAGCAATCAAATTGGTATCCATGGTTTTTGGGAAAGCAGGTTGCCAGAATTGTTTGCCGCCAACCAATATGATATGTTTATAGACAAAGCCTCCTATCTTAAGCAGCCACTTGAATTTATTTGGAATCGTGTATATCAAAGTGCAGCAGCTGCAGATACAGTTTTGGGTGTTGAGAAACAACTTTCAATGCATCAAAGCGATCAACAAATCTTTTCTTATGAGAAGAGAAATGGCAAATATGAAAAAGTCTATAGTGTCACCTATGCTTCAAAATACCATCAGGCTTTGCAGGGGATGGTGGAAAGGCGCATGAGAGATGCTACCCATGCCATTGCCTGTTTCTGGTATACAGCATGGGTTGATGCAGGTCAGCCTAATCTTTCTGAAATCTCCCACCCAAAATAAGTATATTCGCGGCACGTTCGAAAGCCTTACTGGCACTCAATTTTATGATACACAATTTTAATGCTGGTCCAAGCATACTCCCACAAGTCGTTTTTGAAGAAGCCAGTCAGGCTATCCTCAATTTCAACAACACTGGATTATCAATTTTAGAAATCGGTCATCGTACTCCATTATTTGAAGAAGTACTTAATGAAGCTGTTGCACTTGTGAAGGAATTGATGCAATTGGATGATCATAAGGAAGTCCTTTTTTTACATGGGGGAGCATCTACACAATTCTTTCAATTGCCCATGAATTATCTATCAAAAGATAAAAGAGCTGCATATCTCGATGCGGGTGTATGGGGCACGAAAGCAATCAAAGAGGCAAAAAGATTCGGACAAGTAGATGTTGTGGCCAGTTCTAAGGATAAGAATTATGCGTACATACCAAAGGACTATGCAGTTCCGCATGAAGCTGTTTATTTTCATTATACTACTAACAATACGATTGAGGGAACTCAAATGCATTCGATTCCCAATCTCTCAATGCCACTTGTGGCTGATATGAGCAGTGATATTTTAAGTCGTGTGATGGATTTTAATCGTTTTGCTTTTATCTATGCTGGAGCACAAAAAAATATTGGCGCTGCTGGTGTGAATCTTGTAGTGATTGATAAAAAATTTCTAGATAAATCATCTTCTACCATTCCATCTATGATGGATTATAAACAACATGTTTCCAATGGATCGATGTTGAATACTCCACCAGTATTTGCGATTTATGTTTGTTTATTAACCTTAAGGTGGTTGAAAAAAATTGGTGGCGTATCAGCAATTGAAAAAATTAATCTGGAAAAATCTTCTCTGTTATATAATACTTTGGAGGCTAATCCGATTTTTCACTTGCCAGTTCCAAAAGAGGACAGGAGTCACATGAATGCAGTTTTCACTATGCCCAATGAAGCGTTGGAGAAGAAATTTAATGCTGTTTGCGAAGAAGCAAATATGGTGGGCATAAAGGGTCATAGAAGTGTTGGTGGTTTTCGTGTGTCTATGTACAATGCATTACCACTCAGCAGTGTTGAAGCATTGGTAGCGTTGATCAAAGATTTCTCAAATAAACACGCTTAGATTTTTTCAATATGGCAATCATTTTTCCTTTCAAGGCGGTAAGACCTCAAATCAATCTGGCAAAAGAAGTTGCATCACCTCCATATGATGTGCTGTCTAGTGATGAAGCAAGAACACTTGCATCATCTCATCAACATTCATTTTTGCATGTTACCAAATCTGAAATCGACATGCCGGTTGATTTGAGTATTTATGATAAATCGGTTTATGAAAAGGCAAAAACGAATTTATCTCAGATGCTTGCTGATGGAGTGCTAATGACAGAAGAAAAAGCATGTTATTATATATACGAATTGATCATGCATGGAAGGAGTCAGACCGGATTGGTATGTTGTTCTTCTGTTGATGACTATGAAAATGATGTGATTAAAAAACATGAGTTTACACGTCCGGAAAAAGAACAGGATCGCATCAACCATATCAGCATTACTGGAGCCCAAACAGGAAATGTATTTCTGGCATACCGTAATCATCAATCCATTGATCAGCTGATCACATCATGGAAAGCCAACCAACAACCTGCATATGATTTTATTGCAGATGATGCCATTACACATCGTATTTGGGTTGTAAGTGATGATAAAGTAATTCAAGAAATCACAGCACTTTTTCAGAGGGATATTCCATGCACTTATATTGCAGATGGTCATCACCGTGCTGCCAGTGCTGCAAAAGTGCGTAAGTCACTTGGTAAGGCAGCAGGACCAGAAGCGGGTAAGTTTTTGACCACCCTGTTTCCGGCCAATGAACTAAAGATTTTGCCTTACAATAGAGTAGTGAAAGATCTGAATGGGATGAGTGTGGAAGATTTTCTTAGTGCGCTACAAGATGATTTCACGGTATCACATTATGATATCCCAGTTGAACCTTCATCGCTCCATGAGTTTGGAATGTATTTAAATGGATTATGGTATCACCTCACAGCAATTGATGGAACGTATGAAGATGATCCAATTGGCGTTTTGGATGTTACCATTCTTTCAAATAATGTTTTGGAAAAACATTTAGGCATCAAAGATCAACGTACAGATAAACGAATTGATTTCGTTGGTGGAATCAGGGGCTTGGCTGAATTAGAAAGAAGAGTTAACAGCGGTGAAATGAAAGTAGCTTTTAGTTTCTATCCTGTAAGCATAGAACAATTGTTCGACATAGCCGATAGCGGAAATGTAATGCCTCCTAAAAGCACTTGGTTTGAACCTAAATTAAGAGACGGACTCTTAACGCATTTGATTTAAGGCTGCTGATCATCAGCATAAATGCGTTCTATTGCATCACCGTATTTTTCGGTGATGACCTTCCTTTTCAATTTTAATGTTGGCGTCAATTCACCACCATCAATGGTCCATTCTGAATTGAGCAACTCAAATTTCTTTACTTGTTCAATATGATTGAACTGTGGGTTGAATTTTTCTACAATTGATTTGTAGAACTCGATCACCTTAGGATGTTTGGTCATCTCTTCAATGCTGTTATTGGGAATGCCATTTTTCTCACACCAATTTTTCAAATTCGCAAATGCAGGCACGATCAATGCGCCGGTGAATTTACGCTCAGGACCAACAACCATCATTTGCTCGATGAAAGGAGATTCCTTCATTTTATTTTCAATCGGTTGAGGAGCAACATATTTTCCACCACTGGTCTTGAAAATTTCTTTTTTTCTATCTGTGATTTTTAAAAATCCTCCCTCTACCCAAGCGCCAATATCACCTGAGTGAAACCAATTCTCATTATCAATACATTCCGCAGTTAGATCAGGTCTCTTGTAATATCCCATCATCACATTGGATCCTCTACAGCATATTTCTCCATCCTCTGCCAATTTTACTTCTACATTTTTTATACCTAGACCAACGGTGCCAAAACTTCTACCTTTAGATTCAAACCTGTTGACAGTAATAACAGGAGAGGTTTCTGTAAGTCCATATCCTTCCATCACTACAATCTTTGCAGCAGTAAAAATTCTAAGCAATCTAACCTGACATGCTGCTGCACCTGTTACAATGGCTTTTACATTTCCACCCAGGGCTTCTCTCCATTTTGAAAAGATGAGTTTGTTTGCAATCGCCAATTGAACATTATAGAAAACACCTTGATTTTTGTTTAACTCAAATTTATTGGCAACACCTACAGCCCAGAAAAATAAATTCTTTTTTATTCCTGTAAGCTCTCTTCCCTTTGCCATGATCTTTTCATACACCTTTTCCAATAGTCTTGGTACAGTAGTGAAAAGTGTTGGTTTTACTTCTTTTAAATTATCACCAACAGTATCAATGCTTTCTGCATAATAAATGGATACACCGATATACATGTAGATATAGCTTACCATTCTTTCAAAAATGTGATTGAGCGGTAAGAAGCTTAAGCAGCGATCACTTGAGTTGGCAACTGCTGAAACAATTTCTTCTACATTTAATACGTTCTCAACAATATTTTTGTGGCTCAACATTACTCCTTTGGGGAATCCTGTCGTTCCTGAAGTATAAAGAATTGTTGCGAGCTCTTCTGGTTTGATGGAATTTTTAATGGACTTCAATTGCTCATGATCATCATGTGTTCCATTATGCAACAATTCTTTCCAGTTCAATACACCATCAAGTTGATTGAAGGAGTAAACAGCCTGAACTGAAGGTGTTTTAGCGCGAACGGATTGAACTTTATTGTATAACTCCTGGTCACTTACAAAAACAATTTTTATAGATGCATCGTTGAATATAAATTCAAGTTCATTCGGACTGATGGTAGGGTAGATGGGTGTGAGCAATGCACCAGTTTGTTGAACTGCAAGATCGAGTGTTAGCCACTCCGGACGGTTATTGCTCAGGATTGCAATTTTATCTCTGCCTTCAAGTGTACCATCTTGATAACCTACTCCAATATGGAGTAGCCCCATGCTTAAACTATCCACCAATTGTCTTACTTCATTGGTGCTGTATTTTTTCCAAGTACCATTTTCCTTGGCAGCAAACATGTCTTCTTTTGGAGAGTGCTCCAATTGGTAGTCTAAAAAGTCGAATAATCTTTTAGGTATCATATGGCTATTGCATTAAAAGTTAACAGTTGACGGTTGCCCGCTAACAATATTTTCTTAATTCAAGATAATTCATTTTGTCTCAAAAAAGACAATTGAAAACTTACAACGGGTAAGCCCTAACAGTCAATGGTTAACCGTTAACCATGAATAATGATATGTTTTGTTTACCTAACGATCAGCGCAGGCATTTCCTTGTTCAACAAGTTCTTGTAAATGAACATGTTGTTTTCATTGGTTGAATGTGAAGATTGATTTCCTCCCCAACCATGTCGACCGCCTGGATATACCATGAATTCAAAATGTTTTTTTGCATCCTGCAATTTTCTTATCAACTGCAAACTGTTTTGCATGTGCACATTATCATCCATTGTTCCGTGATAAATTCTCAGTAATCCTTTGTAGCTATCTACATATGTCATGATAGATCCAGCTGCATAGCCTTGAGGATTTTCTTTTGGAGTGTCCATGAAGCGTTCAGTATAGTGACTATCATACAAATGCCAATCTGTAACACTGCCGCCTGCTAATCCATGTGTAAAATATCCAGCTCCTTTGGTTAAAGCAAGTGAAGTCATGTAACCTCCGTAACTGAATCCTGAGATACCCACTCTTGTGGAATCTGCCCCTTTAGTGCGCAACCATTTTACGATGGTAATCCAGTCCTTCAATTCCCAGTTGCCTAAATTCCTATGCATGTAGTTAACCCCATTCTTTCCAAAATGTCCACTTGCACGATGATCCATCGCAACTTGGATCAGTCCTTCTTTTGCCCACCATTGATTTAAGGGACTGAACTGCCAGCCATCTCTTACGGTGCCTGCATTTGGTCCACCATAAATATTAATCATCACAGGGTATTTTTTTGATGGATCGTAATTCAGTGGCCATGTAATTCTTATTGGAAGTTGAAATTTTCCATCCTCTGAAGGGATACGAATGATTTCAGTTTTAGCGAGTGAGTAATCATTGAACTCATTTCCTTTGCTATTCCCTAACTCCAATATAATTTTTCCTTTATTGTTCACCATTACCAATTGATCAGGTGTTTGGGCATTTGAATACCTCGAGATAAAATATCCTCCTTTGGGTGAAAGGTTAATGTTATGTGTAAAGTCTCCAAAGCTCAACCTCAATTGATTCTGTCCATTTAAATCAACACGGTAGAAATTATTTTGCGTTGATTCATGTTGTCTGCTGGTGAAGTAAATAATATTTTTTACTGTGTCAATCCATTCAATAGATGTGCCCCAGTTATTTCCAGTTGTGATTTGATTTTTTAAACTGCCATCCATGTTATGCAAATACAATTGCTCCCATCCATCTTTGTCACTCTTTATAATCAAACCTTTGTTCGATGGTAAAAAAGTAATTCTTGATCCCATGTCATCAAGATCAACCCATGTTTTTTGAACTTCTTTGTAAAATTCTTTTTTGGAACCATCCGTTGTATTTACTGAATAGATGATCAAACTGTCTTGTCCTCTATTCATCCATTGTACCAATAATTTTGATGCATCGGGAGTCCAATATGGCATTCCAAAGTATTGATCATTTTTCTCATCAAAATCAGCCCAAACCAATGAAGTGCCTATTGTATTTGTTATGCCAACCTTTACAGCAGGATTTGGATCTCCTGATTTTGGATAACGGGTGTTCTCAACATATCCATGCTGACCAGTTTCGCCAACGATTGGGAAGAGCGGTACGTTGGAGTCATCCATGCGCATAAAACAAATGGATTTACTATCCGGACTCCACCAGTATGATTTGTATCTGCTTGGTCTTCCGAGTATTTCTTCAAAATAAACCCAACTGGCATAACCATTCAAAATGAGATCATTACCATCTTTTGTGAGTCGGTATTCAGTTCCTGTCGAAAGTTCAATGGTATATAGATCATTCTTTCTTGTGAATGCAACCCATTTTTTATCTGGGGATAAGGTAGGATTGATTTCAGGGTCAGATGATCTGGTCAATTGTTTTTCTTCCTTACCATTAACAAGCAAAAACAAATCATTGTTTCTTGATTGAACAGTTATTGATTCTACCGATTCTTTTTTCAAAACATCTTTATTCGATGGAATCAATTTCCCCGTTTTGCCATTTACAACAAAATAACTGATGGCGGTATCACCATTTTCTCTCCTGCTGATCAGTGCTTGTTCATCATCTAACCATCCTAATACTTGTGGAAGTGATTGAATTAAATTAGGAATTCTATCACCTCTTAACATTTGATTGTCGGTGAGATTTTTTTTCTGTGCAAATACAATGTTTGCAAATAGCAATGCAACAATGAAGAATTTTACTTTCATATGGATGTTTTAAATCAATCTCTGTAATTCAAGGCAGGTTTTCTGGTTCCTAGTAATGCTTCGTATTTGTAATTACCTTTTTGTTTTACAAATTCATCTTTGGCTTGTTGGATGAGTGCTGGCTTAGAAAAAAGATCTATAGCAGTCATTGCCATTGTCTTTGCAGCTACATTCATTCCTTTCGTGCCAATCTCAGTACCGCCACATGCAACAGCTTGCCAGCTATGTGCAGGAGTGCCTGGTGCCCAAGTTGCAGCTCTTAAACCAACAGTTGGAACAGCATAGCTTACATCACCAACATCAGTTGATCCCCCACCTGCATCTGATTCAATTTTCAATGGTTTGATTTTTTCTGCTTCTTCAACTGAAGGATACTTGAAAGTAAAACTGCTTTGAATTTTTTCAGCAAATGCTTTTTCTTCAGCTGTATATTTTATTCCCCCAACATTTTCTAGGTTTTTTTGCATCACTTCAGCTAGTGATCTGTTCAACAGCAAATCGTGTGTTCCGCCAATGATTTCATAATCCATTTTTGTTTCAGTTCCCAATGCTGCTGCTTGGGCTGCATTGACAACTCTGTTAAAAATCTGTTTTACCTGTTCACGTTTTGGATGACGTACATAATAATATACCTCTGCAAAATCTGGAACAACATTTGGTGCTTTTCCGCCATTGGTAATCACGTAGTGAATTCTTGTTTCCTGTGGGATATGTTCTCTCATCAGATTCACCATGTAGTTCATCGATTCAACAGCATCCAATGATGAACGTCCATTTTCCGGTGATCCAGCAGCATGTGCAGAGAGTCCGTAGAACCTGAATTTCGCAGAACTATTGGCCAATGCGCTTGTCATGGTAACACCATTTTCATTTCCAGGATGCCAGTGAATGACTGCATCGACATTATTAAACAAGCCAGCGCGTACCATGTATACTTTTCCTGAGCCGCCTTCTTCAGCGGGACAGCCATATACTTTGATGGTGCCAGTTAGTTTTTTTTGTTCTATTAATTTTTTGATTTCTATACCAGCAGCAACCGAAGCAGTTCCAAACAAATGATGCCCGCATCCATGTCCACCTGGTTTCCCTGCAATTCCTTTTTTCTCTGGCACTGCTTCCTGGGCCAAGCCAGGTAATGCATCAAATTCAGCCAGGATGCCGATTACGGGCTGACCAGATCCGTAAGTTGCAACAAATGCAGTGGGTATTTCTGCAACGCCAGACTCCACTGTGAAACCTTCTTTTTTCAACGTTTCTTGCAATAACGCGGAACTTTTTACTTCCTTGTATCCCAACTCCGCATGCCCCCATATCTGAAGAGCGATATTCTTATACTGTTCATAGCTGTTTTGCAGGTTTTGGACTGCAATTGTTTTTAAACCTTCCTCAGGAGCGGGAACAACTTTTTTCTTTTGTGCAATTGCTGAAAAAGAGAGCAGCATCATACATACTGCGGTAATTATACTCGTTGGTTTCATGCGAAGAATTTTAGGTACACAATTTAACGGCTAATCCTTACATTTATACATCGACAATTGAATTTTTATCGTCCAGCCTTCATTTAAAACCAATTATATGGCTCGTTTTTTCTATTCCTTGTTTTTACTCTTCTGTTTTTCAGCAACATTGGCACAAACTAGAGACACTCAGGGTGCTTTGAGACAGAATGCTTTTAGTATGCACAATATCCTTAGGTCGTCTTCTCCATATAAAAATTTACAGTGGAGAAATGTTAGTCCAGATATTATTAGCGGCAGATGCACAGAGGTTTTAGGTGTTCCCGGCAATCGCAATATTATATATGCTTCTTTTGCTTCAGGGGGATTATGGAAAACTTCCAACGCAGGAGAATCTTGGGATCCTTTGTCTGATCAGATTGGAACATTATCTATTGGTTCATTTGATGTTGCTCCATCCAATCCCAATATCATTTATGTAGGAACCGGTGAAGCAAATATTTTCAGGGCATCTCTTCCTGGAATGGGAGCGTACAAATCAACTGATGGTGGAAAGACTTGGAAACATATTGGTCTTACCAATACGGGCACTATTGCACGCGTTCGCATCCACCCAACCAATCCTGATATTGTTTATGTAGCTGCTGGAGGAAATGAGTGGAGTTATAATAATGATAGGGGTTTATTTAAAACCACCGATGGTGGAAAAACCTGGAAGAAAATTTTAGGCAATGATGAAAAGACTGGTGTGATCGATGTTGCAATTGATCCGTCTAATCCAGATAATATACTGGTGTCTACATGGAACCGTATTCGCAGAAGATGGAGTGATCCAGTACCTGAAGATGGTGATTATATTTATAAAACAACTGATGGTGGTAATTCCTGGAAGAAAGTAACACAAGGATTGCCTGAAACAAAATTCACTGGAAGAATTGGTTTGAGTATTTCAAAAAGCAATCCAAATATTGTATACGCTTATGTTGACAATCATACACCAAAGCGCGATCCAAAACCAGGTGAATTGGATCCATATGGAAGACCGATTCAAGTGATTCCTTATGGTGTTCAAGTTTATCGCAGTGAGGATAAGGGAGAATCTTGGAAAAAAGTAAGTACAGAAGATGAAAAGCTGGAAAGATTTGCAGGCACTTATGGTTGGGTATTCGGACAAATTCGTGTGGATCCGAATAATCCTGATGTTGTTTATATCATGGGTGTTCCTATTGCAAAATCTTTGGATGGAGGAAAAACATTCAATCCTATTCGTCCAAATCAAAAAACCAGTGATCCATTACATAGTGATCATCATGCATTGTGGATTGATCCTACCAATAGCAATTATGTAGTGAATGGGAATGATGGTGGTGTGGTGTTGAGTTATGATGGAGGAACAACCTGGAAAAATTTCTTTACAAAAATTCCGACAACACAATTCTACAATGTTACATATGACATGTCAACGCCATTTAATATTCTTGGATCAGTTCAAGATGAAGGAAGTTTCATGGCAAGCAGCAAAAATACATTCGGTAAAAAGCCTGAAGGAATCAAACCTTGGCAGGATGCACCTGGCGGGGAAGGAACCATCATTGCGGTTGATCCAAAGGATCCAAATATTGTTTATGCAAGTACTTTTTATGGTAGGCTGCAAAGAAGTGATTTAAGAATGCCTAGGGTTCCATGGGGCAAAAAAGAAAATCCAGATTCTATTCGATCAAAAGATATTTTTCCCACCAAAGCAGACAATGAAGAAGTTCATCGTGGTGAATGGCTTGCTTTTACCATGCTTTCTCCGCATGACAATAAAACCATTTATCATGGATTCCAATATTTATTTGAATCAAAAGATGGTGGTAATACTTGGAAGAGAATCAGTGAGGACCTTACATACAATGATAAATCAAGAATGGGAAGAACACCATATGCCATCAATCATCAAGCGATTACTGCTATCGATGAGTCACCTCTTCAAAAAGGACTCCTTTATGTGGGTACTGACGATGGTAGGGTTTGGGTTAGACAAAATGAATCGGAATCATTCAAGTTGATCATGAAAAATATTCCGCAAAATGCACACGTATCTAGATTGGTTGCATCAAAGTATAATAAAAACAGAGTATATCTGACTTTGAGCAATAGGAGAGAGGATGACGACAGGCCATATGTGTATGTTTCAAATGATAATGGAACAACTTGGAAGAGTATTGCTGGAAATCTTCCTGCATCACCTGTAAATGTTATTCGTGAAGATTTACAAAATCCATCAGTTTTGTACTGTGGAACAGATATGGGTATTTACGTAAGTACCAATGGTGGAACAACATGGAAATCATTACAGTCAAATCTTCCATCAACTGTTTCAGTACAAGATCTCTTCATTCATCCACGAGATAAGCAACTTGTTATTGCAACATACGGAAGAGGTGTTTTTGTGATGGAAGATATCAGTACAATCAAGTAATATGTATTATCAAGGTAAAACTATATTCATTACTGGTGCTACCCGAGGAATTGGGAAAGCAATTGCTCTAAAGCTTGCAAAAGAAGGAGCGAATATTATTATTGCAGCAAAATCTGTTGAGGAAAATCCTAAGTTGGGAGGAACAATATATTCTGCAGCAGAAGAAATTGAAAAAGCAGGAGGTAAAGCTTTGGCAGTGCAATGTGATATTCGCTTTGAAGAGCAAATCATAGCAGCCGTTGAAAAAGGCGTAGAGCAATTTGGCGGCATTGATATTCTAGTCAACAATGCATCTGCTATTTCACTTACCAATACAGAACAAACCGATGCAAAGAAGTTTGACTTGATGCATGATATCAATGTTAGAGGGACTTTCTTGGTATCAAAGCATTGTATACCTTATTTAAAGAAAGGTAAAAATCCGCATATCCTTTTCTTATCTCCTCCACTCAATATGAATCCAAAGTGGTTCGGAAATCATGTCGCTTATACCATTAGTAAATACAATATGAGTATGATCATGATGGGGCTTTCAGAGGAGTTGAAGAAATACCAAATTGCTTCTAATGCTTTGTGGCCTAAGACTACTATTGCTACTGCTGCTGTGCAAAATTTATTAGGCGGACAAGCTTTGATGAATATGAGCAGGACAGCTGATATTATTGCTGATGCTGCCTATTTCATTTTTCAAAAACATTCTTCTCAGTGTACGGGAAATTTCTTTATTGATGAAAATGTTTTGGCGGCAGAGGGCATTACTGATTTATCGCATTACGCTGTTATACCTGGTGCTACTTTGTACAACGATTTGTTTACTGATTGACCCTGATTTCACTATTGGTAATTTTATAGATCTCAAATGTTTTGAAATCCTGAGGTGCTGATAGTCCCTCGCCATACATAATCATATCAGGTGTATGTATACGCACAAACTTGTCTGTGAAAAATTTTCCAAGATTTTGATCCCATGTCAGCTCCTGGCAAAACAATGTGTCGCCTTTGATATTGTATACTTTAACACTATCCTTTAGGTATACTACATTTTTATTTTCATAATAATGTGCTTGCATTGCATCCATTTTGCTTTCTATGTTTTTTAAAGAGTCATAGAAGTCAACATGCAATGTTTTTGGCAATACGATGCGCGTGGATGAATCCTGGTATCTTAGAAAGACAGGAGCAATAAGTCTTGCTTTCATTTTTCCCGACTGACTGATGTAGCTTTCAATAGAATCTGCCTGATCTACACCTAGTTTTTTTTGGAAGAATGCATTTACTTTTTGTTCATCATTTTCGCAGGCCAGCACCAAAGTGGATGACAGCAAAAGCAAAATGATTTTGTTGATCACGTTGTGAAGTTTATTGATACTTTGGCTTGTTGAACCAGATATCGCTCAAATTGAGACCAAGAGAAAGCCTGAAAATATTTTCTTTGATTTCATTTGAGTTATTGCCTCTGAAGCAAAGCTCAAATGCAGTATTGATCACAGTGTACTGGTTTGTGTATACATTCCTTCTCACAGGAAGTCCAGTTCCAAAACTGAAAGTTTGCTGATTAATGGTATTGTTGTATTTCAGGTTATCAGGACCAAAAGAGAAGCCGAATCTATAAGCAACTCTTGACCAATACTTTTCACTCTTATAATTAGGAATGAACTGTCCGCCGATTCTTGCAGTCCAGGAATTCACCATTTTGTCATTGCTTCCAAAATACCTGTAATCATCCCATTTGGCTGAATTGAATTCAGCTCCAATCATCCATGCATTTTCATGATCAATCATAAATCCTGCACCCCAAGATGAAGGATAGATGATGGTACCCTCTTCGTCAACTCCACGGTATACGCTATCAATGGCTTGAATGCCATTTGTTGCAGAGAAGTTGATCGTTTCTCTCGACAAGGTTTTTGTTGCATTCATTTTGGTTTTGAAATTCGAGAATGCACCAAGTTTAACGGATGTTGTTTTGCTGACATTGAATTTGTATTGTATGCCAGCATTGTAGAACATTCCACCGAATCGAGTAGTATCAGTTGAATTAGAAGATTTGTAAGTAATGGAGTCATTGATAAATGAAACCCTTGAGTTGTATTCTTTGTTGCCGAACATGTAACCAACATTGAATCCAACGGTTAAATTCTTTGTACCAAATCCCATTCCTGTAAATGCCTGATAGGTTCCTCCATTTCCTACATAGCCATATCGTATGCTGTCGATGGCTGTCCTCGTTCTGATGGTGATATCGTAGTTGATGCGGCTGATGGGTCTTAATCCGATATTCATTCCCCAATTATTCTTTTTTGAAAGTGGTAGCCCTAGCTGGAAGTAAGATGGAATGAGATATGAAGAAGTGAAGCTTTTAGGGGGATTTAAGGTGATCAACTTTCTGGAACTGTAATCGATTCCAATATCGTATGTAGTGATCTTCAGGTTTGCGTAAGATGCCGGATTTGTAAAATTTACGGATTGAAAATTATAGTAAGCTGCTGTTAATCCACCCATTGCCCGATTGAGGTTGTTTTGAGCTGGGATTAAATTTCCCAATCCATATCTTGAATAGGGTGAATTTTCCTGTGCCTCTGTATTGGGAATTAGAAAAATGAATAAAACAAAAAACGCTGAAAAACAATTAGTTATTGGTCTCACTGATCGCATACAATCCTTTAAATAATAAATCGGGGTCTGCAAATATCTTGTTTTTTAGAAGCCTTTCAAAATAGGTACAATCCCCCCCGGTTAAAACCACGTTAAAGTTCCCATATTTCTCGCTATATGCAGCAACAATTCCCTCAATTTCTTTTGCCATCCCCCAAATCACTCCGCTCAAGATATTTGTTTTTGTATCATATCCAATCAGTGGGAAGCTCCATTCTTTTTCTACCAGGGGCAAAAGTGCTGTGTAGTCTTTTAATGATTTTAGCCTCATTTCCAATCCTGGTGAAATACTTCCACCAAGAAAAACGCCTGCACTATTGATAAAATTATAAGTGATACAACTTCCAAGGCCGATCACCAGATTATTTTTCTTGGGATGAAAATGTACGACAGCTGCTGCTAATGCAAGCCTGTCGGCTCCCATTGTATCTGGTTTTCCAACTGCCAATGTGAAGTTTAGTTTTGATTGGTGGCCGAGCAGATGGAATGCTGTTGAAGCGGATAAAATTTCTTCTATTTTTTTATCATGGTGAATAACCGATGATAAAATCGATTTTTCAGGCTTATAGATGTTGATCAGTTCCTGGATTTGCTCAATCAAGTCGTTGTTGAGGATAGAGGAGTTGATCAACTGACCATCTTCAAATAATGCTGCTTTCATTCTTGTGTTGCCAAGATCAACACATAATGTTTTCATCCGCTTTTTTTGCAAAGGTGAGGTAAACTTATTGAATACCCCTTATAAATTCTGGGCTTATTGCAATAATTTTAGCATTGTGATGGATGCGCAACTATTATTACAATCCCAGCAAGGCGATAAAAAAAGTATTGCAAGGGTAATCTCTTTGATTGAGAATGAAGCTCAGATTGACATTGTGCCATCTGATCGCCATGTTCCAGTTATCGGGATTACTGGTCCTCCTGGTGCTGGAAAAAGCACATTGACAGATGCCTTGATTGATGAGTACATTAAAGATGGAAAACGAGTTGCAGTTTTATGTGTGGATCCATCTTCAGTTCTTCATCAAGGAGCAATTTTAGGTGATCGCATTCGTATGAACAGATGGTTCAATCATGAAAAAGTGTTTATACGTTCACTTTCTAGTCGGGGTTCAATGGGAGGATTGCATCCTCAAATTGACAAGATTAAAATTTTTTTACAGTCCTGTCCTTTTGACCTGATCTTGATTGAAACGGTGGGAGTGGGACAGTCTGAGATTGAAATCATCAAGCATGCCGACAAAACAATTTTGGTATTGGTACCAGAGGCAGGAGACGAAATTCAATTGATGAAATCGGGTATTGTTGAAGTGGCAGATTTATTTGTTGTAAACAAGTCTGATCGTCCGGGTTCAGATTTTTTTGTGGCACAGCTCAGCAATATGCTAAAATCAAAATCTTCATCAAAAAAAGTATGTGCTACTGTTGCAACAAAAGGTGATGGAGTTGTTGAATTGAAAAAACTGATTGACGATTTATTATGATGCGAAAAATTTTGCACAAAGTTTTCTATATCCTTTCACTTACTCCTTTAAGTATTTTATATCTGCTCAGTGATTTTTTGACTTTTCTGCTGTATCGGGTGTTTAAGTATCGAAGATCAATTGTAATGGAAAACCTCTCTATTGTGTTTCCTGAAAAAACGGATGCTGAAAAAGAAAATATTGCAAAAAAATTCTATCAAAATATTGCTGATTCTCTTGTTGAAACATTTAAAATGATCAGCGCAAGTGAACGGTTGATCGAGCGCATGTTCTTATTTGATCAATCTCTACTGGACTTGTTCAGCGGCACAGATAAAAAAATTCAGATCCATGCAATGCATAATTTCAATTGGGAAGTTGTGAATCTTGCAATATCAAGGCATTTTAAAATGCCTTTCTTGGGGGTTTATCAACCACTCAAACAACCCTTCTTTGAGTCACTTTTTACAAAAATTCGTACACGGTATGGAACCGTATTGATTCCTGCAAATGATTTCAAGAATAATTTTATTCCTTATCAAGATCAGCAATATATTATTGCTCTTGTTGCAGATCAAAATCCAAAAAAAATTGCAAATGCCTGGTGGGTTGATTTTTTTGGAAGACCAACAGCATTTACAAAAGGTCCTGAAACGGCAGCAATGATCAGCAATAACCGAATTGTATTTGGAAATTTTTTTAAAGTGAAAAGGGGAGTTTATTCTTGCACAGTAACATGGGTGACAGATGATCCGGCAAGTTTAGCGCCAGGTGAATTAACACTCAAATACATTCAATTTTTGGAGAAATGCATACGTGAGCGTCCTGATAATTATTTATGGAGCCACCGCAGGTGGAAGCATGAATATAAAGATGAGTTTAGAAACCTCAGGCTTATTTCAAAAGATCAGTTACCATCAGGTTCAGCAATTGCAGCTTCTCAAGGTTGAGGCTGTAATACATAAACTTCCCTTCTCTTTTTGTTTTTACGATGCCAGCTCTACGAAGTATGGCAAGATGTTGACTTGCTACAGATTGTTCCATGCGCATTTCAACAAAGATCTCGGTAACTGTTACCTGCCCTCTTCCATCAATGAATTGTATCATTTCTTGTCTCAATTTATGATTGATGGCTCTAAGTATCAGACCAACTTTTTTAATATTGAGATGACTTAAAGATGGTGCAGCAGATTTCAATTGATTGTTTTGTGATGAGGAGACGCTCGACGAAGTGCTCTCTTCTTTTAGAAAGTCAGACATGGTTGGTGTTTTGGGTCGGTGGTTAGTTGGTGTTGTACTGCAATTTATTACTTTTTTATAAATAATGAAGGGCTGTAAAATTCTTTTATATAATAGGGTTCAGCATATGCAAGATCATCAAATATGTCATGTTCATATTTGATCATGGTTAACAGAAGTTGTTCAAGGATTGCACTTTCAAATGCAGGAAAACTTGCATTGGGATGTTGATTGATTGATTTCCATTTTTCACTTCCATCTCCTATAAATCCAATTTTGAATGATGACAATGATTCCTCAAAGCTCTTTTCATCTAGAATCATTGCTGTAGGTTGCATGATACATTTCATAGAAAGATCATACATAGAAGTATACACTTCCATTCGTCTGGCATCTATCATGGGACAAACGATATCAATATCTTTTGATTTTACTCCCTTTGCCAGCCACTCAAGGGTATTGATGCAGATCAGTGGTTTGTTCAGTGCATAACAAATTCCTTTAGCAGAAGATAATCCAACTCTGAGTCCAGTGTAAGACCCCGGACCATTGATGACTGAAACTGCGTCAATTTTTTCAAGAGAAAGTTCAAGTGATAAAGAAAGCTTTTTGATGGCAGATTGCACAAAGGAAGCATGATCAAGTGGATTATCATTCGATAGATAACCCAATATTTCATCTCCTTTTGAGAATCCTATATAGGCATCCTTTAGTGCAGTGTTGATATGTAGTATAACTGGTTGATTCATCTGATGCAAAAATAGGTTGATCGAAAGCATTTATCTTTGTACAAAATAAATCATGTCAAAAAAAATTATCAATACTTCTCAAGCACCCGCCCCAATCGGTCCGTATAATCAGTCGGTCTTGGCCAATGGATTTTTGTTCATATCCGGACAAATTGCCATCAACCCCGCCACTGGAAATATCGAAGCCAATACCATTTCAGATGAAACTGAGCAGGTAATGAAAAATTTAGATGCAATTTTAAAAGAAGCAGGTTTGGATTTTTCTCATGTAGTAAAAACCACCATTTTCTTATCAGACATGGCACACTTTGCAACAGTGAATGAAGTTTATGCAAAATACTTTTCTACTGATCACCCGGCCCGTGAAACTGTTGCAGTAAAAGGGTTGCCCAAGGCAGTCAATGTAGAAATCAGCATGATTGCTACATCGTAATTCAGATTCCTCTTATCTTTGGTAGATGCGACCTTTTTGGGCTATAGCATTTTTATTCTTGCACCTCTTTAATTTGGGTGGATATCAGCTCTTGTTCAATCAAGTGGAGTCCGCATCCAATAATAGGTTTGTGGCCAAGATCGATCAGCGCGCATATGACGAAACAAATCTTTTATCCATCAAAGTTCCCATTCAATTGCCTTACCAACTGGATTGGTCTGATTATGAACGCATTGATGGTGAAATCGTTTTAGAAGGGGTACATTATAATTATGTAAAAAGGAAATTAGTTAATGATACAATGATTTTTCTTTGTTTACCCAATACTGAAAAAACGAAGATTCATCATGCTAGAGAAACTTTTTACTCTTTAGTGAATGACTTGCAAGAAGAAGACGCTAAACAATCATCTTCGCCATTACTTCCTTCTTCAAAACCAATCAAATTCAATATTTCAGATTTTGATCAAGATGCAAGCCCACTTGCCTTGTCAATTCCAATGACTGAACATCAACTTCATTTTATTGAATCAGTCTCATCTCTGCATATGGTTTATTTGCCAATAATTGATAAGCCACCTGCATGTATTGCCTAGTTTAGCTGTTATTACAATTTTTCATTTTCAAAATTTTATATGAGAATTATCCTATCTGCATTGATATGCATATTGGCTATATCGTGCAATACCAAAGTGGAGGACTATCGTTCAACATTTGATGATCCAATACTATATAACAAAACAGTCAAGCTTTTGAATGATATCGTTTTGGAAAATAATTTTCCTCCCATGATCGCATCTCGCAATTATGCATATGCATCTATTGCTGCATATGAATGCGTCG
>JAFMEZ010000101.1 GCA_017856455.1 Parafilimonas sp.
AATTCCAATAATAATTCCTATTGTATTAAAATATGGACTGACAGGTTTGAATTCACGAGCTGCCGCGAATGAACAAAGAAAATAAATTACCAATCTTATAATGTATGAGTCCCTAGCGGTATCTAGTATTATTTTGAAATTTATATAACAACCATGAGGCCAATTAAATTAGTTATACTGCTTATTACTTTTTTTGTAGCAGTTCAAAATACAGTTGCAAGAAGCGGTTCTGACTCTACATTAAATGTAAAAGAGAGAAGTATTATTTCAATTGCTTCATTGACTGCAAAAGGTGATTTACAGCAACTTCAAAAAGAAATTGATATTGCTTTACAATCCGGACTTACTGTGAATGAAATTAAAGAAGTGCAAGTTCATGTGTATGCCTACTGTGGATTTCCAAGAAGTATCAGAGGATTACAAACATTGATGCAAGTAATTGAAGAAAGAAAATCAAAAGGCACTAAAGATGTAATTGGTAGAGAAGCATCAATGATTGCAGATGGCACAAGTAAGTATGAAAGAGGAAGAATCACATTGAGTAAACTTACAAATACTAAACAGGAAAGACCATCATCGGGCTATGGTGCATTTGCTCCAATTATTGATACATTTTTAAAAGAGCATTTGTTTGCGGATATTTTTGACAGAGATATATTGACACATGTCGAAAGAGAACTTGCTACGATATCTGTATTGGGTACAATTGGAAGTGCAGAGCCAATGTTGAGAAATCATTATTCTATCTGTTTAAATCTTGGCATCTCACCAAACAAATTGTATGAGTTTACAGAAATAATTAAAAATTTATACGGGAATGAGTCATACCTAAGTTGCAAAAAAACACTGGATGAACTCTTGAATAGAAAAACAGTTGCATCATCAAATTCAACGCAATCGCACTTATTTGATATAGGTGCGAAAATTACAAATTCCAATTTTCAGGGCACTGCTTACTTAAATAATTTGGTTACAGCTGACAGTCTCAATACTTCTGCTGTTGGAAGTGTTACCTTCGAACCAGGGGCACGAACGAAATGGCACATGCATCCTGCTGGTCAAATTTTACTTGTGATAGAAGGAGTAGGTTATTACCAAGAGAAAGGACAGCAAAAACGAATAATAAAAAAAGGTGACGTGATAAAATGTCAACCTAACTTACCACATTGGCATGGGGCAAGTGCTACAAATTCGCTTGTGCAGATTGCTATAACGAATCGCCATTTAGGAGAAACAGTGTGGATGGATGAAGTAACTGATCAAGAATACAACAAGTAATTAACAGCAGTATACTTTTTTAAAAATTTATTCAATTCAAAAACAATGAGAAAAATATCTTTATCAGTCATTTCACTGCTCGTGTGTTCATGCATTTTCGCTCAGTATAGTTTAAAAAAAATATGGGAGTCTGATTCTGTGACGTTAAAGGGTCCTGAATCTGCAACCTATGATCCTGTATCCAAAGTGATTTATATTTCAAGTATGAACAATGGTAGTCTTGTTCAAATGGATTTGAATGGTAAAATATTAAAAAGTGACTGGGTAACAGGACTTTCATCTAACAAAGGCATTGGCTTTCACAAGGGTTTTCTTTACAATGCTGAAACAGCTTCAGTGGCGGTTATAGATATGAAAAATGGTGCTTTGGTAAAACGCATTCCAGTTGTTGGTGCTGTTATGCTAAACGATCTAGATGTAAATGAAAAGGGAGTTGTATATGTGAGTGATACAAGAGCTGGGAAAGTTTATAGAATTGAAAATGATCAGCCAACACTCTTTTTAGAAAACATTCCAGGGGCTAATGGTATCTTGACAGTAGGTTCGGATGTATATGTTGCAGGAACAAATACTTTTATGAAAGTAGATGCTGATAAGAAAATCACTCTGATTGGCGAAGGATATGAGAATGGTCTCGATGGGATTGTAATGATTTCAAAGGATGAATTTATTCTCAGTAATTATAGAGGGATGATATATTTTGTATCTGCCAAAGGGGAAAAACAAATTTTATTAGATACGCGTGATAAAAAAATCATGGCTAATGATATCAGTTTTGATAAAGAATCTAATACCCTTTTTGTACCATCATTCGGAACAAATCGGATTATCGGATACAGGTTAATTAAATCAACTAATTGATATAACGATTTTATTGTACCGAAAACCCTAGTAGGTCAATCACTACAAGGGTTTTAAATAGGTATTATATTATTTTACTGATATCTTACCCTTCCTGTAAGTGTCCCTATTCGCATGACAGTTTAAAACTTAAGTGAACCATACTTTTAAATCACCAAAGAACACCAAACCCATGTAGGTCAATCACTTACAAGAGTTTTTTATTTAGGGTGCGCAGAAAAGTGCGCAGTTTTTCATTAAAATCATCGGGCTATATCAACAAAGACAAATAATGATCAATATGTTCTGGTCTGAAAATCAGTTTGGTAATTGAAAATCACAATATTTCTTTCGAAGATCGGCGCACGCCCCACACCACTTCAAAAAACGATAAACCCTTGTAAATTAAACACTTACA
>JAFMEZ010000102.1 GCA_017856455.1 Parafilimonas sp.
GCAGTGTTGATCAATATATTTAATCCTGAGACACTCATCATTGGCGGCGCATTGGCTGAAACAGGAGATTATATTCGTCTCCCAGCAAGAAGCGTATTGAATAAATTTTCATCTGCGCTAGTCAACAACGACACTACATTAAGATTATCCAAACTCGGAGAACACGCCGGCGTTATTGGTGCATGTTTGATTGCAAGGAGCCGCGTTATATTTTAATAAGCTTGAGCAAACAAAACCCGTTGCTTACTTGGCTTGCCAGAGTAAATACAAACTCCTGATTCAACTTTATTATTTAGTGGAATGCAACGAATGGTTGCTTTTGTTTCTTCCTTGATTTTATCTTCTGTTTCACCGGTTCCATCCCAATGCGCAGCAACGAATCCGCCTTTTTCTGCAATCACCTTTTTAAACTCATCCCATGAATTCACTTCAGTAATATTTGCATCTCTGAATGCCAAAGCACGGTTATAAAGATTTTGCTGAATATCATCCAACAATGTTTTGATGTATTCAATAATTCCTTCCGAAGAAACTGATTTCTTTTCTTTGGTATCTCTTCTTGCAATTTCCACCACTCCATTTTCAATATCTTTTGGACCAATGGCAATTCTTACAGGAACACCTTTCATTTCATATTCAGCAAACTTCCATCCTGGTCGCACATTGTCTGAATCATCATACTTCACTGAAATGCTTGCTGCCTTTAAAGAAGACAAGATGCCATGCACTTTTTCATCCACCAAAGCCTTTTGCTCTGGACCTTTATAGATAGGAACAATGACAACTTGCAATGGAGCAATTTTTGGTGGAAGTACCAATCCCTCATCATCACTGTGCGCCATTACCAATGCACCAATCAATCTGGTTGAAACACCCCAAGAAGTAGCCCAAACAAATTCTTGCTTGTTCTCTTTCGTCAAATATTTCACATCAAATGCTTTGGCAAAATTTTGTCCCAAGAAATGTGAAGTGCCGGCCTGCAATGCCTTTCCGTCTTGCATCAGTGCTTCAATGCAATAGGTTTCCAACGCACCTGCAAATCTTTCATTAGGCGTTTTTACTCCTTTGATAACAGGCAGCGCCATGAAGTTCTCTACAAAATCTGCATAGACATGCAGCATTTTTTCAGCTTCTGCAATAGCTTCGTCAGCAGTTGCATGCGCTGTATGTCCCTCTTGCCAAAGAAATTCTGCCGTTCTCAAAAACAGTCTTGTTCTCATCTCCCATCTCACCACATTAGCCCACTGGTTGATTAACAAAGGAAGATCGCGGTATGATTGAATCCAATCTTTATAGGCATTCCAAATGATAGCTTCGCTCGTTGGACGAACAATCAATTCTTCTTCCAATTTTGCTTCCGGGTCCACCATCAATTTCCCCTTTTGATTAGGATCAGCCTTCAAACGATAGTGTGTAACCACTGCACACTCTTTAGCAAATCCTTCTGCATGTCCCTCTTCTTTTTCCAGAAATGATTTTGGCACGAAAAGTGGGAAATAAGCATTGACATGTCCGGTTTCTTTGAACATCCGATCCAATTCATCCTTCATGTTTTCCCAGAGTGTATAACCATAGGGTTTAATGACCATGCAACCACGTACTGCTGAATAATCTGCCAATCCCCCTTTGAGGATAAGGTCATTGTACCATTGTGCATAATCAACCGATCTGGATGTCAACTCATTGCCCATATTGGAAATTTTTTGGGTGGATAGCAACTTTAACGAGATTTAAACGTCTAATCATTAAAGCGCGATTGCGCAAATGTAGTAACTTAGTCTTAATCTTTAAATCCATTGTTATGAGAAAGATCATGGCAGTTATAGCAACAGCAACCATTTTGGTGGGATGTAGTACAGCGTACAGAAGTGGACAAACACCAGATGATGTTTATTTTTCTCCAGCGAGAAACAATGCAGGTTATGTTGTAACAGATGAGGAGGATGGAAATGGAAGATACAATGCATCTGCAGTACCCATGCAAGACAGGTATATGAGGATGAAGTCAATTGGTGGATCAAGATGGAATGTTTTTGATGACGACTTCTCGTATTGGAATAATCCATATTGGAACAACAGGGCTTATTTTGACATGTACAGTTTTGGTGGATTCAATAGCATTGGACTTAACAGTTTGACATTGGGGAATCCATTCATGTTCAATCCGATGAGTTATTATTACAGTCCGTTTTCACCAATGTACTACGGACAACCAGTTGTTGTACTCAATACATTCAAGACAACTGTTGCTCCAAGAAATTCTGGTCCGAGGGTTTATAACTTAAGCAATTACAATCCGCCACGTCAGACAGTTGGATATTCTAAATTTGGGAATGTCAATATTAGTGGATCAAGCAACAACAGCAATTATTACAGAAGTAATAACTACAACACTGGTGGCTCCAACAGAATATTCAACAACAATTCATCTGGTGGAAGTTATGCACCATCTAGCAACTCATCATCAGGCTCCAGCGGAACTGCGCCAGTAAGATCTTTTCCGAGAGGGGGGAATTAA
>JAFMEZ010000045.1 GCA_017856455.1 Parafilimonas sp.
ATTTTTCAAAAAGGTGATGCTTCAAAACCTGCAGCGGTGCAATATATAGGCGGACTCTTCAAAGGTACCATGAGTATTTTTGAAGAACCCACAGAGCAAGCACTGGGAGTATTTTCAAAAGCTGTGTATGCCAATACGCCTTACACAAAAGAAAAGGAAATGCAGGCAAGTGGTGAGCAAGGAAATCCTATTCCCATGAAAGTTGGAGACCCCTCACCTATTAAATATGTATTTTATATCGTAAAGGAAAACAGAACCTATGATCAGGTATTGGCCGATGTGCCAGGAGGAAATGGTGATACCAGTTTATTGTTGTTCGGTGAAAACATCACTCCGAATCAACATGCGCTGGTGAAGGAGTTTGTTTTATTGGATAATTTTTATGTGGATGGAGAAGTGAGTGCAGATGGACATAACTGGACTTTCGGAGCGTATGCAACAGATTATTTGGAAAAGAATTGGCCAACATCTTATGGTGGAAGAGGGGGTGACTATGATGCAGAGGGAAGAAGGCGTGCGGCAGATAATAAAGGTGATTTTATTTGGGGGAATGCAAAGCGACATGGTGTTAGTTATCGCACTTATGGAGAGTTCGCTGATGATTACAAACCGAATCTGAAAATATTAGAGGGACATTTTTGTCCGTATTATACCAGCTGGGATGAAACGGTTCGCGATACAACCCGTGTGAATCAATGGAAAAGGGATTTTGATTCCCTGTTGCGCATCAATGCTGTACCACAATTGAATACATTACGATTGATCAATGATCATACAGAAGGGATGAGTTTAGGCAGACCAACCCCTTATGCACATGTGGCCGATAATGATTGGGCAGTTGGATTATTTGTCGAGCATTTATCCAAATCACCCATCTGGGAACAGTCAGTCGTTTTCATTGTAGAGGATGACGCGCAGAATGGTCCTGATCATGTTGATGCACACAGAACTACTGCTTATGTTGCAGGTGGGTATGTGAAAAGAGGATTTATTGATCATACGCCTTACAGCACATCTTCTATGGTGCGCACCATTGAATTGATTTTGGGGATGGCACCCATGTCGCAGTACGATGCGGCTGCAACATCGATGTGGCGCAGTTTCAGTAAGGTACCTAATAGAAAAATTTTTAATGCAATACCAGCGAAGGTTGATATTACGGAGGTCAATAAAAAAGACGGTCCGCTCGCAAGGAAAAGCAAAACATTTGATTTCAGCAAGGAGGATCGTGTGAATGATTTTGAATTCAGCGAAGTGATTTGGAAGGGAGTAAAAGGTGAAAACAGTGTGATGCCAGCACCAAAAAGAAGTGCATTTGTGCGTACAATTGATGTGGATGATAAATAATTAGATATTATATTTGCGTAAAGTCAATTCTTTAAAAAGAAACTAACAATGAAAACTAAACATTTTTTACTGCCGCTATTATTGGTAGGAACTTTATTTTCTTGTGTAAGCCCCAAGAAATATCAAGCATTGAATGACAAGTATGCTTCTTTGAACAATCAGTTGATTGTTTCTCAAAAAGAAACAAAAGCTTGTAAAGATGAAAAAGCAGAAGCAGATCGTCAGCGTGCAATTGCCGATGCTCAAAGAGAAGCACAGTTAGCTTCTTTAAAGGATCAGGTTGATATGTTGAAGAAGAATAATAATGTTGCGTTGAAGCAATTGGAAGATTTATCAGTGATTTCATCTTCTCAAGCGGAGAGCATCAAAAAATCTTTAGACAATATTGGTGCGAAAGATTCATACATCCAATCTATTCAGCAGGCAGCTGCAAGAAAAGATTCTTTGAACATGGCATTGGTAATGAACCTGAAAGGTGCATTGGGTGATTTAAATGACCAAGATGTAAATATCAAAGTTGATAAAGGTGTTGTATATGTAGACATCTCTGACAAAGTATTGTTTAAAACTGGAAGCTTCGATGTAAGCGACAAAGCAAAAGCTGTGTTGAGCAAAGTTGCCACTGTATTGAAAGCACAACCAGATTTGGAATACATGGTTGAAGGTCATACAGACAATGTTGTATTGGCTGGTAACAATGATTTGATGCAAGACAACTGGGATCTTTCAGTGAAGCGTGCAACTACTATTGTAAGATTATTGCAAAAACAATATGGTTTGAATCCTGCTCAGCTGGTTGCTGCAGGTCGTTCTGAATACAAACCAATTGCAGATAATTCAACTGCAGATGGTAAAGCAAGAAACCGCAGAACACGTATTGTGGTGCTTCCTCAGTTGGATCAATTCTTTAAATTATTAGAGAGAAAATAACGTATCCTAGCTTACTTACCCATTAAGAAACCAGAGAGCAATCTCTGGTTTTTTGTTTTTAAGAAATTATGCAATCAACTCAAACTCTCCAGTTGATTTGTTTTTGCGCACATTGTTGCCTTCAAAATATTTCCCATTCATGGCAACGTAGACTCCATGTGGAAGGGTTTGTACAAAGGCAAGCGAACTGCCTAAGTTGAAGAGCCCGTCGCTACTGCCAAATTTATAAGGGACCATTGCGCCTGTAAGCACAATGGTTTTCTCTTTAATGGTATCCGATAAATACTTCGCCGTTATCGCCATGGTGTCCGTTCCATGTGTGATCACTATGCGATCTTGTGATGTTTCGAGACATGCTTTTGCAATGAGTCTCCTGTGCTCATCATTCATATCCAGACTGTCAATCATCATCAGGGTTGATATATCAAGCTTTAAATTTGATCTTCCCAATCTTAACATCTCATGCAAATGGGTTTCTTTGAAAAACAATTCACCTGTTAGCTCATTGTATTCTTTGTCGAACGTTCCTCCAGTGATGAAAACCTTGATGTCCATAGTCTAAATTACAAACTTTAAAAAGATTGCTTATCTTTTAATAACAAAACACTCAGAATGAAAAAGAGTTTATTGATCCTGATCATGGGCTGCCTCACGACGTTTGTACATGCACAGGCAGATTACATTATAACAAATGGGAGAATTGTAGACGGTACTGGTAATGGCTGGTTCCGCGCTGATATTGCTATTCAACAAAATAAAATCATTGGGGTCGCAAAAGGACTCGCTACAAAATATCCATCTGCAAAAATCATCGATGCGAAAAATCAAATTGTAGCACCTGGATTTATTGATGTTCATGCACATATTGAAGAAAGTGTTTTTAGAAAACCAACTGCAGAAAATTATATCTATGATGGTGTTACTTCTGTTGTAACGGGCAATTGTGGAAGTGGCGCAGATGATATCGCTGAATTCCTCTTCAAAATTGACAGTGCGAAAACTTCTATCAACGTGGCAACACTAGCAGGACACAATACCATTCGGAGATTGGGAATGGGTTTGGAGAATAGAAAAGCAACTGCAGCAGAAATGACAAAGATGGAATCGTTGATGAGTAAAGCAATGCAAGATGGAGCAGTTGGACTCTCAACGGGATTGATTTATTTACCTGGGATGTATTCTCCCACTGAAGAAATTGTTGCATTGTCTAAAATTGCTGCTGCAAAAGGCGGTGTGTATGCAACGCATATGCGCAATGAAGGCAATCGTGTGCATGAAGCAATTGATGAAGCATTGACTATTGGTAGAGAAGCCAATATTCCTGTTCAAATTTCTCATTTCAAAGTAACAGGTAAAAACAATTGGGGTCGATCTTCTGAAACCTTGGGCATGGTTGAAGAGGCAAGAAAGCAAGGGTATGATGTTACCATCGATCAGTATCCGTATACAGCCAGCAGTACCAATCTTGCTGTTCGATTACCTGATTGGGCGCTGGAAGGTGGACTCGATTCTTTGCGTGTTAAAATGAAAGATCCTGTAATGCGTAAAAGAATTTTAGATGGGATGAAAGCATCACAAAAAAAAGATAAACAAAAAGATTACAGTTTCGCAGTAGTTGCCTGGTACGGTCCAGATACAACGATGAATGGTAAAAGCATTACACAAATTAATCTTGAAAAAGGCAGGAAGAAAAATTTTCTCAATGAAGCCAATTTGATTCTCGATATGTTGGCAAAATCAAATGCACAAATGATTTATCATACCATGAATGAAAGTGATTTGATTTATTTCATGAAATATCCTTTCAACATGCCTGCTGCAGATGCTGGCGTAAGTGATGGAAGAGGAATGCCCCATCCGCGTGGGTTTGGTACGAATGCACGTGTATTATCAAAATATGTAAGAGATCAAAAAGTAATTGGATTAGAAGAAGCAATTAGAAGAATGACATCACTTCCAGCAACAAAATTTAATTTAAAAGACAGAGGAATGATTATGGAAGGAAAGTATGCCGACATATTAATTTTTGATGAAGGAAAAATTCAAGATAAATCTGTTTATGAAAATCCTCATCAATATACAGTTGGCATTGAATATGTTTTTGTCAATGGAAAATTAGTCATTGAAAACGGAAAGCACAATGGAACAAGAAGCGGTATCGCTTTAAGAAACCTTCAATAAAAAAGGGCCGTCTTTCGACGACCCCTTGGCGTGTCATATAGGTATTTGCGGATTATTTAACGAGCGTGATGGTATTTACTTTCACAGCTTGACCTTTTACGGCAGTTACTTTGGTTGATTGTGTTTGATAACCAGTTGCTTCGAACTTAAGTGTATAAGCACCATCTACAAGTCCACGGATTTTAAAATATCCATCCATTTTTGGAAGTGCTTTTGCAACTTCTGCACCATTTGCATCAAGTGCGGTAACTACTGCGAAGATGTTTGCAGGAAGCACCTGTCCAGCGATTGCCCCAGAGTTTTGATCATGGAAAGGGCGAACTTTCGGTCTTAGATAGTATACACCATTCTCTACTACAATTGAACGTGCCACATCAAAGTCAATTACAACTTCTTGGTCTTGTGCGGCAGCTTGCTCGCGACCATGGCCCTTATGTTCATTATGCAAGTGAACGTATAAATAATTTTCGGTTTCATTTTGTAATACCAAGTTATGCTTTACACCATCTTTAGTGGTTACGGTATTGTTTGGTCCGAGTGTAATCCTGACTTTCCTAACTGTACCAACGATGTTTCCTTCTGCAATTTTTGCGTCGACACCATTGCGCAATGTCATTACATCAATTACACCTGGAGTAAATTTGAGGTCAGTCCAGGTTCCAAACTCATCATGTCTTTTCTGGTGGTCGTCTTGGTGACGGTCGCCATCTGCAAAATGATCGTCTTTACAATTTTTCCCAGTGTCAACTTTTACTTCAACTTTTACGATGTCAATTTCAGCAGCGATATAATCTCCAGGTGCATCGGTTAACAATACCCTGAATTGTCCTGCGCGATTGGCATCAGTTTTTGAGCAGGAAGTAAACCCTATGGCAAAAACGGCCAAGGTAGCGAACGCAGATAAAAAGATGTTTCTTGTTTTCATGTTTGTCGTTTTTTGTAGTTATTCATAGGGTGATCAACCCGAACATAAACATAGACCTGTTCTTTTTGATGGGGTTTAATGGCTTTTATCCTTAAACAATATTTTAACAGTTGTTTGATCAATCCGCCCAATGAGGCTTTTGCAGTAAATTGCATATATGTTGAACTACCTGGATGGGCTCAACCCGCAACAGCGGGAGGCCGTGATGCATAAGGATGGCCCATTGATGATTATTGCTGGGGCTGGAAGCGGTAAAACCAAAGTACTTACTACCAGGATAGCACATTTGATGGCCAACGGAGTTGATCCTTTCCGGATTTTGGCCCTTACGTTTACCAACAAGGCTGCGAGGGAGATGAAAGAGCGAATTGAAAAAATCCTTGGCAATCAAGAGTCGAACAATTTATACATAGGGACCTTTCACTCGGTTTTTGCAAGAATATTAAGGGCAGAAGCAATTCGAATCGGGTATCCATCCAGTTTTACCATTTACGACACGGATGATGCAAAAAGTGTTTTGAAAACAGTCATCAATGAATTGAATTTAGATGACAAGATGTATAAACCTTCTGTTGTTTATAATAGAATATCTGCAGCCAAGAACGCATTGATTACTGCAGAAGAATATGCGAATGATTTTGGATTGCAACAGGAAGATGCAAGAGCTAACCGTCCGGCTATCTCTCAAATTTATCTCGCCTATTCAAAAAGATGTTTCAAGAATGGTGCGATGGATTTTGATGATTTATTGCTGCAGTTTTATTTGATACTTAAGCTTCATCCGGAAGCTTTACATAAATATCAGCACAAGTTCAATTATATCATGATTGATGAGTATCAGGATACCAATCCCGCACAATATGAAATCATCAAATTGCTGGGAGCTATGCATGAAAATGTTTGTGTGGTAGGTGATGATGCGCAATCCATCTATTCCTTCAGAGGAGCAACGATTGAAAATATTTTATTGTTCAAAAGAGATTATGATGATGTGAAGGTGGTGAAGCTTGAACAGAATTATAGAAGCACAAAACAGATTCTGAATGTTGCCAATCAGGTGATATCCAATAATAAAGGGCAGATACAAAAAGAGTTGTGGACCGACAATGGTGAGGGAGAAAAGATTAGGTTGGTGCGGACCATGACGGACAATGATGAAGGAAAATTTGTTGCAGATTCTATTCAAGAACAAAAATTGCGGAATCATTACTACAATAAAGAATTCGCCATCTTGTATAGAACCAATGCACAGAGTCGCGCTTTTGAGGAATCATTGCGCAGGATGAATATTCCTTATACCATTTTTGGAGGCATCAGTTTTTATCAGCGCAAAGAGATCAAGGATTATATTGCTTACTTACGCATCATTGTCAATCCACGTGATGAAGAAGCGTTGAAGCGCATCATTAATTATCCCGTAAGAGGTATTGGTAAAACAAGCTTGGATAAACTTATTCTGATTGCAAATGAAAAGCAAATCACCTTGTGGGAAGTGCTGACAAAAGCATCTGAATTTGGATTCAGGGCTGGAACATTGGAGGCGATAGAAAATTTTGTGCTGATGATCAGAAGCTTTGCCAGTATGTTGCAAAAAAGCAATGCCTATGATGTTGCTTTTC
This sequence comes from Parafilimonas sp., assembly GCA_017856455.1. Taxonomy (GTDB): domain Bacteria; phylum Bacteroidota; class Bacteroidia; order Chitinophagales; family Chitinophagaceae; genus Pollutibacter. The sequence continues at coordinate 7,003 of JAFMEZ010000045.1, forward strand.
ATGTTGGTAAACAAACCGGATTGGTAAAGGAGCTGTTCAATGACAAGAGCACAGAGGGTGTTCAGCGTTATGAAAACGTACAGGAGTTATTAAACTCTATCAAAGAATGGGTGGATGATAAACAGAATCGTGCTCAGATTGATGAGGATGGAGTGTTGTTGGAGACAGAGGGGAATACAGAGGGAGGAGGGAGAAGGGAGGAGGGAGAAGGGAATACAGATAAGAGCATAGTTAACAGTGAACCGTCAACTGATAACAGTCAACCTTCAAGTGATAACCAACTTCAAGAACCGATTCCAGCAAGGCCTCTAAGAGAAGATGTATTGTTATCTGCTTATTTGCAGCAGATTACATTATTGACTGATGCAGATGACAAAGATGAACACGCAGATACAGTAAAGTTGATGACTATTCATGCTGCAAAAGGTTTAGAGTTTTCATGTGTGTTCGCAGTTGGTTTGGAGGAGATGTTGTTCCCCAATGCAATGAGCATTAATACCAGAGAAGAATTAGAAGAAGAACGCAGATTATTTTATGTTGTCATCACAAGAGCCAAGCAAAAGTTGTGGATCAGCTATGCCAATACGCGTTATAAATTCGGACAAGTAGTACAAAATGATCCGAGTAGGTTTATCAATGAACTTCCAGAAGATCATCTCGACAGATCGTATGCGGGAGGGGGATTCAGAAATCAATCGAGTTCTTCTGCATCCGAACGCATGAGAGGTTGGGGACAAACCAATACCATCCAACAAAAATCATTTTTCGATCAACCGAAAAAAACCAATGAGCGCCCTGGTTACATGCCACCACCATCTGTAACCAAACCAATTATCCATCAACCCTCTGCTGATTTTAAACCTAGTGATACTTCTGATTTGAGGGAAGGGCAAAAAGTAGAGCACCAGAAATTTGGATTTGGCGTTGTTTTAAAAATGGAAGGTGCAGCGCATAATCCAATTGCTACCATTAAATTTGATTTGAATGGCGAAAAGAAGATTATGTTGAATTATGCCAAGTTGAGGATTTTAGAATGAGGGTGAAGGGAAAAGTGACAAGGGAAGACGAAATACAGTGAGACAAGGCTTCACATAGATTAATATTTTAGATATTATATAATTTACTTTCAAAGATTTCATATGAAAAAGGTTTTACAATTATGTTGTTTTTTATTGATCGCTTCATCTATTCATGCTCAAGTTGTATTGCCTGAACGTGAGCAAGCAAAAGTCATAGATGAAATTTTGGGTGAAAGATTCAATACTGTTGTTCCTGCATTGATGGAGAGAACGGGTATTGATATGTGGATTGTTATATCGCGTGAGTACAATGAAGATCCTGTGTTGAGAACGATGTTGCCCTCTACATGGTTATCTGCTCGCAGAACAACGATGATTGTTTTTTATCACGACATGAATAAACAGACAATTGAAAAATTAGCTATTGCACGATATAATGTTGGTGAATCGATCAAGGCATCATGGGATATGAATAAATTTCCTGATCAATGGGATGCATTAGTAGACATCATTGTTTCAAGGAATCCTCAAAAAATTGGGATCAATACATCTGAGCATTTCGCACATGCAGACGGATTGGATCATACACATTATGATATGTTGATGAAAAAACTTCCACCTGCATTTAAATCAAAAGTTGTTAGTGCAGAACCATTGGCAGTGGGTTGGATGGAAACAAGAACTGAAAAAGAGATGCAGATTTATCCAAAATTGGTTTCCATCACACATGATATTATCGCTGAAGGATTTTCAAATAAGGTGGTAACTCCAGGGGTAACCACTACAGATGATTTGGTTTGGTGGTTCAGACAGAAACTTACATCTCTTGGATTGATCACTTGGTTTCATCCATCTGTAGCCATTCAAAGAAGTGATTCAACAAGTTTTGAGCATTTGAGAAGTTTTTCTAATCGTCCGAAAGATGATGTTGTTCAACCAGGTGATTTATTGCATGTTGATTTTGGGATTACTTACTTGAGATTGAATACAGATTGTCAGCAGCATGCTTATGTATTGAAACCAGGAGAGACGGATGCACCTGCTTCCATCAAAAAAGCGTTTGCAAACAGCAATAGGTTACAAGATATTCTCACTTCGAATTTTAAAACAGGAAGAACTGGAAATGAAATGCTGTTGGCTTCAATAAAACAAGCCAAGGCTGAAGGGATTACTCCAAGTATATATACACATCCATTGGGATTCAACGGACATGCTGCTGGTCCAACGATTGGTATGTGGGATATGCAACAGGGGGTTCCTGGGAGTGGTGACTATAAATTATACCCAAAAACTGCCTATTCTATAGAGTTGAATTCCGCCACTTACATTCCAGAGTGGAAGAAAGAAATCAGGATCATGTTAGAGGAAGATGGCTATTTTGATGGGACCAACTTCAGATATATCGGCGGACGCCAGGAAAAACTGCATATCATCAAATACTAAGGTACTGTAAAAAAAATACTACTATGTATTGCATAGTATTATAAATCTCCCTATCTTTGTCCTGTTGATCGATCATTTTCGGTCAGAAAACAGGATATGAATATTGAAAATACACAGAGTCAGATGAAGAAAGGGGTGCTGGAATTCTGCATCCTATCTATCATTCGCAGGGGGGAGGCCTATCCTTCGGATATCATTGAAGAGATGAAAAAGGCCGACTTGAACATTTTAGAAGGTACCCTTTATCCATTATTAACAAGATTGAAGAATGCTGATTTGCTCAGTTATCGCTGGGTAGAGAGTCCGAGTGGACCACCGAGAAAGTATTTTTCTTTGACTGACAAAGGTTTGTCTTTTTATGGGGAATTGGAAGAAACTTGGAGAAGCATGGCTAATGCTGTGGAGAAAGTAATAAATGCAGAGGGAGGAGAGAAAAGGGAGGAGGGAGAAGAAAATGCAGAGGGAGGAGAGAAAAGGGAAGAGGGAGAAGGAGAACAGCCGTTCACAGTTGACAGTTAACTGTTAACCGTCAACTGACAACAATGATAACAATGACAACAACTAAAACAATTACAACAACCTACAACTTATAACCTAGAACTTACAACTTGTTTAAAATGAAAAAAGTCATCAACATCAATTTTCAAGGCAGGGTAATACCTATTGAGGAACCAGCGTATGAAAATCTGAAAAAATATGTCGATAGTCTTCGTGAATATTTTTCCAATGAAGAAGGCAAGGATGAAATCGTAAATGATATTGAGAACAGAATTGCAGAACTCTTTAATGAAAAAATGAAAGCAGGTGCTTCATTTATTTCTGAAGAACATGTAGAGGCAATAATTGCAAGCATGGGAAGACCAGAGCAGTTCGATGAAATTTCGATGGATGAAGAACCTAAATCTTCTGAAAGTTTTAAGCGCAGTCAAACAGAAAAGCCAAGAGGAAATTTATATCGCAACGCGAACGATAAATTAATTGGAGGAGTATGCAGTGGGATGGGATCTTATTTTCGGGTAGATACTTCAATCATAAGAGTATTGTTTGTTTTACTGGCATTTGGTTCATTTGGATTCATGTTCTTTCTATACATTTTGTTGTGGGCTATACTCCCTTCAAAGTTTGTAACAGAGCATATTGTCAGAAGAAAATTGTATCGCGATGCTGATCACAAAGTAGTTGGTGGTGTATTAAGTGGTATTGCTCAATATTTTGATATTCAAGTTTGGATACCCAGGTTGATATTTTTGCTTCCTGTTTTACTCAGCATATTCAAAGAAACTTTTCCATTCGGATTTCCAATATTTTATGGTTTCTCTGGATCGATTGTGTTAACGTACATCATTCTTTGGGCGGTGATTCCTAAAGCAGTTACTGCATCAGAAAAAATGGAAATGAAAGGAGAGAAAGTTGATTTAGAATCCATCAAAAATAAAATTCAGGATGAACTCCAAGGTGTAAAAAAACATGTTGACGAGAACAAGGATCAATGGAAGTCAGCGATCAAATCAAAATCAACTGAATTTGCTCAAGAAGTGAGAGAAACTGCTGCACCTGCTGGCAGAGGGTTCTTCAGATTCATAGGGGCTTTGTTTAAAGTATTTGCATTTTTTGTTTTGGGTATTATCGCTTTGGTATTGTTCGTATTGGGAACCGGTATCGTAATGGTTGGTGCTGCATTGATGCCGCTTAAAGACTTTATGGTGAACAGCAATTGGATTCAATTATACGGATGGGGAACAATTTTACTATTTATCATACTTCCCATTGTAGCTTTATTAGTGTACCTCTTCAGAAAAATCACTGGTGTAAAATCCAGATCTGCTTGGTTGGGATGGACGTGGGGAGCATTATGGACATTAGGATGGATTTCAGTAGTAATGCTATTTGTAACCATATCAAAAGAATTTAAGAGAACCGGACAAACCAAACAATATGTTCAGTTGGTTCAGCCATCAACTGGAAAATTGAAATTGATGTTCAATGATCCGCAAGGAAAATTTTATCCAATTGATTTTGATTTTATTGATGATGAAAC
>JAFMEZ010000019.1 GCA_017856455.1 Parafilimonas sp.
ACCTGTGCCCAATCATTGAAAACTGAACTGAGGTTGTATTGTCCTTCAAATGCGTATAAATTGGTGCGATCAATGAATTTACCACCGCCTTTTGAAATAGCTCTAGAACGAGATGAATCGTATATTCTGTCAAACTCAGCACTGCCAACAAGTGGACGGCCCACATCTGCAATTGAACGTGCAAATCCATGAGCTTGATTTGAATTCATACCAGAGAGCATAGCGTTTAAATATGCCTGTCCGTATTGTGTGTACCAAGTAGTTGAATTTTTCCATCCCTCGTTGAAAATCCTAGTGGTAACAGTTGTGTTGTAAGATTCACCAGCATTCTCCTGAGTTGTATAAGCTCTGAGCATCCAGTTCTTACTCTTCAACTCAGCCTTGTATTGTCCCATTTTGAAATTCAGCAGTGAATACCTGTCACTACCGGTATATACAGTGTTGCCGGTTCCCCAATGTCCAGCAATGATTGCTTCAACATTGTTGTTGATTTTATAATGTAGCGCACCTCCTACTTTCACATTAAAAGTAGTAGGATTGGTAACTTCTTTCTCTGTGTAACCGGTTCTTGATACTGGATTTGGTGCACCAGTAATTGAATTTATATATGGAGCAAGGAATGGAGCTTGCTGTCCAATTCCGCGCAACACAAGATTCAGATCGATGGTAGTTTCATCCCCGTAGATATTCATTCCATCATAGTTTGGATCAGTTGGCCGTGTACCGTCCATTATCTTACCCAAAAATGGACCGGATCTCAAGACATTTCTATCGTCGGCTGCTAGCCAATCTTGGGCCTGAACTAAGCCAGTGGTTATTTTAAATGCAAGACGATCGTTGATTTTCTTTGCATACCTAAGATCATAATTGTAATAAGGTGATGGATCACGGTATTTGCCATCAACGTGCATTACACCGTTTTTAGCTTGGAATGAAAGTCCCTGATATTTGAAGGGGTCCTTACTGTTGATCAATAAGGTTCCATTCATACCACCAGAACCATACAATGCGGAAGATGCACCTTGCATGAGTTCCATGCTCTCTACATCCAATTCACTCAAACCGATGATGCTACCAACTGAAAAGTTCAAACCAGGTGCCTGATTATCCATCCCGTCCACAATCTGTGTAAACCTAGTATTACCACTTCCGGAGAAACCTCTGGTTGTTACTGTTTTAAAAGTTAAACTTGAAGCAACCATGTCTACCCCTTTGAGATTCAACGCCATATCATAAAAATCAGCAGCAGCTGAATTTCTGAGTGCAGTGGTATTTAGTCGTTCAATAGAAACAGGTGATTCAATAATTCTTGTGGGAGTTCTGGTTGCAGATACAACCACTTCTTCTCCAAGTGTTGAACTAGGCTGGAGAGATACTGTTTTCAAATCACCAGCAGCTTCAACCTTTAATTCTGATAATCCAAATCCAATGGAGCTGAAAACCAAGGTTACAGGAAATTTTGTACCTGATGGCACCAATAGCCTAAAATTTCCTTTGTTATCGGTAAAAGTGCCTGAGGATCCATCTTTTAAAGTAACTGATGCAGATCCAATGGCTTCTCCACCCGCAGCACTTTTTACATTACCTGAAATAACCAAGTTTTGGGCTTGGGTCAATGCAGGCATAAGCAAACATAGCAATGCAATTAAGCAAGCATATCGTTTCATAAGCATTTAGTTTTGATCAAATTACGACAAAATACTGAAAATCAAACAAGTAATTCTAGGAGCACATAAACTCACTGATTCTGAATAACTTAAATTGACTAAATCGCTCATCAGATTTACTTTAGCGTCATGAAAATCTTTATGTTTCCAGGTCAAACAAATTTCTATTCTGGTAAAGTTCGTGATGTCTACACCATTGAAGATAACTTATTGGTAATGGTAGCCAGCGATCGCATTTCAGCTTTTGATGTCATCCTACCCAAACCAATTCCATTCAAGGGACAGGTATTGAATCAAATTGCAGCATACATGCTTGAAAAGACAAAAGATATTTGTCCTAATTGGTTAATTGCCGTCCCAGCCCCAAACATTACCATCGGTAAAAAATGTGAACCCTTTAAAATCGAAATGGTAGTGCGTGGAAATTTAGTTGGGCATGCTTGGAGGACTTACCAGCAGGGGAATATGTTGTGCGGACAAAAAATGCCTGACGGATTAAAAGAAAATGATTTTTTCCCCACTCCTCTTATCACTCCATCTACAAAGGCTGCTCAGGGGCATGACGAAGACATTAGTGAAGCTGAAATAATTTCACAGGGACTGGCATCTGAAGAAGAATGGGAAATATTAAAAAAATATACGCTTGCACTTTTCGAAAGAGGTAAACAACTTGCAAAAAAACAAGGACTAATCTTGGCCGACACAAAATATGAGTTTGGAAAGCTCAATGGTGAAATAGTTTTAATGGATGAAATTCATACGCCAGACTCTTCAAGATACTTTTATGCAGAGGGATTTGAAGAAAGACAACAAAAAGGTGAAAGACAAAAACAGTTGAGTAAGGAATTTGTAAGAGAATGGCTAATCGCTAACAACTTCATGGGTAAAGAAGGACAACAAGTGCCAGAAATGACAAATGATTGGATCCAAATTATTTCAAACAGATATATAGAACTCTACGAAAAACTTATTGGCGAAAAATTTAATCCAATAAAATTAAGTGAGGAAGAAACAGAAGAAAAGATTATTCAAACATTGAAGAAATTATAATCATTTTTTCTGCGCCAATGAATCCATTCTCTTTTTGGATTTATTAAAAATATTTCGTCCTTTATCAACCCCCTGCCTGAGCCTTTTCTGTTCAGCTTCATCCATGTGAATGAATTCCTGACAAGATTGACTGCAGCAATTAGAGAGCTTTTCCCGACATTCATCACATTGAATAAAAAGCAAATGACATGCAGCATTTGCACAATTGACATGTATATCACAGGGCTTTCCACAAATATGGCAATTAGATAAAATATCCTCTGTAATTCGCTCCCCTAGTCTTTCATCAAAAACAAAATTTTTACCAATAAAATTGTTTTCCAAATCCTGCTCTCTAACATTATTAATATAATTAATGATGCCTCCCTCTAAGTGGAAAACATTTTTAAATCCATTGTGCAACATCCAAGCACTGGCCTTTTCACACCGAATCCCACCAGTACAATACATAATAATATTTCTTTCTTTTTCTTCGTTGAACATTTCTGCAGCCATAGGCAATTGTTCACGAAATGTATCACTCGGAATTTCAATTGCATTTTTAAACCTTCCCACTTCAAACTCATAATGATTTCTCATGTCGATCACCATGGTATTCGGATCTTGCACCATTTGATTGAATTCTGCAGCATTTACATACCTCCCTTTATTTTTCATTGAAAATTCAGGATCATTTATACCATCTGCAACAATTTTATTTCTAACTTTTATATCAAGCACATAAAACGAATTGCGATTTTCATCAACCGCCTTATTCAACCTTAAATTATTCATTGCGGGCTCTGCATAAATAATTTGCTTCAGTTCTTCAAGATGGGTATCCGGACAACTTATTTGAGCATTCACGCCTTCGGCTGCAACATAAATTCTTCCCAATACATCGATTGATTTAAATTTCTTGTACCAAATATTTCGAAATGCTTCAGGATTATCAATGGGGAAATAACAGTAAAAGGAAATTGTAGTGCGAGGAGTTTTATCCTGTAATGCTTTTTCCTTGAGCTCTTTACGAGAGACTCGATTGTGGAGTGTTGACATAAAATGATTTTAATTCTTTATTACAGAACCCTGGTTGCAGGCCAGGCAAAATCTGAACAACACAAAGATAAGCAAACTTAGATTGATCTATTTTTTCAGCAACAATGCAAATGATCTTCCTGTTACTGCTGATATTCCTGCACTCAGTCCACCTACCACAGCAGTAATGAGCATTAAAATAATTGGATCTTCTTTTTTAACAATAAAAACTGCTACACGCTTGGCAAGGATATGATCATTTGCATTACTTATAAAATATGCAAAAAGCCCCCAAAACAGTGCTACACCAATAAACACTGAAACAAAGCTTAGAATCCTTTTCTGAGGAATAGAATAACCGATAATCAACCCAACAATCATAATCGACCACCAAGGAAGAAATAATCCAGTTGCGTATGAAAGTAAAGCGCTTAAAATGATTGAAGCTAAAAATTTCATTGTATTTAATTTTATGAAGCTGGATTAAAACTCATTGTCCATTTTATTTGTTCTGATGATGTATCTGAACTTTGCATGAAAAAGATTTTATAATACTCTCCCTTTGCCCAAGTATCAATAAAATTATCATAAAACTTACTTCCTGGATTTCCACTTTGTCCACCTGGATATACTGCATGCGCATTGATAGGTTGCGTCATTTCAATGACCATACGCCAACTTGGCCCATGATCATGTTGTGTTGCGTTGACAATTCCATTTCCACCACCATTTAATATTCCAGATCTTGCAAATGGCATTGCATTGGTCTTCAGCAGATGATAAACGGTTGTGTTTTTATACTTTGCCCACTCAAGCTTCCCTTCATTTTCCAGTTTGCTTAAATTGACAACTGCTTTTTTTAATGCAGATGTAACTTGATAATGCAAATCTTCAAACTCAGCTGTATTTCTATTGTCGATGAATCTGAAGGCTGAATCTTTGGTGAGCGCTTCTAGAAGCACAAACTTCTCCGGCCGAACAAGTGGGATTTTTGCTTGTTGAAGATCATCCAAGAATATATTGTTATAGAGGGAATCCCACCATGCATTAAAACAAGTGACGCCCTTTTCTGTTGGATCATTCATCAAATTCCAACTTTCGATGATTTGAAGATAACCTGACGCTTCAGATGAAAGCTCATTTCGATTGACATATTTACTTAAAATAGGTCGAGCCAATTCTGCAAATACATTGTAATTGTCATTCTGAAGGGCTTTCATATCTTCAACCGTGATATTTGTCATTGCATCCAAACGCTTGTTGATTGTTATTGCACGATAAACCTCATAACTGCCAGGAATAAAATAGGGATAAGTAGAATCAGTCGGTCTTTGGTTGGCACTGCTTACATATCCACTTGCTGGATTTAAGGCATGTGGATTTTCTTCCATTGGTATATACCCTTTCCACATGTAACTACTGTCATAACCAGGCATCACGAATAAACCTTGACCTTTCCATCTCAAAGGAAATGTTGCTTGTTGCCAAAGTGCAATATCTCCAGTATGAGAGGCAAAAATCATATTCTGTCCTGGTACATTGAAATAACTAATGGCATGATGATAATCCTCATAATTCTTTGCTCTGTTTAAAAGCAACCACATTTTGAGAATATTTGAAGTGTCGTGTGCAACCCATCTCAAAGCATATGCCTTTTCGTTTGACAGATCATTTTTAAAACTTTTATCATAAATCACCGGACCAAAAACAGTGTAGGCTACAGTATCAAGGATCTCATTGGAACCTTTTACTTTAATTTTTTCAACTCTTTGTGTGGCATTTTTCCATTCACCATTAAACCAATAGGCAGATTTGGATTCATCTTGAAATTTGATTTCGTAATAATCTTTTACATCTCTTCCTGCATTGGTAAATCCAAATGCAATGCTGTCATTAAATCCAATGACCACTCCAGGTAATCCAGGGAAAGAAACGCCATATGAATTATAGGCCTTGGTATGCAACTGAATTTCAAACCATATTGAAGGAAGGGTGAGTCCCAAGTGCGGATCATTACTTAAAATCGGTTTTCCACTTTGGGTTCTGCTACCAGAAACTGCCCAATTATTACTTCCATTGGATGGATTTGGTTTGAAATCTTGAGTAAAATGGATTGAATCATTTCTTTTGAAGTAAACTGAATCAGCATCTGCAGGTGGAATTAAATCAGCTAAAGGTTTTGCATAAGCAGTTCCTTTGGCGATAACTGGGTATAAAGAATCTGCAAGCTCTGGATAAAGTAATTTGAAATTTTCCTCACCAAGAACTTTTAATGCATTTGTATACTCCAAGTCTTTATCATAACCAGCCAATGTATAGGTCATCTGCTTAGTGAATAAAGCAGATTTTAGGTTGCTCCATTTCTCTGGTTTATACCCCAACAGTTTATATTCAATAGGGAGTTTTGCAGTATTTAGTGTAGAGATATATGCATTGATGCCATTGGTATATGCATCCAAGGCATGCTTGGTAGAATCATCTTTTTCCATGGCTGACAATGCATTTTCAGCAGCAAAGACCATTCCCATTCTTCTTTGATTTCTATCAAAAGGTATAGCCTTGTCTCCTACAAACTCACTCAAGCGACCAGCTGCAGCAAATGTTTGAAATTCCATCTGCCATAATCTAAATTTTGCATGCAAATACCCCTGAACGAAATAGGCATCATTCTCATCTTCAGCAAAAATATGAGGCACCAATCGATCATCTAAGTATACATCTACTTTTCCGTTGATTCCTTTTACATTCAGGTTTTCACTGAAGTCATAATCAACAGGTTCTGCATTTTGCCAAATACCTTCTTGAACACTCAAGAATGATCCCATTGGGATTGGTAATAATTCTCTTGTGTTTAGTACATAAAAAAGTGATGCATTAATAAGCAGACTTATGGCAAAAATGAAATATTTCATAATAAATTGAATAGACTAAAGTTAATCAAAATATCTTCTGAATAAAGACTGTATAGAAAGTTGAATCAGGAGAAATATTCAATTTCAGCTGAAAAATCTAGTGAAGGGAAACGTTTTGCCAGCTCTTTTGCAATCAAATGGAATTTCTGTCGAAACTTAAGATGATCTTGTGATTGAGGATGAAGGGGTCGATGTTTGACTGCTTGCAGCAACTGATTTACCTCTTTCATTGCCTCTTGGGTTTTGCCTTCAATACAAGATGAAACAAATTTTTCCCATACATATTGCGTAGCGAGATAATTTGGATGAACCATATCTTCTGCATAAAAACGATAATCCCTTAAATCATCAATAATCAACTCGTAGGAAGGGAAATAAAATACTGTTGGATTCACTTTACAGATCAAGTCGATTGCATGCAACAGTACCGCTTTACTTCTATTATTCTCTATCAATCCATCCCTAAGGTGTCTCACCGGACTAACCGTCAATACAACATTGATATCTGGATTGAACTCTTTTAAACGAAGTAAAAATTGGTTATACCGATCTTTCAACTCATTTGGATCTAATAAATATCGATGGAATTGATCTGCTGGAATTTTATGGCAATTGGCTACAATACCTTTCGCCTGATGATCATAAACAAAAGAGGATCCTAAGGTGATAAATAACCAGTTCGCATGTTTTAAAAACTTATGAGCATCCTTTATTTGCTGGTTCATTCCTGCAATTGCCATTGCTTTGTGCTCATGACTAAAATGCGAATGGAAGTCCCAATGATGCCATAAACTCTGATGCATAAAAAGTTCATCCTCATTAACTGACTTCAAATCGATACAATCATTCAAAGCATTCAAAATACTGATTGGATTAAATAGAATGCCATGTGAATTTTGGAAGGCATTGAACTTATGAGCATGGAAACGCTCATATAAATGACTGGTAAAACATGATCCGATTAAAAAGATCTGATCTCCATATTTGATTTTATGATGAAAGCCAGTAGGATTTAATTCTAAATGAAAATCAACCGCCATATTAGTTTTTCAGTTTCAGTCTTTGTTTTGAAGCTTCAAAAAGAATTATACCCGCTGCAACGCCAACGTTGAAAGAATCAAAATCTCCTTGCATGGGAATGGTAAATTTCACATCTACAGCCTTACTGATATAAGGTTGAATTCCCTTGTCCTCACTTCCCATAACAATACATGAAGGTTTTTCAAAATCGACTTGTAACAAATTGATATTACTTTTCATTTCAGCACTACATACTTGAATACCATTAAGATGTAATGTATCGACTGCTTTTAATAAAGAGGAAACCCTTGAAACCATGATTTTTTGCAATGCACCAGCAGACGACTTTAATGCTTCCTCATTAAATGCCCCAATACCTTTATCAGGTATGATCATGCATTGTGCGCCACAACAAAGTGAAGTTCGAGCAATTGCTCCTATGTTTCTAACGTCGGTAATACCATCCAGCATGATAAAAAGAGGTGTTTCTCCCCTTGAAACAACATGGTCAATAACATCCTGTAATTCGTGATACTGAATAATACTATTTATCCCAATCACACCCTGATGATTTGAGCGCGTTATGGAATGCAATTTTTCAATGGGCACAATGTTTATCGGAATTTGTAAACGCTGAGACAGCATTCTGATCTCATCGATGATATCACCTCCAATATTTTTCTGAATAAAGATTCTTTCTAATTGTTGCCCATCCCGTAATGCCTCTATCACAGGTTGCCTTCCAATTATGTTAGTCGATTTTCTCATTATAGTTCATTTGACATCATCATCAACTTAATTTTAAACATTATAGATGCATTAATTAGATTTTTTCTATAATGACTAAACCATCGTCAATGGATATACCTTAAAAATAAATAAACCCTCCAATATGGAGGGTTTAATCTTATAAATTGGGATTTATTTATTTAATGCCAAATGCAGATTTCACTTTTGGAACAAAATCCAGCTTTTCCCATGTGAACAATTCCACTTCAACTGTTTTCTTTCCTCCACCTGGAATATCAAATGATTTTTTCACAACTTCATTCTTTCTTCCCATGTGACCATAAGCTGCTGTCTCTTGGTAGATTGGATTGCGCAATTTGAGGCGTGTTTCAATAGCATAAGGTCTCATGTCAAAAAGAGATTCGATTTTCTTTGCTATTTGACCATCTGTCAATTTCACCTTAGCAGTTCCATAAGTATCTACGAATATTCCCATTGGCTTTGCAACACCAATTGCATATGATACCTGAACCAACATTTCATCAGCAACACCTGCAGCAACCATGTTCTTGGCAATATGACGAGCTGCATAGGCAGCACTTCTATCAACCTTTGAAGGATCTTTTCCGCTGAAGGCACCACCACCATGTGCACCTTTTCCACCGTATGTATCAACAATGATTTTTCTTCCAGTCAATCCTGTGTCACCATGAGGGCCACCAATTACGAACTTACCAGTTGGATTGATATGATAAGTGATTTTATCGTTGAAAAGCTTTTGAACATCTTTTTTACACTTTGCTTTTACACGTGGAATGACGATGTTGATCACATCCTTCTTGATTTGATCCAACATTTGTTTGTCATTCTTTGAAAAATCATCATGCTGTGTAGATACTACGACAGCATCAATGCGCATTGGTCTGTCATTGTCATCATATTCAATAGTAACCTGACTCTTGGCATCAGGTCTTAAATATGGCATTTTGCTATTCTTCTCTCTTCTGATAGCTGCCAACTCAATCAAGATCTTGTGTGCAAGATCGAGTGCAAGAGGCATGTAATTTTCGGTTTCATTGGTCGCATAACCAAACATCATTCCTTGATCACCAGCGCCCTGATCTTCTTTCTTTTTTCTCTCAACACCTCTATTGATATCTGCAGATTGTTCATGAATTGCAGAAAGTATACCACATGAATTTGCTTCGAACATGTATTCACTTTTGGTATAACCAATTTTTGAAATTACATCACGTGCAATTTTTTGAACATCCAAGTTTGCTTTAGATTTTACCTCACCTGCAAGTACAACTTGTCCTGTTGTTACAAGTGTTTCACAAGCTACTTTCGACATTGGATCGAAAGCAAGAAAATTGTCGATCAAAGCATCTGAAATTTGATCAGCTACTTTATCTGGGTGTCCTTCAGAAACACTTTCAGAAGTGAATAAGTATGGCATGATTATTTTTTTGCAAATGTATGTATAAAATCAAAGTTTAGAATAAACTAACCTTAATTTCATACGCTGTGTGGGATGACTACCTCCACCTAATACTACGCCTCCTCTACACATTGGATTGAGATAAAAAGCAGTAACCAAAGCGGGATATGTTACTACATATGGAGCTTGAAGTCTCAACGGATAATTTTTATCATTTCTAGTTATTATTCCTTGAACATACCTTGTCATATTCATGGAGTATGTGGTAATCTCTTTATTCTGTGGATCTATACCAGACTTTTTCTTGCCTCCAAAAACCGTTGGATCAAATGTGCCTGCTGGAAATCCGTCTGCAGTAAAAGGAACATAGCTTTTAGAAGCTGAATCAATTCCTTCAACATATAAATATGTAGGCGTTACAAATAAATCTGTTCTTCGAGCAGTAGTTAAGACTTCTTGCATTGAAAGCTCTGCCAAATGAACGATTACATTACCTTTTATTTTTTTAAATACATCCAAGGATGGAATACTAATTTTTGCATACGTTCCAGGTGTAGAATGAATATAAACAAGGCTATCTGATTCCTTCTTTGTAATAAATCTACTCAGTTCAGTGTTTGTATAATTTCTGGTGATTTGATTGATCGCGCCGCCTGGTTTTAAATTTTTAAAAGTAAAAGTTTTATACGTTGTGTCGCGATCTCCATTTTTAATGTATTGATAATACATTCTTACATATGTGGCAGTATCATCCATGTCGAAAGTCATCAAAGCATTGGATGAATTCAATTTCTGAGGGATCAGTGCGAATCCTTTGAAATAATCCCTGAAGAGTGAATCACTTTTCAAGGGACTAGTAGTTAAAGCACTATCAAAAGCGAGTAATGCTTTTCCAAAAGAAGGTGTAATCGTAATCCTTAGTTGATCCTTTGATTTGTACGTGCCCAAATTAATTGAATCATTCAAAATGGATGGAGCAAACTTTGATGTTCCAAGTAACTCTCCGTAAGAAACTGAGGCAGATAAGGGATAAGATGTATCTGGACGAATAAATTCTGATACTTTGTAAACGTCAATACCCTGAATTCCATTTGTATCGCCAAACGTATTCCTCCATTTGAGTCCTAATACTACAGAGTCTAAATAAAGACTGTCAGGCTTATTTTCAAAGTTAAATGGATACTCGGTTGGTTTCAGTTCATAATAAGCTGATGCGGTTGTAGCTCCGAAAACTGGTTCATTAGATAAATGTCCTAATACAAAATCCCCTACCGCACCATACAAATCTCTGGTAACCCTTGGCATTAAAGAGTCGGGGATAAAGGCTGTTTCAACAGCAACAGACAAAGTTGTATCAAATGTGGTTACATTATCAATTGCAGGCAACAAATCGACACCAATATCAGTATTCTTGACTTTGGTACAGCCGATGATCACAAATAAAAAGACAAGGGGAAAAAAACCTTTCGACAGATGCTGTGCACTCACGTAAATATTTTTAATATTCCTTTAGGTTATATCACTTATTCGCAAGGTCGCTATACAATTGTAAATACTCTGTTAAATCAGATCCTTCGTTGAAAGGAATAACTTTCTTTCCCTTCACCTTAGAAAACGCCTCCAACAATTTTTTATCTACATCTTCATCTCCGAAAGAAATTGCATCAGCAAAATTTGCGCCACCTTTAAACATAGCCAAATTGTTTGCCTCTTTGAATGCTTCCATATCTTTCTCTTTGATGGATGCGCTGATCAAACACTGCTTGATGAAATTTACTCCAAGTTTTTGCTTAAATGTTGATTGGCCAATTGTAAAGATTACTTTACTGTTGCTGAAAACCGGCTCTTTTTTATACGCGGTTTTGAGGAACATGGGGATTAATCCAGTCATCCAACCACTGCAATGTATAATATCAGGAGGCCAACCAAATTTCTTCACTGTTTCCAGAGCCCCTTTGCAAAAGAAAATAGATCTAATACCATTGTCATCATACCATTCTTCATTCTCATCATGAAAGACAAACTTCCTTTTGAACATGTCCTCATTATCTAAAAAATACACTTGTAACCTTGCGTTAGGCAAAGAGGCCACTTTGATTTGAAGAGGAAAATCATCATTTTCAATTGAAATATTGATTCCGGATAATCTCACTACCTCATGAAGTCTGTGGCGACGCTCATTGATTGTTCCAAATCTGGGCATGATACATCTAACTTCAAAACCCGTATCATTTGCTTTTATTGCCAATTTGTTTACAATCTCTGAGAATGCTGTCAACTCCAAGTAGGGAGACATCTCATTGGCAATAAATAAAATTCTTTTTTTGCTCACCATGTAAAGGCTTTAGTGGAACATTTAAAATGTGTTCAAAGATACATAAAATCCACAAATTGATCGTTAAACAGCACAAGCAAGAGGAATCGACAATTATCTTAAGTCAAAGAATACCAATCTTTTAAATACCATATTTGCTACCTTCGATATCAAATTTCAACAATGATCCAACGAGTAAAAACAGTTTCTAAGTTCTTGCTCTTCCTCCTATTTGGATTGTTCCTACTTTGGCTCACTACAAAGTCATTTGGAAAAAGAGAAATCAATGAGCTGCAATCATTGATAAAAAATGCCGACGTTACAGTTGTCATCATTTGTTCTATTACCCTGCTTTTTAGCCATTTGATAAGAGCTCTGCGATGGAAAATGATGATTGATCCACTTGGGAAAAATCCCAAAACAAGCAATGTCTTTTTTGCAGTACTGGCAGGTTACTTTTTCAATTTATTGTTCCCAAGGCTTGGCGAAGTGATGAAGTGCACATTTCTGAGCAAATACGAACTGGTTCCTGTAGATAAATTAATTGGCACAATGGTCGCAGAGCGGTTGGTGGACATGATTTGTCTGATCGTAGTTATTTTATTGACCATTTTTACTCAGATTGATCTTGTTGGTAATTATGCCAATGAACTTGTATACGCACTCAGGCTTAAATTTCAATTCTCCACTTCAACCTGGTTAATTGTTTTCATCTCGTTTTCAATCCTGTTTTATTTGCTGATAAGGTTATTCCAAGTATCTAAAAATCATCCGCAACTGTATAAGTTGAAAGAGTTAATCAAAGGAATGGCTGAAGGCCTGCTTAGTATCAAAAAAGTGAAGAATTTTCCATTATACTTATTTTATACTATATCTATTTGGTTCTGTTACCTGGCCAGCATAAGAATTGGATTTTATGGGATGGAAAATTTATCAGGACTTGGATGGGTACCTTCATTAAGCATACTAACCTTTGGAAGTTTTGCGATGATCGCAACCCAAGGAGGAATTGGAGCTTACCAATTGGCAATTCAAAAAACACTTATACTTTATAACATCAATCAGGTTAATGGCTTGGCATTCGGATGGCTACTTTGGCTGGTTCAAACAGTCATTTTATTCTTCGTTGGTCCACTTTCTGTTCTTCTTCTCTACCTCCTGAATAAAAAGGGAAATAAGCTTACTTAAAACTTTGGTAAAATTTATAATATTCATCTTAGTAATTATATTCAAAGGCATGAATATGTAAATTGCCGTCGAAATATATCATATGAAAAGTATCACTACATTCCTATTTTTCTTTTCAATATCACTAAATCTCGCTTTTGCACAACAATACTCTAAAGGTTGGCACAATGGCGACCTGAACGAGAACGGAGTGTATGGAGTATCTACAGAGAAAACATATAGAGATCTGATTAAAAATACTAGCCCGAAAAAAAGGATCATAGTGGCTGTAATTGATTCTGGCATCGATACTGCTCATGAGGACTTAAAAACGATAGTTTGGACAAACAAAAAAGAAATTCCAAATAATAAAATTGATGATGATAAAAATGGTTTCGTGGATGATGTTCATGGATGGAATTTCATTGGAGGTAAAGACGGAAGAAATGTAGGTAAAGACAGTTATGAAGGAGCAAGAATTTACTACAAACTGAAAAAAATATTTGGAACCACTCCTATTGATGAAAAAACACTTGATTCATCCAAGTTAGCACAATACAAACTGTATCAGAAAGTATCAACACAATTGGAGAATCAGGCAAAAGAGGCTTCGATGTACGTAATGATTTTAAAAGATATCGTTTTGAAAATTCCAGCAGCTGACAGCCTTTTAAAACTTGCAATGACAAAAAGCAATTACACAGGTGATGAACTGCAAAATTTTAAAAGCAATGACCCACAGGTGAATAAAGCAAGGGCAACGATGTTGGGACTTTTCCAGCAGACCAGACAAATGGAAAGCACTAATTCCAATCTTATTTCAGAACTCTTGCAATTCTATGAGGGAGAAAAATCAAAAATCGAAGCATTAGAAAAGGAACCGCCACATTATAGAGATGAAATTGTAAATGATAACTATGATGACCCAAATGATCGTTTTTATGGAAACAACGATGTTATGGGTACAGATGCATCACATGGCACGCATGTTTCTGGCATTATCGGAGCAGTAAGAAACAATCAATTGGGAATTGATGGAATAGCAAACAACGTTGAAATCATGCCCCTTCGCGCTGTTCCTGATGGAGATGAACACGACAAAGACATTGCAAATGCAATAAGATATGCAGTTGACAATGGAGCAATGGTTATCAATATGAGTTTTGGAAAAAGCTTTTCCCCCGAAAAAAAATGGGTTGATCAAGCAGTCAAATATGCTGAATCTAAGGGTGTTCTTTTAGTTCATGCTGCAGGAAACGACACTAAAAATATTGATGTTGAAGATAATTTTCCATCTAGAAATTTCGATAATGACACTGCAAAAGTTTTTTCTAATTGGATAACAGTTGGAGCTAGCGGAGCATCTAAAGATGATATCATGGCATCTTTCTCAAATTATGGCAAAAGAGAAGTAAATGTTTTCGCTCCAGGAGTTAAGATTTATTCAACCATACCCGGCGGAAATACATATGGCGACAAAGATGGAACAAGCATGGCAGCTCCAGTAGTTTCTGGAATTGCCGCGTTATTACTCTCTTATTTTCCAGAGCTTAGTCCTAAGCAATTGATTAAAATTTTAGAATTATCCAGCCAAAAAATTGATCATTCATTTACAAAACCAGGAACAGAAAATCAACAAATAAATCTAAGTGAAATTTCAATCACAGGTGGTGTTGTCAATTCATTTGAGGCATTTAAACTTGCCTCAACTACTAAAGGAGAAAGAAAAATAATTCCAGCGACCCCCCTACCGAAAAAGAAGAAGTGATCAAGCGGATTTTCTGACCAATACACTTTGACCAATCATATCTGAAATAATATGTGTTGATTCATTGATGTATACATCCTTAGCAATATTTGAAATCCATTGTTTTCTTCTTTCAAACTTATCTTGATCAACTGAAAGCTTTGTACTATCTGTTGGCAAAAAATTTACTTGAAGCTTTGTGATTGATTTTGCCGCTTCATCAATTTTTTTGAAAGAATCTCTAATTTTCTTCTGCTCATCTCTGTATTTAATGAGATTCATAGAATAAAACCTTTGATTCATTTTTTCAGTTAATGCAGATGACTCTTTTATCGCATTGAAGATTGGGCTTGCAGTTACTCTTTCAGCACTTTTCTGTTTCACCAGATTTGATTCAAAACTTGGAGGAATTGTAGGGTAATTCGCTTTTTGGATTTCATCCCATGGCAATGCATCAGGATTATCTTTCTCTCTGTATTTCAAACTTTCATACTGATCTGGCAAAATAATATTCGGGGTTACACCTTTCAATTGAGTGGAGCCACCATTAATACGATAGAATTTTTGAAGCGTCAATTTCAATGTGCCAATTTCTCCATTATCCTTGTTAAAGATACCATTCGCCGGATCTAATCCAATGTTTCTCTGCACAGTTCCCTTACCATATGTTGAAGTACTTCCAATTACAACTCCTCTTCCATAATCCTGTATTGCAGCAGCAAAAATTTCAGAGGCTGAAGCAGAAAACTCATTGACCATTACAGCCAGTGGCCCGTCGTAGAGCACAGACCTGTCGCGATCCCTTAAAATTGAAGGATTTCCCTCTCTGTCTTTTACCTGAACGATTGGTCCTTCTGGTATAAAAAATCCTACCATTTGAACAACATCATAAAGAGAACCTCCACCATTATTTCTAAGATCCATGATCAAACCATCAATTTGTTGCTCTTTGAGCTTAATGATTTCTCTAGCAACATCCTGTGAACATCTTGCTCCATTTGGTCTTTCCCAATCGGCATAAAATTCAGGCAAGAAAATATAACCAATCTTTCTCCCATTTTCTTGAATCACAGCACTTTTTGCATATGTTTCCTCAAGCTCAACTTCTTCACGAATCATTGAAACAACTTTGATTGTTCCATCAGCTTTTTTAATGGTGAGCCTGACTTCTGTACCTTTTTTACCTCTAATCAGTTTTACTGCATCTGTACTCTCGTAACCTGCAAGATCAACTGGTACTTCATTAGCTTGTCCAACTTTTAACACATGATCACCTACAGCAATCTGTTGTGATTTCCATGCAGGTAATCCCGCTACAATTGTTGCAATTTTTATCGACCCATTCTCATCATTTCTTAAGGATGCTCCTATGCCATAGAATCTCCCACTCATTTGTTCATCAAATGATCTTTTTTCCAATGGAGGGAAAAAAGTTGTATGCGGATCCATGTATTCTGTAACAGTGTTGACCAGAAGATCAAAACGTTCATTTTCTTTTGTCTTGGTAATCATTCTGTCGAAATTTCTCGAGATCAAAAGCTTAACCTTATCTCTTGCATCCTTTTCAAGGAATGCATCTGATTTGTATGCAGTATCACCCTTTTTCAAAAGATCTCTTGCATCTAGAAGGTCTGAATACTTTTCTAATACCATGAACTTTAACCTCTTTTTCCAAGTCTCTTTTCTGAGCATATCAGTCTTTGGATAGTCTAATTTTGCAGGATCTAAAAGTATTGTCTCATCTGCATTGAATTGAAAAGGCGACTGCAGTAATGAAGGGTAAAAAGCATTTACCTCATTGATTCTTTTAAGATAAACCTGTTCAACTGCATAGAAAAACTGGATCGGAGAACCATGCAATTCATTATCAATTGTTGATTCAAATTTTTTTAAATCTTTTATATCTGTAGCTAAGAAAAGATCCTTATTAGGATCCAATGCTTCTAGATATTTTTTAAAAATATTTTTAGAAAATTCATCGTCAATTTTCTTTGGGCTATAGTGTGCAACTTCTAGCATCTCTGCAACTTGTGTAAAGATAACCTGATACTTATCAGGTGGATTAATCAATCGGGTTGAACCAAAAGCAATCAAAAAACCAGCCAAAACAAAAACTACTACCAGGGGTAACGATCTCTTACTAAACATATTTTTAAGGAATTGATTAGGCATCATCAAATGTAAAACATTTAGCTGCCTTAAGAAAGAAGAAACTGAAATGATGAATGAAAGAAATGTTAAGAATAAGGAGGGAGGAAGATGGGGCTCGAACCCACGACCTTCTGAACCACAATCAGACGCTCTAACCAGCTGAGCTACATCCTCCGTATTGTGAAGAGTGCAAAATTATGACAATTGTTTTCTTTGCCAAAATCCATTTTTAATGATAGACAAAAAATTACCTTTGTAGAAATAACCCAAAAATGAATTACGGGCTAATCTTGATCCCAATTATTTCTGCTTACATAGGATGGTTCACCAACTGGATTGCCATAAAAATGCTCTTTCATCCGAGAGAACCCAAAAAAATACTTGGCATTACTTTTCATGGGATATTTCCAAAACGACAGCGACAATTTGCTGAAAAATTAGGTATTCTGGTAAGTACAGAATTACTCTCATTCAAAGAAATTGAACAAAAAATTACATCTACTGATAACGTAAATAAGCTCATGCCTTTTGTTGAAACAAAAGTGGATGAGTTTTTGCGCGTAAAGCTCAGTGATGCATTCCCAGTTATTTCAATGTTTATTGGTGAAAATACTATTCAGCAGTTAAAAGGAATTTTCATGCAAGAGCTCCAACTTATCTTTCCTCAAGTGATTAATAAACATGTCAAACACCTGGAATCAGAATTGGATTTAGAAAAAATAGTGATAGAAAAAGTTTCAGGATTTTCAAGCGATAAGCTTGAGCAAATCCTCAATCAAATCATGTCTAAAGAATTCAGATTTGTTGAAATCTTAGGCGCTGTTCTTGGATTTATCATTGGACTCCTCCAAATACTCATCACAACAATCTCTGCTTAATAGTGTTATTGTGTTTGTTTTAACAATTATCCTCTCTTTTTTAGAAGGGATTTCATTGTTACGACATCTAAAAATTGACACAATCGACACGCATGGATAAGATATTAGCCTTTTTATTGATATTTTCTACAAGTTACATTTATGCTCAACCCCCAACAGGTGCAAGACCAGGAGGAGCTGGTGGATTTTCAACAAATGGTAGATTTTATGGACGAATTGTTGATGCAAAAACCAACAAAGGAGTAGATGCATCATCTGTTCAGCTGATTCAAATCAAGACAAACCCGCAGACAAAGGAAAAAACGGAATCAATACTATCTGGACAACTCACCAAATCGAATGGTGATTTTAGCCTGGAAAATCTTCCTACCAACGGTGAATTCAAATTAAAAATAACTGCCATTGGATATGTAACGCTGGAAAAAAATGTAAAATTTCAACCTCCTTATTTTGATGTTGACTTAGGTAACATCAAACTTGAACAAGACGCAAAACAATTGGAAGAAATCAAAATTGTTGCGTCAAAACCTTTCATGCAAATGGGTGTTGACCGCAAAATTTTTAACGTAGAAAAGAATTTGGTATCAACAGGACAAACTGCAACTGAGTTGATGAAAAACATTCCAGGTGTTGATGTAGATATTGACGGTAATGTTTCATTAAGAAATGCATCTCCTACCATCTTTGTTGATGGAAGACCAACTAATCTTTCATTGGATCAAATCCCATCTGATGCAATACAATCTGTTGAATTGATCACCAATCCTTCAGCAAAATATGATGCATCTGGTGGAACATCAGGCATCATTAATATCGTATTAAAGAAAAACAGAAAAGCTGGATATAACGGTAATCTTAGAGCTGGAATTGATACACGTGCAATGCCAAATATAGGCGGTGACTTGAATGTTAAACAGGATAAAATCAATGTCTTTGTAAGCTCGATGTTCAATAAAAGAAAATCAATTGGTACAGGACAATCGATTCGTGATGAATTCTTTTCTACCCCTACTATTCGATACACACAAAATAACAATCCTTTAAACAATGGTTTTTTCAATTTTAACCGTGCTGGTTTGGATTATTTTATCGACAACAGAAATACAATTACCATCGCAGGAAATTTTGTACAAGGGAAATTCAACAATACCGACCTATTATCAATTCAAACTGATACATTATACACGACTGGTATTAAATCTATTTTCTCTGAGAGAAATACAGATTTTAAATCCAATTTTAAAAACTATGGTAGCTCTATTGGGTTCAAACACCTTTTCGCAAAACCTGGAAAAGAATTGACTGCAGACTTCAACTTGAATAAGAGCAACAACAGCAATAATGGTGGGTTTAATACCCAATATTTTGATGTGAATAGAATTGCAAAAGGTAGTCCAATCAACCAGGCTCAAGAAGGAAAAGGATCAAATACTTTCTATACTGCACAAGTTGATTATTCAAATCCACTCAGTGCACAATCTAAAATTGAACTTGGCGCGAGAGTTGCATTAAGAGATTTTCAGAGCGAGAACCTCAATTACATCAATGGTTTTCCAATTTATGCACTTAATGCAAACTATAAATTCAATGATCGAGTATTAGCTGCTTATTCAACTTACTCTAACGTAATTGGCAAAAAAACAAACTACCAACTTGGATTAAGAGCAGAGAGTTCTAAATACAATGGTAGATTATTAACCAATGGAAACGGATTTTCTAACAGCTACCCTCTTAGCCTTTTCCCAAGCGTGAATTTAACACACCAGATCTCTCAATCTCAAGATCTTCAGTTCAGCTACGCGAGAAAGATAAACCGTCCTAACTTCTTTCAAATTTTACCATTCATAGATTATACCGACTCGCTGAACATCAATAGGGGTAATCCTGATTTGATTCCAGAATTTACCAATTCCCTTGAATTGAATTATCAAATTTCCATGAAAGGAAACAATAGTTTGTTCTTCTCAGGATATTTCAAGCAAACCGATAATCTTATTACAAGATACCAGGTTAAAGAAGCAAGCACTGTTTCCAGTAAAGATGTATTGATCAATACTTATATCAACGCCAATAGCAGTAGAGCATATGGATTAGAGCTTACTTCAAGAAATCCTTTGACGAAATGGTTGGAAACCACAACAAATTTGAATGTATTCAATTCTAGTATCAATAGTACAAACTTGCAAGTTGATTTGAACAATTCACTTTGGAGTTTCTTTGGAAAAATAAATATGAATATCAAGTTGCCTTCCAATTTCACGCTTCAATTAACAGGCGACTACCGCAGTAAATCTATTCTACCTCAGAACAGTGGTGGTGGCGGAGGAAGAAGAGGAGGTGGCCCAATGGGTGGTGGTGGTCCATGGGGAGGATTTGCACAAACAACAGCTCAAGGTTATGTAATGCCAAACTATGGATTTGAATTTGCATTGAGAAAGGATTTCTTAAAAGAAAAGAGAGGGTCACTTACCTTCAGCATGAATGACATGTTCAAAACAAAAGTTTATGGCGCATACTCTTCATCACAATACTTCACTCAAACAAATACAAGAAGAAGAGATTGGCAAGTATTAAGAGTAAACTTTAGCTATCGATTTGGTAAAGTAGATGCAAGTTTATTTAAGCGTAAAAACACCAATTCTGGAGCAGACGGAATGCAAGAAGGAATGAATTTGCAACAATAAAATGAAAGCCGCTGAAAAGCGGCTTTTTTTATTCTCTTTTACCAACAAGCATTGGCACAAAAGAGAATTGATCAAATTTTTCTTCTATCAAACTTCCATCAGCAGTTTTGGTAATTCTATGCATACGTTGCATATTATCTTCATCCAATGGAAGCACCATCATGCCACCAGGCTTCAATTGAGCGATGAGTTTTTCAGGTATATAAGGTGCAGCAGCTGTAATTAATACTTTATCAAATGGTGCATAAGTTGGCAATCCTTCAAAACCATCTCCGTAAAACATTTGAAGTGTGGGATATTTTTTCAAATAAGCAAACTCCTTGTTTGCCTCATATAATTGTTTTTGCCTTTCAATAGTATAGACCTTTGCTTTTAGCTCTGCAAGAACAGAAGCCTGATATGCACTTCCTGTACCCACTTCAAGTATTTTTTCAAATGGCTTTACTTGTAAAAGTTGGGTTTGATATGCAACAGTATAAGGCTGAGAAATGGTTTGATCTTGTCCTATAGGGAAAGCCCGGTCTTCATATGCTTGCTTTTCAAATGCGGAGTCAAGAAAAAAATGACGAGGAACATTTAAAATAGCATTTAATACTGCCTGATCAGTAATGCCTTTCTCTTTGATTTGATCAACTAGTTTTTTTCTTAATCCCTTGTGTAAATAACTATCCTCAGTTGTTCTCATTCAGCAATACTTTATCCTTTCAATCCCAAATCAACAATAATTGCTTCTATTTTGTCTCCTGCTTCTTTCCAAGCATGATCAAAATTGGCAGCATGATCTAATTTCCCTTGAACGCTGAAATAGAATTTAATTTTAGGCTCTGTACCAGAAGGTCTGGCGCTGATTTTGCTTCCATCTTCAAGAACAAACTGCAAAACGTTACTCTTAGGAAGATCGATCGTACAAACTTGTCCATTGTTTAAATCTTTTGCTTCTCGTTTTTCATAATCATACATGCCTACAACCTTTACTCCACCCAATGAAGAAGGAGGTGCTGTTCTGTATTTTTCCATCATCTCAGCAATTTGCGCTTGTCCATCTCTACCCTTCTTAGTTATAGAAATAAGATGCTCCCTGAACAAGCCATATTGAACATATAAGTCAATCAATTTTGAAAAAAGTGTTTTGCCTGCATCTTTCTCATATGCAGCCATTTCACAAAGGATAGCAACAGCACTTACTGCATCTTTATCTCGCAGCTGATCCCCTATCATGAGTCCGTACGACTCCTCACCCCCAATAACATAATTTTCGTTGGCTTCTTTTGACTTGATCAATTCTGCAATCCATTTGAAACCTGTTAAAACACTATAACAATTGATGTTATTTTTTGAAGCAATAATATCAATCATATCGGTAGTGACGATTGTCTTAACTACCATGTCATTATCCTTTGCTATTCCTTTTTTCTTCCGCGCTTCAATAAGGTAATTAAAAGCAAGAACAGCAGTTTGGTTTCCGTTCATCAGCACCCAATTGCCGTGATGATCTTTCACTCCAATTCCTACACGGTCAGCATCTGGATCAGTACCCAATAAAATATCAGCATCAATTTCATTCGCTTTTTTAAGACCTAAGCTCATTGCTTCACTCTCTTCCGGATTGGGATAAACTACTGTTGGAAAATTACCATTGGGCTCAATTTGCTCTTCTACCAATACTATATTTTCAAAGCCGTAAGCCTCAAGCACTTTTGGAACCATGGTGATTCCAGTACCATGAATAGGAGTATAGACAATTTTAAGGTCTTTCTGTTTTCTTATCACATCAGGATAAACACTGAGACCTTTTACCATTTGAACATATGCCTTATCCATTTCATTACCAATCATGTGAATATTAGTTTCACCACCTTTCCATTTCACATCATCAACGCTGGCAATTTTTTCAACTTCAATGATTACATTTTTATCATGAGGAGGAACCAATTGACCTCCATCATTGAAGTACGCTTTGTAACCATTGTATTCTTTAGGATTGTGGGATGCTGTGCAAACCACGCCACCGTGACAGTTTTTATGTCGGATTGTAAATGAAAGCTCAGGAGTTGGACGCAATGCTTCAAATAAAAATACTTGAATACCATTGGCTGCCATAACATTGGCAGTGATTTCTGCAAAAAGGCGACTATTATTTCTGCTGTCATGCGCAACTGCTACCCTCAGTTGTTCGTTTGGAAACATTTTTATAAGGTAGTTGGCAAATCCCTGGGTAGCCATTCCAACAGTATATTGATTTATACGGTTTGTACCCACACCCATAATACCTCGGAGTCCGCCAGTGCCAAACTCTAAATTTTTATAAAAGGCATCCGACAATTCATTTGGATTTTCATTCTGCAAACGACGAATCTCAGATTTAGTTGTTTCATCATAATTCCCACTCAACCACAAATCAACTTTTTGCACTATTGCTTGTTCCATAACCTGATTTTTACAAAAATAAATAATTGATGCTGATCTGTCTATTCTAAATAGGCACCTTTCAAAATACCGTCTTTAAATTCAACGGATATATGATCTTCAAGGGTTGTGGCAAGGGATACACCCACATAATCAACATGAACAGGATATGTTTTGTAACTACGTTCCACCAATGTAACTGTTTGAATATTCTTGGGTGATTGAGCAAGTATGGGATGAATGGCATGCAATAACGCTTTACCGCTATTGACAACATCGTCAACAATCAGAACAATTTTATGCTTAAAATCTACGCTTTTGTCAATTTTACAATCAATGGGATTTGACTTATCAAGGTCAATTGACGATAATTCTAATGTAAATGAGGATATTTCTTCCAATATCTTCTTGAGCTCCTTGGCGATCAAAAATCCGTTTTCTTTTATCCCTGCAATGTGAATCGCATCTAGGTCAGCATTTCGTTCCAGAATTTGAAATGCAATTCTCCTCATTTTCATATGTGCCTTCTCAGCACTGAGTATATATTTCTTGTTCATTTTAAACTATAATTAATGTTACATCATGTAATTTAGCACAACTAAGTTTTTTGCATGGAAATTTTCCAACAAATTCTTTTTGGACTCCTACTCTTCACTGCAGTCTACTTTTTTGCAAAAAGAATTGGACTGATTAAACGACTCATTTTATTGGGGCAACCTGAAACGATCAATGATCATCCTTCAAAAAGATGGATGAATGTGATTTTATTGGCATTTGGACAAAAGAAAATGTTCAAAAATCCAACAGTTGCAATTCTTCATTTAATGGTATATGCAGGTTTCATCATTATCAATATTGAGATGCTTGAAATCGTCATTGATGGTCTATTCGGAACACATCGGTTTTTACTTACACTCCTCCCTTCATTTTACGGAATATTGATCAATCTATTCGAATCACTTGCGGTATTAGTAATATTTGCGTGCATTGTTTTTCTGTTGAGAAGAAATTTTATCAATATAAAGCGACTAAGATCAAAAGAACTAAATGGATGGCCTTCTAAAGATGCAAATATCATTTTGATTATTGAAATCATCTTGATGTCACTTTTTCTTAAGATGAATGCAGCCGATTCATTGCTTCAGTTGAGAGGTGTTTCACCATATACCGAACATACAACTGGTATATTTTATTTTTCGTCATTGTTACATCCAATTTTAAACAGTTATTCTGATCAAACCTTGGTATTGGTTGAAAGGATTTGCTGGTGGCTGCATATTGTTGGTGTATTGGCATTTTTAAATTATCTGTCATGGTCAAAACATCTTCACATTATCCTCGCTTTTCCTAATGCATACTTTTCAAAACTTGAACCGATTGGGAAATTAAAAAACATGCCATCAGTTCAAAATGAAGTTTTATTTGCTTTTCAGCCTGAATTGGCACAGCAAACAACCAACCAACAACCTCCATCATTTGGAGCGAAAGACATAACAGATTTATCTTGGAAAAACATCATGGATGCATTTAGCTGCACTGAATGTGGAAGATGCACTGCTGCTTGTCCGGCTAACCAAACCGGCAAACTGCTTTCCCCAAGAAAAATAATGATGGCGACACGTGACCGTGCAGAAGAAATTGGAAGAAAAATTGAAAAGGATTCTGAGTGGAAATCTGAAGACAGATCATTGCTTTTTGACTACATCTCAGAGGAAGAACTTCGTGCCTGTACAACATGTAATGCATGCGTAGAGGCTTGCCCTGTTAGCATCAACCCACTGGATATCATTGTACAAATGAGAAGATACCTCATTATGGAAAAAAGTTCATCGCCACAAGAGTGGACTTCTATGTTTGGAAATATTGAAAATAATTTTGCACCTTGGAAATTTTCACCCGATCAGAGAACTGATTGGACAAAAGAATCTTTATGAAAGTACCTATCTGGTCTGAAGAAATCAGTAAAGGAAATCAGCCTGAAATTTTATTTTGGGTGGGATGTGCTGGCAGCTTTGATGTAAGAGCACAATCCATCACCAAAGCATTTATTACAATTCTAGAAAAAGTTGGTTACTCATATGCAATTCTTGGAACTGAGGAAATGTGTACCGGTGATCCAGCAAGAAGAGCCGGAAATGAATTTCAGTTTCAAATGATGGCATACCAAAACATCCAGTTACTAAATAACTATAACATCAAAAAAATCGTAACTGCTTGTCCTCACTGCTTCAACACACTTAAAAATGAGTACCCAGAGCTGGGAGGAAATTATGAAGTCATTCATCACAGCACTTTATTACAACAATTGATTAATGAAGGAAAGATCGTTCTATCTGAAAACGGAAGCTTTAAAGGGAAAAAAATCACCTTTCATGATTCCTGTTATCTCGGCAGAAGCAATCAAATTTATGATGCCCCAAGATCAGTTATTGAAGCGCTCGATGCATCTTTGGTCGAGATGAAAAGATGCAAAAGCAATGGTTTATGTTGCGGAGCTGGTGGTGCACAAATGTTCAAAGAAGAGGAAAAGGGTTCTATCAGAGTAAACTTGGAAAGAACTACTGAAGCAATTGAAACTGGCGCATCAATTGTAGCATCTGCTTGTCCATTTTGCAATACCATGTTAACAGATGGCATCAAATTAAATGAGAAGCAAGAGGAAATAAAAGTCTTAGATATCGCAGAATTAATTGCACAATCCATCAAATAATGAACCTATCATACGAACATTTACTACCAAACGATTTTAATGATTCATCTCGAGTTTGGATTTATCAATCAAACAGAAAATTCAGTATCAGTGAAGCATTGCAAATTGAAAAGACACTCGAGGATTTTACCCAAACCTGGAAATCACATGGAACACCTGTGAAAGGGTATGCAAGTATGTTTTTCGGGCAATTTATCGTGATGATGGCTGATGAGGAGCAAACGGGTGTGAGCGGTTGCAGTACAGATAGTTCAGTTAGAGTGATCAAATTGATCGAATCTACAATGGGAGTTTCTCTTTTCGAAAGGACAAATCTTGCATTTATAGTAAAAGACAAGGTTGAATTACTCCCGCTCAATCAAATTCAATATGCCATTGAAAAGGGATTTTTGAATGAGCATACCTTGTTTTTTGATAATACAGTACCTACAAAAAAAGCTCTTTTGAGCAATTGGATTGTCCCACTGGGTAAATCCTGGTTAGGACAACGATACCTGGTACAAAATTAACATGTGACAATTTGTCACATTACTCCTTTTTACTAATTTTGCGGAATGTTTGAGATTGAACAAAAAGTGATCGATGAATCGCGTCAGGGCGAGGCATATCAAGGAATTGAGGAAGCATCTCAATCTTCCGACAAACGATTTTATATAGAGAGCTATGGCTGTCAAATGAACTTCAGTGACAGTGAGATCATTGCTTCTATTTTACAAACGAGTGGATTCGGATCAACCAAGGATGTAGATCAAGCAAGTCTGATTTTATTGAACACCTGCTCAATTAGAGAAAAAGCAGAACAAACCATCAGAAAGCGATTAACTGAATTCAAAAAAATCAAGAAAAACAACCCTGCTCTTTTGATTGGTGTTTTGGGTTGTATGGCGGAGCGATTAAAAAGCAAATTGCTCGAAGAAGAGAAATTGGTTGATATTGTTGTTGGTCCAGATGCTTACCGCACCCTACCCCAACTGATTGAAGAAGCAGAAACAGGAACTAAAGCAGTAAATGTCTTGCTCAGTAGAGAAGAAACCTATGCAGACATATCACCGGTTAGAATTAATTCTAACGGAATCACTGCTTTTGTAAGCATCATGAGAGGTTGTAATAACATGTGTGCCTTTTGTGTTGTTCCATTTACAAGAGGAAGAGAAAGAAGCAGAGACAATTCTTCAATCCTCGACGAGTGTAGAGATTTATATGAAAGAGGATTCAAGGAAGTGACCTTATTGGGACAGAATGTTGACAGTTACTATTGGGTAGATCCAATCACCAATCATGCAGTTGATTTTGCCATGCTGCTTGAACAAGTTGCATATATCAGTCCACAACTTCGTGTAAGATTCAGCACATCCCACCCAAAGGATATTACAGAGAGTGTTTTGCAAACAATGAAAAAATATGAGAACATATGTAAATACATTCATCTGCCACTGCAGAGCGGTTCGACTAGAATTTTACAGTTAATGAACAGAACATATACCAGAGAATGGTATTTGGCAAAAGTGAAAAGAATACGTGAAGTAATGCCAGAATGTGCAATCAGTTCTGATATTATAGCGGGATTTTGTACGGAAGATGATAATGATCATTTGGATACATTAGATGTCATGCGTAATTCGAAGTATGAATACAGCTATATGTTTATGTATTCTGAACGCCCAGGAACTTTGGCTGCGAAAAGATATCAGGATGATGTGCCGATGGAACTAAAGCAAAAAAGATTGGAAGAAATTGTTGCGCTTCAAAATCATTTGTCTTTGGAAAGCAACAAACTAGACCTTGGTAAAAAATTTGAAGTATTGATTGAAGGAAATTCAAAAAAAAGCAATCAGCATTGGATGGGTCGTAACAGCCAGAATAAAGTCGTAGTATTTGAGAAGAATGGAACAACATTAAAACCAGGAGATTACGTAACGGTTGATGTGTATGATTGCACGCAGGGTACTTTGATT
This sequence comes from Parafilimonas sp., assembly GCA_017856455.1. Lineage (GTDB taxonomy): Bacteria > Bacteroidota > Bacteroidia > Chitinophagales > Chitinophagaceae > Pollutibacter. The sequence goes on from JAFMEZ010000019.1 coordinate 27,849, forward strand.
GGAAATATTGTTTCCTAAAAAATGTAAGTGATGGATTTACAAAGTTTAAAAAACAGATTTGGTATTATAGGCAACTCCCCTGCATTGAATTATGCATTACAGGTTGCTGCTCAGGTTGCAAATACTGATTTAACAGTACTGATCGTAGGAGAAAGTGGTGTAGGTAAAGAAATATTTTCTCAAATCATTCATGCGCTTTCTCCCAGAAAGCATAACCCTTTTATAGCCGTTAACTGTGGCGCAATTCCTGAAGGCACTATTGATTCTGAACTATTCGGACATGAAAAAGGATCATTTACTGGAGCAGTTGATGCCCGTAAAGGTTATTTTGAAACAGTAAATGGTGGTACGTTGTTTATGGATGAAATTGGTGAAATGCCACTGGGTACACAAGCAAGACTATTGCGTGTACTTGAAAATTCAGAATTTATTAGAGTAGGTTCATCCAAAGTGCAAAAAACAGATGTTAGGGTAATTGCAGCAACCAATAAAGATTTATTGATTGCAACACAAGACAATAAGTTTAGAGAGGATTTATATTATCGTTTAAATACTGTACCAATAAGAGTACCCTCCTTAAGAGAAAGAAAAGAAGACATCATCTTATTGTTTAGAAAATTTGCAGTGGATTTTGCCGAGAAATACAGAACGAGTCCCATTCAACTTACAGAAGACGCCAAACAAATGTTATTGAATTATCCTTGGCCTGGAAATGTAAGGGAACTTAAAAATATTGCTGAACAAATTTCTGTTTTGGCAGAAGAAAAGTCAATCACAGCTCAAGCTCTCGAAAAATTTCTGCCGAAAATCAGCCAAACTAATCTTCCTGTATTGGTCAGTGGCGGTCAATCTGGCGTTGGAAAAGCTGAATTCATGAATGAGCGCGACATTTTATACAAACTCTTTTTTGATTTAAAAAAAGATGTCACAGAAATGAAAAAAATGTTTTTTGAAATCGTTCAAAATCCATCTGTTGCATCTACTGTTTCACAAATGGTAGAAGAAAATTTTCGTCAGGAAATTCCAATGAGTAGCAGGAGTATTCATGAAACATCCAGCCATAATAATATCATACCTGTTCATTCAAATCAGCCTGTTATTTTACCAGACAGCAGAGATGTTGAAGAATCCATTGTAGTGGATGAGTCGCTCAATATAATGGACAAAGAAAAGGAGCTGATTGAAAAGGCACTCAAAAAACATAAAGGAAAAAGAAAAGATGCTGCATCAGATTTGGGCATCAGCGAAAGAACATTATACAGAAAATTAAAGGAATATGATATTGAGGAATAGGAAGATTTTAAATGCCATTCAAATTGGACTGATTTGGTTAATTGGAACCATTGCTTTTCAAGGTACCTGTAGGTACTCTCTGAAAGATGCTGCTCCTATTCCACCTGAAATTAAAACTGTAAAAGTATCTTTCATAGAAAATAAAGCCAGGTATATCAATCCGCAGTTGAGTCCGAAATTAACCGATAAGCTCAGACAAAAGATTGTCAATCAAACCAGGCTCTCTCAAACAAATGATGAGGCTGATTTTGAAATCAGTGGATACATCAGTGATTATTCAGTAAGCACATCTGGTATATCACAACAGCAGGTTGCCAGCAACAATTTAAACGTAACTATTCATATTATTTTTCGCAACAGAAAGGATGACAAAAAGAATTTCGAAACTGATATTACCAGAAACTTCCCTTTTTCTGCAACAAAAAGTCTTTCGCAGGCTGAACTTGATTTAAATGAGCAGATGGTAAACAATCTATCAGATGAAATTTTTAATCGAATTTTTTCAAATTGGTAAACACATTATATTAGCAGGATGGTGAAAGAATCAGATTATATTGTTCAATCCCTTTTTGACAGAGAAAGCCTGAAGGAACTTACTGTCGATGAACTGAAAGGAATGACAGAATCTTTCCCCTATTCTTCCATTTTACATTTTCTGTACACAAAAAAATTAAAATCAAATTTACATATAGGATATAAAGAAGCGCTCTCACACACTTCTTTATTTTTCAATCAACCCCAGTGGCTGAATTATCAAATGAATGATGATGCAGAAATCGGGCAATTTAAAAAGAACAACTTCGAATCAAGTCAACATACTATTCAGGAAGAAAGAAATGATGAACAATCCGTTATTGAAAAAGAAATCATAGAAGAGGAGGTAAAAGAAGATCAAACTGAAACTTCATTAGAAATTCCCATTGACCCCTATCACACTGTTGACTATTTTGCTTCCCAGGGTATTAAACTATCCAAAGAAGAACAGAAAGATGAGTTGTCTAAAAAAGTTCAATCTTTCACAGCTTGGCTGAGAACAATGAAACGCCTTCAGCCGGCACCTGAGACCATTACATACAAGAACATTGATGAAATATTTGGGGATACCAAAGAAGTTACAGGTACTGAAAAAAATGAGGTTTTTACAGAAGCAATGGCAGAGGTATATCTAAAGCAAGGATTAAGGGAAAAAGCGATTGAAATCTACCATAAATTAAGTTTGCAAAATCCTTCTAATCATCATATTTTTGCCGCCAAGATTCAACAGATTAAAGAAAATAAGATATGACAACACTCTTTATAGCATTGATTATACTCGCTTCGGTTCTACTCGGAGCTATCGTTCTGATTCAAAACCCAAAAGGTGGAGGACTAGCAGGAAACATTGCTGGCTTCAGTAATCAATTCATGGGAGTAAAACAAACTACCGATGTTTTGGAAAAAGGCACATGGATACTTGCAAGTGCTCTGGTAGTATTATGCTTAGTGTCTGCTTTAGTGATCAAAACAGGTAAAGGGGTCTCAACGGATACTATTAAAAATATCCCTACAACTGGAAGCACCACAAACCAATCAACTCCTGCAATTCCAGCACAGCCAGTAAATCCAGCTCCAGCAAAATAACTCATTGTATCATATAATTGCCCCGCTCAAAAAGCGGGGTTTTTTATTATATTCAATCATGGCTACTGCAAGAAAGTCAACCAAAAAAAAGATCTCAAAGAATAAAAGCAGCCGAGTCGGTCTCATCATGATACTAATCTTGGCTTTTATTTTTTCTGCTTTTTTCTATACACTTTTCCTCAGACCTGCAACTAATTTTAAAGGTGAAGAGGTTGTCATACTGATTCCTAGCAGTAAGGCCAACAAATCATTTGTAAAAAATAAGATCAAATCCTCCATAAAACCGGCACAATACACCAGTTTTTTGGGATTGGCCGAATGGTTTGGATACTGGGATCATATCAAACCAGGAAGATATATTATCAAAAAAGACGCAAGCATTTTTAGCTTCTTTCGCAAATTGAACGGCGGAAGGCAATCCCCTATTGCCTTAACCATCAATAAATTCAGGACAACACGTGATTTTGCAAAATACGTTTCCACAAAATTTGAATTTACTGAAAATGAGTTTTTGAGGTTTATTCAAAACCAAGACTCAATAAAACCCTTTGGAGTTGATGACAAAACTTTTATGACATTGATCATTCCTAATACGTACGAAATATACTGGAATGTGAGTCCAAGGGAATTTGTTTCAAGAATGACAAAAGAATCCAATGATTTTTGGACAAACAGCCGGATAGAGAAAGCTCAATCACTAGAACTTTCTAAATCTGAAGTCTATACAATTGCTTCCATTGTTGAAGAAGAAACCAACAACAATGATGAAAAACCTATTATTGCTAGTGTTTATGTAAATAGATTGAAAAAAGACATGAACCTTGGCGCTGATCCAACGATAAAATTTGCCTTGAATAACTTCTTATTGAAAAGAATAACATTGCAGCATATCAATTCATCGAAATCATCCCCCTACAATACCTATAAGCATAAAGGACTGCCTCCTGGTCCTATTTGTACTGCATCCATACCTTCAATTGATGCAGTTTTACAGGCCGAGAAGACAGACTATTTGTACTTTTGTGCAAAAGAGGATTTTTCAGGTTCACATAATTTTGCGGCAACTGCTGAGAAGCATTTTAAGAATGCAAGAAAATATCAGCGTGCGCTGGATAGCCTGAGAATTCATTGATACAATATGATCAAATTACAGCGGATCATCTTAGAGAGTTGGCCAATTAAACCAATAATTAATTGGTCTAAAAGAATTACTCTTCCAGGATTTGAAGGTATCCCCCTTTATGATGTAGTTGTATTTTTCATAAAACAAACCCAACAAATCGGATTAAATGAAAGAGCAGCATCGGTTGCTTTTAATTTTTTGATGGCAATCCCACCTCTATTTATTTTCCTTTTTACCACATTATCTTTTCTTCCAGGTTCAAAAAAACTATATGGAGAAATTTTGATCCTTTTAAAAAATGTGATCCCAGATAACCATACTTATTTAATGATAAAGAATGTTACAGACGACTTTTTCTCTGCAGGTACTGGAACACTTTCATTCGGTTTATTGTTGGCATTATATTTCTCATCCAATGCCACGATTACATTAATGAGAACATTCAGAAAATCTATGCTGCATATTGAAGTAGAGAACAGGAACTTTATTCAAGTTAGATTAGCAGCCATTCAGCTCACCTTTGTAATTGTGTTATTGATACTGGCCACAATTTTAATCATGTTCACACAAAGTGTACTCATTGGTTATATCTATGATGCACTAAATATTAAAAATCATACATTAGACTGGCTGATCACTTCTACTCAAATATTACTTACGGTGTTATTGATATTCTTTGCAATTGGAATTATTTACAAATACGCTCCACATGTACAGAAAAAATGGAAAATCAGAACACCGGGTTCAATTGTAGCCACTACCCTCATTATTTTATTTTCTTACCTTTTTTCGTATTGGGTTAATAATATTTCCAGCTACAATAAAATATACGGATCATTAGGCAGTATCCTTATTTTAATGTTTTTGGTATTTGTAAATTCTCTTGTTTTACTAATTGGATTTGAATTAAATGTTTCAATCAACTCCATCAAATCTATTTCAGAAAAAAGAAAATAACCATCATATGAATCCTAAAGCACGTCCCTTTATTCTTGCAGAGACAAATTGGAAGGAAATACAAACACATAAATTTGATGTAGCTGTTCTTCCATGGGGCGCTACAGAGGCCCATAATTATCATATGCCATATGCGACTGATAATTACCAAGTAGATGCCATAGCATATGGTGCTGCTGATAAAGCATGGCAAAAAGGAACGAAAGTCTTGGTACTCCCTACAATTCCATTCGGTGTCAATACAGGTCAGTTAGACATTGCCTATTGCATGAATATGAACCCATCCACTCAGCTTTCAATATTGAAAGATATTTGCGATGTGATCATCAGGCATGGAGCGACAAAATTTGTCATATTAAATGGACATGGAGCTAATAACTTTGTTTCAATCATAAGAGAATTAGCCGGACTCTACCCTTCACTATTTATAACAGTGATCAATTGGTATCAAGCTGGAAAGAAAGATGATATTTTTGAAAACAAAGGCGATCATGCAGATGAAATGGAAACAAGTGTAATGATGCACCTCCACCCAGAATTACTGCTACCGCTAGAAAATGCAGGAGATGGCGCTAATAAAAAATTCACTCCGAAAGGATTTCAGGAAGGATGGGCTTGGACGCAAAGACCTTGGACAAAAATTACCAAAGACACAGGATCTGGAGATCCCTCAAAAGCTACTCCTGAAAAAGGAAAACAATTTATAGAAAGATGTACTGATAATATCAGTGAATTTTTCTGCGAAATCAATCAAAAAAATATTGATACATTATTAAAATAAAGAAAATGCCCCCCTTACGTACTTTGACATTAGCAATTGTGTTATTATTTTCTCACTCCTTGTTAGCACAAAAAAAAGATTCACTCATCCAAAAAGAAATATTCAGTAAACAACTTGATGACATTGTCATTTTTGGTGCAGAAAAAAAACAAAAAAAACTTTTAAAAACACCTTCCTCCGTTACGCAAATTAGTAGCGGACAGATTCAATCTTACAGGCTATGGGATATTGCAAACCTTAAAGGAATTGCACCAAATTTTAATTTAGCCAACTCTGGTGATAACAGAAATATTGCTGGCATAAGAGGAATTGTAACAACCTCATATGATCAATCTGTTGCAACTTATATTGATGGTGTTGCACAATTCAATCTAGACACCTATATCCCACAACTCAATGATATTGAGAGTATTGAAATTTTAAGAGGTCCACAATCCACATTTTATGGCAGAAATAGCATGGGTGGTGTAATCAACATTACTACTAAAGCCCCCACGAATCAGTCAAGCCTACTTGCAGATATGTCAATTGGAAATGCAGGTCAAAAAAGATTCAGTGCGCAATACAAAGCCCCAATCCTTAAAGACAAATTGTTTTTTAGTACCGCTTATTTGAACGATGTTAAAAATGGCTTTTATACCAATGATTTCATCTCGGAAAAATATGATAGACAACGTCAAAATATGACCAATATCCAATTGAAATATATAATGAAAAACAATTGGACAATTCAGGCAGATTATAAATATTATAAATCTGTTAATGATGGCGCCTTCCCTCTAAATGGTGACCTTGCATCTGCATTATCAAATCCATTCCATTTGTCTCAAAACCAGGTAACATCAATGAATGATCAAACGAATAATGCATCTGTTGTCTTACAGCACAAAGGAGAAAAAGTAAATGTAGTTTTGCAAACCTCATATCAAAATAATTACAGGTATTACGACAATACGCTTGATGCAGATTTTTCTGAATTTGAAATCATCGGAATATACAACAACTATGGAAAGTCATATAATAATGTTAATGCCATTACAAATGAGTTAAGAATACAATCTGCAGATAAAAATGATACTAAACTAAAATGGTCAACCGGTATATACCAATACAATAATTACAGCCCTACTAAACAAGCTACAGTTTTTGGTAGAGATGCTGGATTTATTGGGATTCCAGATACTGATTTTTCAATCATTTCCTTCAACTTATTAAAAACGGATGGTGTAGCAGGATATGCACATGCTGAATATCAGTTAAATAATAAAATCTCCTTACAAGTTGGTGCAAGATTAGACTACGAGAATAGAGCACTGACAGTAAGAAGCGATTTTGAAAAACAACCCTCCTTTAGCTTTACCATGCTTGAAGACACAACAGGCAAAAAAAACTATGTTGCTTTTTCACCAAAAGTTGGACTAAATTATACAGTTAGTGATAATCAGTTTTTATATTTTAACTATAGCAGAGGGTTTAGGTCAGGCGGACTTTCGAGTATTTCGAGTGATCCATCACAAATTCCATTGGCATCATTCCTGCCCGAATTTTCAAATATGTTTGAAATTGGCTTTAAAGGGGTCAATAAACTAAAAACATTGCAATATTCAATTGCAGGATTCTATAATCATGTAACCAATATTCAGACTCCTTTCCTCATATTACCTGATGCAGTCACCATAACAAAAAACGCAGGAGACCTAAGAAGCAGTGGAATTGAGTGGGAAATTTCAGCGAAGCCATCAAAAGAATTAACGCTTCAATATAATGCTGGAATTGTAAATGCGAAGTATAAAACATTCACAACTGTCTCTAACGGAACACAAGTTAATCTAAATAACAAAAGACAAATATTTACCCCAACTACAAGCCAATTCCTTACTGCAACATACAAAAAGAAAATAGGAAAAATGGATTTTTGGAGTAATATTCAATACCAATATTCAGGTACTCAATACTTTGATTTCGCCAATACAATAAAGCAGGATGCATACGGACTACTGCATGCACAAATTGGATTTAAATTTTCAAAACTGAGCACTTATGTGTGGGCACGAAACATTACAGATGTTAAATACATCAGTTATGCATATGATTTTGGAGCAGTTCATTTGGGTAATCCGAGAACATTTGGTGTAGGATTATCGTATAAGATCCTATAAATCTTCCTTGATCACGATTCCTAAACCCGGTTCAACTGGTAACTTCCATGCATGATCATGAAGTTCGAGTCCGGATGCAAGGTCTTGTTTTAACAATAAGGGGCCATCGGCATCCAAATAATCAACCAAAGGAGACAAATGAACCAATGCAGCTGTTCCAATTGATGATTCGTTCATACAACCCAGCATTGTACTCAACTGGTATTTTTTCGCAATTGATATCATTTCTAGTGCAGGAGTAATTCCTGAGCACTTCGTCAATTTAATATTAATACCATGAAAGCCATCTAAACATTCTTGTATGTCTTTTGCATTTTTACATGATTCATCAGCAATAAGAGGAATTATAGATACTTTTTTTAATGCTTTCATCTCTTCAACAAGATCAATTGGAAGAGGTTCTTCAATCAATTCTACATCCAATTTTTTTAATTCCGGCAACATTTCAAGTGCCTGCTGGTATGTCCACCCAGCATTAGCATCCACACGAATGACCGAATTGGTAACTGAACGAATTGCCTCTAATATTTCAAGGTCGGCAATACCTCCAACTTTTATCTTGTATATAGGCGATTGATGTTTATTTAATTTCTCTAACATCACTTCTTTTGTATCCATTCCAATTGTATAATCAGTAAAAGGAATCTTAGTTGGGTCAGCATTAAAAAGTTTGTAGAGGGGTTGTCTGCGTATTTTTCCATATAAATCCCATCCTGCTATATCCAATGCACAAACCAAAAAGGGATTATTGGGAATTAAATGATGCAAGAAATGCCAGAATCTTTTAGGATCAGTAAATGCAAATTTTTCAATTGCATTTTTATTTGCATCAAGGTCAGCTGCCATTTGATCTGTTGAGATATTATAATATGAAATAGCAGGTGCTTCACCATAAGCTTTTATTCCACGCCATGTAATTTCAACAATAAAAGTTGGTTGAGCCGTCTTAACACCTTTTGATATAGCAAAAGGAAATTCAAACTGTAATTCTTTTAGCCAGTACTTAATTGTTAGCACTATCTTGCGTTAGTTGTTATGTAAAATTTCAACAGCTCGTTGAATTCATTCTTTTTACTTAGATCTTCAATATTCAATGGCATTCTATACCTCCAATAATGGTTAGGATCACCAGGAATATTGATTCGTTCTTTATATGGATCGTCCAATCTCAAAGATTCATCCATTGCCAAAAGATCTTGAATTTGAAATAC